>NZ_CP157940.1:2565709-2886423 GCF_040207125.1 Lacrimispora sp. BS-2
CCCCCAGACCTATCTGTGCGCCACCCAGGCTCCCTATTATGTTAAAAGGAATTTTACTGAGGTTAAGAAAAACGGAGTGGAATTAGACTGTGCCTATTTAGATGTGTTCACCTGCAACGAGCCTGACGAATGCGATCACCCCTGGCACCGGATCAACCGGAAGGAATGCTTAGACTACCGGAGCCTTTGCTTTGAATACCTGCTTTCCCAGGGGATCCTTCCAAGTTCCGAGGAAGTGACGGACTGGTCTGTAAGAAGCCTTGTGTTCTGCCACTATGCCCCCTATTCCTTTATGATGCACGAGCCGGGAGCTGAGCGCCAGGGAATTGCCGTACCTCTCTTTAACCTGGTATACCATGACTGCCTGATCATTCCATGGATGATGGAAAAATATGAAAAAGAAGATTTCATGCTTTACGCCCTTTTAAACGGCGGCGCGCCGTATTTTATCCGGGACGGGGCTTACGAGAACATTGACGGCTCCTTTGGCGGCCATCAAAGCCTTTCAGAAGAGGAAATGGCAGCCCGCTGCAAAGTTGTTGCTTCTCTTCACGAAAAGGTCGCCATGTGTGAAATGCTGTCCCATGAATTGATTGACGGAGATCCGCTGCGGCAGCGCACCACCTTTGCAGGCGGTACTGCAGTGGAAGCTGATCTCCTTCGCGGGACCTATGAGATCAAAACAGGGCAGGAAAGGGCCTAAGAATTTAACGCCCTGTATTCCTTTGGTGACATTCCGTAATAATTCCGGAAGATCCTGTGAAAATAGCTGGTATTATCATACCCAATGGCTATGGAAATGTCAGTCACGGAAAGCCTGGTATTTAAAAGAAGAACAGAAGCCTGATTCAGCCGCTTTACCTGTAAAAGTTCCTTATAGGTCCGCCCGGTCAATCGCTTTATGGCCCGGCTCAGCCAGTAAATGTTATAATTAAGGAGGGCCGCAAGCTCAGTCAGCTCTCCCTCCTTATAATTTTCATCAATATAGGTAAGCACCTGAAATATAAGCTTCTGTTCAAAGCTCTCCAGGGTATGGCTGATCTTATCCGTATGATGCATGAGATGAAGGAACAAAAGCTCCATGGTGATCTGATTGATGCTCTTTTTATTGGGCTGGTCGCTTAAAAGGGTCCACACCATGTTTTCTACCAGATTCTGTACGGTCAGCACATCTGCCACCTGGAAATGCAGGCAGCTGGCATAACGGGTATCAGAGCAGAGACAGCCTACCAGGAAATCCCGTAGCAGGTTTTCTTCTTCTCCCATCATTTCAAAGGCAGTATCAAAAAATTCCGGCAGGATGATAAAGTTTATTCCAATATCCTCCTCTCCTGCCGGAAGGATCTCCTGGGTGGCATGCTGGTTTAAAAACAGCAGCTCCCCTGTCTTTAAAACCACCTTTTCCCCATCAATAAAATGGACTGTTTCTCCTTTGCACATATAGATCACTTCAATATAATTATGCTTGTGCCTGGGAAAATGGACGAACCTAGTGTGAGGCCTGATGCTGATCATTTTCCCGTGTTCCAGCATCTTTTTGCTGTCAATGACCAGCTCCTGCCCCTCGGTATACCGGTTGCGGTCAATTTCCGTCCGTCCATTCATGATTTCCCGTTCCTCGTCTGTAATGACTCCCAGACGGTCTAAGATTTCCTGATTCACCCGTCAAGGCCTCCTTTTTAAACATAGGGAAACAGGATCAGATTTTTCCACCTGACCTCTCCCATGGCGTTTTCTCCCAAGGTATAGGCATGAACATCATCATCTTTTGCCATCAGCTTGTAAATAACGGCCCCGGAGCTGTCCATACCCTGAATCCATCTTTCATCCTTTACGATCACGCCATCAAAAACCTGAAACTGCCAGACAGCAATTTCCCCTTCTGCATTGGTGCTGGTATAGGTAATCTCTCCCTGCATCAGATCATCTTTAAAAACAGCCCTTTTTGCATTGAGCTTTGTGACATCCTTTGTTACTCCGTCATAATAATTATAACCGCATTCGCCATTTCCGTTCATCTTTCCGCTGACCCATGTCCCATAAGAGTAATCGTAGCGTTTCCCCTCCTCCAGTTCAAGAATCTGCAGGGCCGCACATTCTCCCTCCGGTTTCCCGTAATCAAAACTCCCGTAAAAAACCGTGGAAGCCTTTACAAATACCAGGCCTTTGCCGGAGGATATTTTCCCTCTCATGGCCGCTCCATCATACATGCAGGGAAACTCCTTCCAGGGGATGTCATAACTGTTTAACAGCCTGGCCGCTCCTTCTAAGTCTCCCTGGTCAAATAACCAGGTGAGCTGGGTTAAGAACTCCTTATCCCCGGGAGAAAGGATTATCTCATCTGATAAGGTCTCATTCAAAGGCATGGCCATGGCCCTTGGTTCCACCTTCTCTGCCTCTGTAATATCCTGGTTGGGTTCTTCCCCATTCCTTATACTGCCTGCCACGCTAAGCAGAAGCAAAAGCACCGTAATAAGTCCGATCCAAAGGAGGACGTGAAGATTTTCCCTCTTTCCCTGATCCGTCCATTTTTCAAACACAAAATCCCTCCTTCCCGTCATATACGGACCAGGCCTGGCAAAGAAGCGCAAGTCCTGTCCTTATCTCTTCTTCCGTAAGGCTTGCAAACCCAAGGATAATGGTGGAAGGATAGGCACCAGGCTGTTCATGGATAAAGTCTCCCGACATGCCATAGACCTTAACCCCGGATTTTGCCGCCATGGTTATGAGCAGGCTTTCCGCCCGTCCCTTACGGTCCGTTAAAAGCAGATGGAGCCCGGCATGCTCACCTCTGATTAAGAACTGGCTTTCAAAGGGTTTAAGCCCTGCCGCCAGTGTATCATGCTTTGCCTTATAGACCGCCCTCATCCGGTTCAAATGGCGTTCGTAGTGTCCCTCTGCCATAAATTGATAAAGGATGTTCTGGTCAATACGGGATACCGTGGAAGCATAGAAATTCATCCGGTCCCGGTAAACAGCCAAAAGTGGGCCTGGCAAGACCATATAGCTTACACGGATGGCCGGGGCAATGGATTTGGAAAAGGTTCCGTAATAAATCACCCGGTTTCTTCCGTCCATTCCCTGTAACGCAGGAATCGGCTTTCCCTTGTATCGGAATTCACTGTCATAATCGTCCTCAATAAGATACCGCCCTTCTTTTTCATAAGCCCAAACAAGAAGCTCCTGTCTCCGTTTTACCGGCATAACGATACCGGTGGGATACTGGTGGGAAGGCATGACATAGGCGATATCTGCCCCGCTTTTTTCCAAAAGCTCTATATCCATGCCAAAACGGTCCATGGCAACGGGAACCACCTGGTATTTTAAGCTGTCAAATACCCGGTATGCCTGCTTATACGTAGGGTTTTCCATGGCAATTACCCGGTCGGTTCCAAGGATCTGGGACAGCAGCATCAAAAGGTATTCACTTCCGGCACCTACGATGATCTGCTCTGCCTGACAGTTTACCCCGCGGGCGGAATGGAGATAGGAACGGATGGCCTCCCTGAGAACCGGTTCTCCCTGGGGATCTCCCGGCATGAACATCTCCCGGTTATCATCTACAAGGGTATTTTTCGATATCTTCCTCCATGTATTAAAGGGGAATGCACAAAGATCAATACCCCTTGGAGAAAAATCCACCTTCCACTCCGGGACATTTTCCCTGCCAAAGGGAGAGGAGCCAAGAAGAGAAGGGATCTTATCCCTTTGCTCCTGCCCGGTATGCACCAGATTCTCGATCCTGCATACAAAATACCCCTTACAGGGAACAGCCTCAATATATCCTTCCGATAAAAGCTGTTCATAGGCCATCTGGGTGGTACTGCGGCTGACCTTTAAATTCTCGGCCAGCCTCCTTGTGGACGGAAGGCGGGTGGCCGGCCTTATATTTCCTTTTTTTATTTCCTCTTTGATGTAGCTGTAAATCTGGCTGTAATAAGGTGACCCAGACTGGTTTCTTAAGGGTATCATTAACTCCATGGAAAAAACTCCCCCTTTCCTCTTTCCCGGATATGAAGAAATGCCACACGTCCCCTGTTCTCCCGGCCATGCAGCATTCTCCTCATTTAACCGGCCCTTCGGCCTGTCAAAGGTTATTTTGTTATTTTAAATGAACTCTTTAATGAAACGATCCGATTAAATACCAGATGGTCCGCCCCGCTGTCCTTGCAGTCAACGCAGAAAAATCCGTTTCTCACAAACTGGAAGCTGTCATAAGCTTTTGCACTTAAAAGGCCTGGTTCCACATAACAGTTCTTTAAGATCGTCAAAGAATTTGGATTTAAGTTTAAGCTGCCGTCTTCATTAAGCTTTCCTTTTTCTTCATCCACAATGTTTTCATACAGACGGACTTCCGCCTGTACTGCGGTGGAGGAAGCTACCCAGTGAATCGTTCCCTTTACCTTTCTGCCTTCAAAGCCTGAGCCGCTCTTTGTTTCCGGGTCATAGGTACAGTGAACTACAGTGACATTGCCGTCTTCATCCTTTTCACAGCCTGTGCAGGTTACAAAATAGGCGTTCATCAGGCGGACTTCATTGCCTGGGAAAAGGCGGAAATATTTTTTAATGGGTTCTTCCATAAAATCTTCCCGTTCAATGTAAAGCTCTTTCCCAAAGGGAACCTTTCGCTCTCCTAATTCAGGATTTTCCATGTTATTTGCAACATCCAGATACTCTACGGTATCCTCAGGATAGTTGTCGATGACCAGCTTAATGGGATCCAGGATGGCCATCATTCTCGGCCTTTTCAGCTTTAAATCCTCACGGATACAGTATTCAAGCATGGCATAATCCACGGAGCTGTTAGCTTTTGATACACCTACCAGATCCACGAACATGCGCAGGGCCTCCGGCGTATAGCCTCTTCTTCTTAAAGCTGCAATGGATACCAGGCGGGGATCATCCCATCCATCAACGATCCCATCCTCAACCAGCTTCTTGATATAGCGTTTTCCCGTTATCACATTGGTAAGATACAGCTTTGCAAATTCAATCTGGCGGGGAGGAGCCACGAATTCACACTCCTTAACCACCCAGTCATAAAGCGGCCTGTGATCCTCAAATTCCAAAGTACAGATGGAGTGGGTGATGTGCTCAATGGCGTCCTCAATGGGGTGGGCAAAATCATACATGGGATAAATGCACCACTGGTCGCCGGTGTTATGGTGGGTCATGCGGGCCACACGGTAAATGACCGGATCACGCATGTTGATGTTGGGAGATGCCATATCAATCTTGGCGCGGAGAACCTTTTCCCCATCCTGATATTTGCCTTCCTTCATCTCTTCAAACAGCTTTAAGTTCTCTTCCACGCTGCGGTTCCGGCAGGGGCTTTCTTTACCAGGAGTCTTAAAATCTCCACGGTATTCCCTGATTTCCTCTGCAGTCAAATCACAGACAAATGCCTTTCCCTTCTTTATTAAAAGGACAGCACAATCATACATCTCCTGAAAATAATTGGAAGCAAAGAAAAGGCGGTCCTCAAAATCAGCTCCCAGCCACTTCACATCTTCCATGATGGATTCTACAAATTCTGTCTTCTCTTTTGTCGGGTTCGTATCATCAAAACGGAGGTTGAACTTTCCACCATACTTCTGAGCCAGGCCATAGTTAAGTAAAATCGATTTTGCATGTCCGATATGCAGATAACCGTTAGGCTCAGGTGGAAATCTGGTCTGCACGTGATCATAAACACCTTCTGCAAGATCCTTATCTATCTCCTGTTCAATAAAGTTTTTAGAAACCACTTCTTCTTTATTCTCTTCCATTTCTCTTCCTCCATGTCAGTAATCCCAATATTACACTATCATACCATACTTCATCCATTTAGAAAAGGGGGAAAATGCAGCGAAAAACCGGGCTTTTTGTAATGGTCCTGCCATGCCATTCATCATTTTTCGGATAGAAAATTCATTTTCTTGCGGCCTTTTC
Source organism: Lacrimispora sp. BS-2 (assembly GCF_040207125.1). Lineage (NCBI taxonomy): Bacteria > Bacillati > Bacillota > Clostridia > Lachnospirales > Lachnospiraceae > Lacrimispora > Lacrimispora cavernae. The sequence goes on from NZ_CP157940.1 coordinate 2,571,641, forward strand.
CCAGACCGGCCGGTTTTCCTCATACTTCTCATTGATCCAGTCCACGACCTGCCCCCTTCCCTCTTCCGTAAAGGGAAAAGCTGCTCTTATTTTCTGCTCCTCAGGAGTGGCTTCATAGCAATAAGGTTCCGGATATACGGCAGCAGAAAACTCCTCTTCCTCCTTTTTGACCCAGTAACGCATTCCCTTCATGCTCCCGGTGTAAGCCTCTTTTTTAAAAAACTGCATGGGCACGAAGGTATCTTTATTAAACATTTTATTCTCCTCCTTACATATAGCTTTGATCTATTGAAACCCTATACCAGTATGATGCCATTGTCAAGAAAATCCTTTGTTTCATAATAAGAATCTGCTTTACAGACTCTCACGCCGGAGCGAGGCTGCCTTTGCAGCCACTTTTCCATGATATAAAACAAAAGGCCGCGGTGCCGGCTCGTATAAATAGCCGGTACCGCAGCCCAGGGGCTTTGCATTACTTATGCGCGCCAGGCCCTGTTTTCTTTTTCTCTGAGCGGGTGGAAACTCCAGGCCCGATCTCGCCTTCTTTGGAAGGAGCGCTTGTTGAAATCTCTGTCTCCGGTTCCTTGGTTGCAGGAGGAGCCGCTGTAGTGGGAGCCGCTGTGGTGGGCGGAGCCGTTGTCGGTGTTTCCGTAGGCTTTGCTGCGGTGGTCGGCTCTGTGGCCGGCTTTGTCTCTCCTGGTTTGGAAGTTCCGTTAGAGGCTGTCTGGGATTCCGTTCCAGGCAAATGATAACAAAGAACAGGAACCCCTGCTGCAATATTCTCAAATATGGTCTTTGCCACTGCCGGGGGCAGATTGACACAGCCGTGGGAACCGCTGGTCTTATAGATGGTTCCGCCAAAGGTACTGCGCCATGTGGCATCATGGAGGCCGATATTTCCGTTAAATGGCATCCAGTAAGACACGGGAGTCCTGTAAGTTTCTCCCTTTAGGGTGGCATCCCTTTGCTTATAGGTAAGAGGGAACACACCGGCAGGAGTGGACCACCCCTTTGACTCATTGCCGGATACGAAATCCGATTCCACCAAAAGCTTTCCGTCTTTATAAAAAAACAGGTGCTGGGCCGTTAAGTTGATTTCCACATACGTGTTGCCGAAATCAGTGTCTCCGTGGCTGGCTGCCTTTTGTTTGTAGACAGGCTCTCTCACCAGGCTTTGACCGGAACGGATCAGCTCCGCCAGCTCATCCGCCTCGGCGCTTTGATCGATTTTCCAGCCATAGCTGCCTCCAGTGATCCTTACGTTCTGTCCATAGGAGGTCTTTAAGTTTTTAGCCCTTGTGGACGTATCATACTTGGAAGCCAGTTCTTTCACATATGCGGTAACTGAGGAGCTGTTTAAATAAACCTTGCTATCCTCTCCGATCCCGATCCATTTGGAGATCGTATCACCGTTTAACACCTTTTTTTCATTTCCAAAGCTATATGTAATTGTGGCATTGGCATATTTATTCAATGTCTGCACCTGGGCGATCAGCTGCGGATCGTCAGACGGAATCTGGGGCTTTACGTAAGCATCAAACTCTTCCAGGGATATTTCCGGCTTTAAATTTATGATAGCCTCGGAAATTACCGACTTCACCTTTTCCGGATCAAGCTGGTTTCCTTCCTTAGCAGGAACGATTGTGTAGCCCTGTCCCGATACATAATCGGACACATGTGCATTCTCCGGCTTTTCCACAAGCTCATCCTTTAAACAGGCCAGGCTGGAAACAGCCGATTCATATTTGTCCTGGTCATACTGTATCATAGTCCCTATATCAAATTCCTGGGGCGTTTTCCTATGTTTCAACCATTCATAAGTCTTCTGGTCTGCCAAAAGCTTTTCAAGGCTTCCGTCAAAAACTGACTCAAGGCCGATATCCCTTCCCTTTATTTCTTCTGTGCTTCCTCCTCTTTCCCCGATTGACAACACATAGTCATCAATACCGGAAGTAATTGACTTCTTTACTTCTTCTATGGACTTCTTTGAAGCGTCCATTCCATTGATCGTGGTGTTGGGGAAAAACACCTTCTCATACTGCCTGCCTATCTGAAGATAGGCCAGAGCAGCAATCAGCGCCGCTGCAGCTACAGTCCCGCTTCCAATTGCTGCCCAGCCCCTTAATCCAAGTGGCTTTTTCTTCCTGCTGCGCGGTTTTACATTTTCCATTAATTTCCTACCTCTTATCAGCCTATTCGTTCAGAATCCATTATACCTTAAAACCGCGAAATTTGTCTAAATTTTATTGGTATATTTCTTGACATTTTTATTACGATTTCATTTTCCCCTTGTTTCCTAAGGCATATAAAGATTCCTGAATTCCAGCTTTCCACGGTGACAAAATATTTCATAATACCCCCGCAGTCTTCATAAGATAAAATTAAGAATGATAAAAAAGGATTCCTTTATGGCACGCTATACCCCTGTCTACGGATCAGTAATGTCCGTCAACCCTTTAAGGACCTCCTCTGCCGATAAAAGCTGTACTATGATCATTTCCGTAATGAGCGAGAGCCTGGGACAGACCAACTTTATTGTCACTCCCCAAACCTATGTTGTTAACCAGCATACCTTTAACCCCGGTGATACCATTGTGGCCTTCTATGATACACAAGCGCCTGTTCCCCTCATTTATCCGCCTCAGTACACAGCAATCATCCTCGCGGAAAACATAGATGGGTATGAGGTTGTTTTTGATTATTTTGATGAAAGTCTGCTAAATTCATCAAAAACCCTGAAGCTGAGCTTAAACGACCTAAGTGAGACAACGATCCTCCTTTCCAACGGCCAGACCTTCTTTTATAATCCTGGCGGCCATTTTCTTCTTGTCTTTTATGCGTTTACCACCCGCAGCATTCCGGCAGTCACCACTCCCCAGAAGATTGTGGTCTTCTGTGCTCCAGAGAGGAGAACCCAGGCAGGCCCCTGATTACGGCATAAAACAAAGAGTCTGCCAAAAAAACACCTGGCTTCAAAGGAATTCCTCTGAGCCAGGCGTTTCTTGCCTTAACATATTAACGAAAAAGCCTGTAGGCTACCTGCCTGCAGCTTTCATATCTTCTGCTGTCATAAATGCACCCTCATAGCCCAGGAATTCACATAGCCTGGCCGTATGGGGCTGCTCCAGCCGGGCCTTTATAAGGCTTTCTTTCTCATAAAAGACCTTTTCTCCAGGTCCATCCGAAAGCACCTTTCCATGGGCCATAATAATGACCCGTTGAAAGTACTCCGCCACAAAGTCCATATCATGAAGGATCGCCAGCACAAATTTTCCCTTTTCGCTTAAGGTACGGACAATCCTTCCAAGCATTGCCCGGCCTTTTGCATCCTGGGCAATGGTCGGTTCATCTAAAATAAGCACCTTGGGATCCATGGCCACCACCGATGCAATGGCTACCATTTTCCGTTCCGATAAATCCAGATCATAGGGATTTTCCTCTGCTGCCTCCATAAGCCCTACCATCTCAAGGGCCTCTGCTGCCAGCTTTTTTGCCTCTTCCCTGCTCTTCCCCAGGTTTAAGGGGCCCACCATGACCTCTTCCATTACCCGGTTTTTGAAGATCTGGTCATCCGGATTCTGGAACACATATCCCACCTTTCCGGCAAGCTGTGCCACGGTCCTTATGGAAATATCCTGGCCTTCAAAGAAAATACTCCCTGAATCCGGCTTTAAAAGTCCCTTTAGCAGCTTGACCAGAGTGGTCTTTCCCGCACCGTTCTGGCCGATGATGGCGGTAGGCCTTTCATCAAGACAGAGATCCAGGTGTTCGATCACCGGAGTGTCAGGCTGATAATGAAATACAAGATCCTGGATCCGGAACACTTCCTGACCATGCTTTTCCTCCTGGCATTTTACAAAAGACCTGCCAGAAAGTTCTGGAGGAAACTGTTCCCTTAAACGCTCCATCTGCGCCAATGTGACCGGATAAAGTTTGTCCTCTCCCTCTTTCCTGTACACCCCAAGGGCTCTGCACACCTGGGTGTAGACCGGCGGCTTAACGCCCAGTTCCTCCAGATCATCCCTGGAAAAAATCCGTTCCGGTGTATCATAGGCGATCTGCTTCCCTTTATGGAGAAGAAGGATCTTATCACAGTAGGAAGCAAGCTTTTCCATCTTCTGCTCCACCATGATAATGGTTATGCCTGTTTTTGCCAGCTTGTCAACCACCCGGAATACCTCTTCGCTTCCCTGAGGATCTAATTGGGAGGTGGGCTCATCAAGCACAATGACCTTAGGCTCCATGGCAAGGATGCTGGCAATGGCCACCCGCTGGGTCTGTCCTCCGGACAAATCAAAGGGATTCCTGTCCCTGTATTCCTCAATATCCAGAAGCTTTAAATTCTCTTCCACTCTCTTAAAAATCTCTTCCCTGGGAATCCCCAGATTCTGAAGCCCAAAAGCTATTTCCTCAAAGACCGTATCCTTTGCTCCGGAAAGCTGGTTAAAAGGATTCTGGAACACCAGACCAACCTTCTGGCACAGCTGGGCAATCGGCGTTTTTGCCGCTTCTGCTCCGTCAATGAGAAGCTTTCCGCCGTAAGCCCCGCGGAACATGGTGGGAACCAGACCGGCAAAGGCCTGGCACAACGTGCTCTTTCCTGCCTTGTTTTCACCGACGATCCCGATAAACTGCCCCTTTTCCACCTGAAGAGCAATTCCGTCAAGAGCCAGGCTTTCTGTATGGGGATACCGGTATTTCAAATTATTAACTTCAATCAAAGCCATGTAAGCACCCTCCATACAACAGATAACACAATGAGCAGAGCCATCAATGCCATCAATGCCTTGTCCCTGCCCGCAAGCTTCCGTTCCCTTAAAAATGTCTTTTTACTTTTTGAATCAAATCCCCGCACTTCCAGGGCAATGGCCCTTTCTCTTGTATTGATCAGGGAGCTGCTGACCACAGGTGAGATCAGGGGGATAAATGCCCTGGCTCTTACAAGCAGGCTTCCTTCTGTTTCCATGCCCCGGCTTCTCTGGGCATCCATGATGGTATTCATGGTTCCCATCATCTGGGGAATGATCTGAAAAACAGAGCTGATCATATACCCGAACCTGGGAGAAAAGCCTGCCTGCTCCAGATCGTCAACCAGGTCCGCAGGCTTGGTGGTCAGTACAAAGGTGGCAAAGGCCAAAAGCATATTCAGGATATTAAGACCGATCCTGGCGGCATAGAGAAGTCCTTCCTGATAAAAGGCAAGAGGCCCTAAATGGAACAGAATCTTCTCATTTTCCTGATTAAAAAGGCCGTGGATCAAAAAAATGGTGATTATGATGGTAAAAGAAAATGCAATCAGGGGGAAAACCTTCCGTATTATTTTCCCGCTGATCAAAAGGCATAGGCTGATGGCCAGAAACAGGCCGTATATCCACAGCGCACCCCCGATCAGGGGTGCGCTGACGGCTGCCAGAATATAAAACATCTTGGCAAATGGATGGAGCCTGGTCAGGTATGTATCTTTATCCACGTAAAGACTGATACTTTTCATATGATTCTGCCTTTCCTGCTTTAATCCAGACTTAACACTTCATCATCAAGTTCGTAAAGGGAAGTCAGTTTCTTTGGAAGACCCTTGATGATGGCGTACACGATCAAAAGGGTGATCAGTTTATCCGGCACATCCACGATGACCTCATCAAGGAAGGAGCCAAAGGCAACGGGAAGCCCTGATGCCTGTGACCAGGCAAAAACAGCGTCTCCCCAGATATTGCCTGTGGTTCCGCCCCAGAAAATGATATTTAAGGGAGTGGAGATTACAACAGCCGTAATTCCTGCCACGCAGGCGGTTAAAATGGCTCCGGAAAGCTTTTCCATACGGCCAAGCCTTGCCATGATTCCTACCGCGACACCGATTCCCAGGCTGGTTAAGGCATATACCAGGGTAATGGAATCACCTGTGGTAAAGCCGTAAATCAAGTTGTTTGCCGCACCGCAGATTCCCCCTATCACGGGTCCCCCAAGAATACCGCCGATGCAGGTACCGATAGAATCCAGCCAAAGAGGCAGCTTTAAAACAGACGCAAAAAGCTTTCCTAAATAATTGATTCCAATACAGGCTGGAATCAGCACAAAACAGGCCGCATTCAATTTGGTTTTAAATAAATTTTTCATCTCATAATCCTCCATTCATGTTTTCCTTCAACCCTGGTCCATACGGACAAATGCCTCTAATGCCGTAAGGATCTCCAAATGCTCTCCCCTCATCATGGCGGACTCTCCGCCGGTGTAGCTGTTGATGTTGTCTTCTATGGACTCCTCACTTTCGACCACCACGTTTAAAATGGAGGCGGTTTTCACTCCCCGCAGTCCGCCCACCACAAATAATGCCGCGGTTTCCATATCAGAGCCCATCACTCCTTTTTCTGCCCAGTAAGCACAGACCTCTTTTTCCTCATCAATGTAAAAGCTGTCATGGCTTCTGACTATTCCCACGTGAGATTTTGCTCCCAATTCCCCGGCCTTTTCCATGCAGGCCAGCAAAAGCTTTGTATCCGGTATCGCCGGATAGATGGAGTCCGTATAAGAGGACGAGGCTCCGTCATCCCGGAGAGCTCCATTTACAAGAATCAAATCCCCAAGACGGATCCCCTTTTGAAGCGCCCCACAGCTTCCGATCCGGATCATGGCCTTAACCCCGATTCTTGCCAGTTCCTCCACTGCAATCGCTGCAGACGCACCTCCAATTCCTGTAGACACCGCCATAACGGGCACTCCCCTGTATTTCCCCTTAAGACTTCGGAATTCCCTGTTATAGGCCAGTTCCTCCGTATCCGTCAGACAGGCTGCAATCCGGTCCAGGCGTTTTGGATCTCCCGGCAAAAGCACATAGGGAACGGCCTGTTCTTCCGACAACTTGATATGAGGCATGATCTCAACCACAGGTATCATCTCCTTTCACCCTTTTTATGTCCTGAATGTAGCACAAAGAGGCCATCCTGTCAATCGGTTGAAGCAAACTATAACCTGATAATAACGCCATTTTCACGAAGGAGTCCGTCTATTTCCCGCCATCTGCATTGACTTATTAAGTATTCGTGATAAAATAAACCGAGAGATTTACAAGGAGGTTTCCCATGGTCACACTTCATCTGGATGACGCCGTTATTAAAAGCCTGAGCAACAATGAACTGAATGTCCTTAAATTTGTTTATGAACACATTGACGAGGTTTTGGATATGAGCATACAGACACTGGCCGCCAGGACCTCCTATTCTTCTGCCACGATTCTGCGTTTCTGCAAAAAGCTTGGATATTCCGGCTTTGCAGAATTAAAATATGCCCTCCGTGCCGAGGGAAGAAAAGAAAATCCCGTTAAAGCGGCTTCAAAAGCCCAGGATTTTAGTACCCGGATCATGATTGACAGCCTGTGTTCCAACGTGGAAGGGACCTCTAATCTCATATCCGAGGATCAGCTCAGCCTTACGTTCCGGTATTTTGACAGTAACTGTCCCATCTACTTATGGGCCCCGGGAGGGATTACTTCTATTCTCAGCGACTATTTTGAGAAGCTCCTTTTCTCAATCGGACGCCAGAATGTATACAAGATTGAATCCAGCAAAATGGGGGAACACATTTTAAAAAATATCCGCACGGAATCCCTGCTGATCTTAATCAGCACCACCGGCGATTTCGGGCCGACCGTACGTTTGGGAAAGATCGCCAGGATGAACAATGTCCCGATTCTATCCATCACCCCATATACCAACAATGAGGTTGCCAGCTTAGCCACTGTCAACTTCCGCTTCTTCACCAATCAGCGTGAGAACCGTGGAGCGGAGTTCACCTCCAGGCTTCCTGTGTTTTATATGATCGACGTGATTATACGCTGTTACCTTCAGTACAAGCTGGCCGGCCAGGATCAGGCAAAACAGGAGGAAAACCATGATTCCTTTATTTGAAAAAGCACATCATCTTCCCCTTACCGATACGGAGAAAGAAATCCTGCGGTATTTTGAAACCAATCTTCCCTCATCCGTGTATGCCAGTTTAAATGACTTAAGCGCCATCCTGTATACCTCCAATGCTACCATCGTCCGTTTCTGCCAAAAGCTGGGGCTAAAGGGCTATAACGAATTCAAATACCAGGTGCGCAAGGAATTAAAACAGCTTCATCCCCAGAACTTCCGTACCGATGATCTGGTCCATCATTCCCTCGCCCTGTTTAAGGATAATCTGGAGCAGATCGATGAAGAAAAGCTGGAAGAGATCGCCGGGCTTTTAACCAGCGACCGTCCCATCTATATTTATGGCTCCAATTTAAGCTCCCTGGCCGCCAAATATCTCCAGACCGTCTTAAATACACTGGACTATCCCTGTATTCTGGTTGAATGGCAGCGCCTGTTAAATGGCCTTGTGCATGAAATCAGCAGCGATGCCGTTCTTTTCATTATCACAGCCCATGGAGATGCCAGGCGGTATCTGTCTGCATTCCGGAAAGCTAAGGCCCGCGGCACCATCACGATTCTGCTCACCTGTGAGAAAGACAGCCCTCTGATTCCCTACAGCACCATTGCGCTCTGCACCAATGACCGGAATGAGGAATACCGCCATGTAGATATTAATCCCAGACTGGGAATCTTCACCATTGTCCAGATTCTGATTGAGCTGGCCGCCAGGATCAAACAGAATTCCCAGACAGACGGTGACACCTTTGGTTCACTGCCTTAAAGGAAATAAAAAGGCTGCCCGGTTCCATGTTTCCCATGGCCGGGCAGCTTTCGCTTTGTTTCTTTAATATTTTAATACTTCCCTCACATTTGATGCAATTCCTTCCACCTTTGGCCCATAAATCACCTGGATATGTGTATCGCTGGTTCGGACAACTCCCATGGAACCTGTTTTCTTTAAAAGTTCGTCACTCACCATTGCCATATCCTTAATATCCACCCTAAGTCTGGTCAGGCAGTTATTTACTGCCGTGATATTATGAAATCCTCCAAGTCCTTCTATAATCTTTGATGCAAGGACTTTCTGTTTCTCCTCCATAGTGCTTCCCTTACTATCCGCCTCCTGCTCTTCGTCGGATACATCGATGGAAAGCTGCTTTCTTGTCAGATAGCTTTTAAATACGTAATAATAAATAACGGAGAAGAACGGCCCTGTAATGATCACCCAGTACCAGCGGGACCCTGGCTGGAATACGCCCCAGATCAGGAAATCGATGAGGCCGCCGCCTGTATTGCCGATAATGACTTTAAATGCCGCCATCAGCAAAAAGGACAGACCGCCCATTACCGCATGGAATAAAAACAGCGGCGGAGCTATAAACATAAATGAGAATTCCAATGGTTCTGTAATACCGGATACAATGCTGGCTGCAACACCTGCAATCATGAGGGCCTTTACCTTGTTCTTTTTCTCCGGAGGAGAGGTCCTATATATAGCCAGAGCTGCTGCCGGAAGACCAAACATCATCATCGGCATTTTACCCTGTCCTAAAAATACTGTAAAGGGCCTCAGCTCTGAGATGTCTACCTTATCGACAAATTGAAGGAAGATATTTAAGCATCCTTCCACTCCTTCATAGGTTCCTCCAATGGAGGTGGTACGGAAAATGCCGTTTAAAACATGGTGCAGACCGGTGGGAATCAGCAGCCGCTCCAGGAATCCATAGCCAAATACTCCCACCAGTCCTGTGGCAGATATCAGACCTCCCATCCCGTCAATGACCATGGATACGGGGGACCACAGGATGGGTGCAGCAAGGCCCACAACCGCCATAGCCATGATAACAACAATGGCAACAAAACGTTTTCCTCCGTAAAAGGAGATTGCCACCGGAAATGTGATTTTATGATACCGGTTATGGAGTGAGGCGGTTATAATACCTGCCGCAATACCTGCGACCGCCCCCATATCCAGGGTCTCTACGCCCAGAATCGTGGATATCTTCAAAGCACCGAAATTCATAAAGCCGGAATTAATCATACATGCCGATGCCACCAGAAACGTATAATACCCGATAAAACCTGCAAATGCCGCTATTTCCTTTTCCTCTCTTGCCATGCCAAAAGAAATGGAAATGGAGAACAGCACCGGAATCAATGTAAATACAACACCTGACACTTTATTTAAAGTAGAAATAATGAAATAGATAAGCCCCTGCTGTAAAAATGGAACAGCCGCCTGTACCTGCGCTTTCATAAGCGCGGAAGTCAACCCCAAAACGATACCGCATGCGGCCAAAGCGGCAATCGGCATCAGCAAACTACGTCCAAGAGCCGAGAAAAAATCCATTGCCCTGTTTTTTTTCATGATAATATCCTCTCCCGTCACAGGCATCCCTGCTCTGTAACGTTACATCCTGTTTTCTTATGTTTCTCCATAGGAGCACATTTCATTTCACTCCCGCCAAGTTTTTGCTTTCCCCTATTTTAACTCCGGCCACATGCCTTTATTAGCCTCGATCAAGGCATCCAGTACCTTTCTTGCTTTCTTTGCATCGCCTATCAGCCTGTTTAAGGTAAATGCTTCCAGAGCTTTCTGATAGGAATTCTCAAAATAAGCATCTACAATCAGCTTTTCACAGGATACCTGATTAACCAGAAGTCCCAGATAGAACTGTGAGATGTTTCCTACCCTCATGGGACGTGGGCCATTTGCTCCAAGTTCGCACACAACCTCTACCATGGCATCGTCCTGCATATTGGCTATTGCACCGTTGTTTTCGACAATTAAGATATGCCTGTCATTTTTATTAAAAGCAATGGATTCTGCAACCTTAATCATCATTTCGGCATGTGCATCGGAAATCTCATCAAACTTATCTCCCAGCTTCCCTTCTTTGATCACCTGGGCACACTCGTGAAAGACCCGCTTTTCTCTTCCCGCCATAACCTCATCCGCACGGGTAAAACCAGCATCCAGATGGCTGGCCTTGTATTCCGGATATAAGTAATACTGGTCATAGGTGTTGGGCAGAAAATCCGGGAAGTCCTCCATGATTGTCTGTACCATTCCATAGGTATCCAGCCAGGACTTGTCTCTCTGTTCCGCATCCTGGGGAAGGAAGCCGTTTTTAGCAACCATTTCCCTGATCTTTGGAAGCAGGTCTTCTCCTGTGCGGACGTCATACATATGGGTGAACCAGCCATAATGATTCAGTCCAAAGTAAACCGGGTCTAAATCCTCCCAACTGCATTTTAAAAGTCTGCTGCAGGAGCGTACCACATTCTCCGGCTGGTCGCAGATGTTTAGGATTCTCCTGTCATCCGGAAATTCTCTGCGAAGTGCTTCCGCAACGATTGCAGCGGGATTGGAATAATTTAATACCCATGCATCCGGCGCAAAGGTACGGATATCGTGTACGGCCTTTATCATATCCACACAGGATCTTAAGCCGTAGGCCATTCCTCCTGCCCCGCAGGTTTCCTGTCCGATGATTCCCATGCTCAGCGGAATGTGTTCATCCTTTGCACGCATGGGAAGTCCTCCGGAGCGCATCTGCATGAATACGAAATCCATTCCCTCATAAGCTTCCCTGATATCGGTAGTGTAAGAGAAATCCAGTTCCGGAAATCTTTCTTTAAATAGAATCTCACCATACTTTCCAATGGGTTCCTGACGGTCGTTGTCGATATCAAACAGCACCAGCTTCTTTAAGGGGAACTCCTCTTTGAGTCTGACAAATGACTTTAGAAATCCAAGTGTAAAAGTACTTCCTCCTCCAACGATGCATACGTTAAATGTTCTCATTGTTTTTCTCCTTTTCCGTTGCTTATCCTTATCTGATGGCCTTATGATACTTCATTTTATTTGACGTGTAAATAGTTTCACATGCATACGGATACCATCCCATATTTCAATATTTGTTACTATTATAGTAATATTTTTCACTTCCTCAAAAACAACGTTTCTGCCGGAAATAAGGGCTGCTGCATCCATGCAGATAAAAAACGGACTTCCGACGAATCCGTCAGAGGTCCTGTTAAAAAAGCCGGTTCGGATATAAATACCCGAACCGGCTTCCTCTTTTTTATTGTCTTTTAGAAGGCCCATCCTTTGTCTATCTCATGCACCTGACTTAATTGTGACAGATTACGGGGATTCCGGAATAAACAAGGCCATATAAAGCCTTTGCCTTATCCGGGGGAAGGTTGATACAACCATGGCTTCCCTTTGTCTGATAGATGTCTCCACCGAACCTACTTCTCCAGCTTGCGTCATGAAGACCAATTCCTCCGTTAAACGGCATCCAGTAATTCACATGGCTTTCATACTCATAGGTGCCGTCTGCTTTTTTCTCTCCCCGCAGGACCCGGTCTGCCTCCTTATAGTAAAGGGTAAAAATGCCCTCCGGAGTTGTGTATTTTTTGGAAACATTTCCTGTCACGCAGGGAGAATCCCAGACCAGACCACCTTTTTTATACATGTAAACATGCTGGGCCGTCATATCTATCTCCACATAAGTTCCGCCCCAGGCATTACTCCGTTCAGCTACTATCTGAACATACTTGGGTTCCCTTTTCTGACTTTTCCCGGACTGAATGAGAGCTGTCAGGGCAGCGGTTTCCCCCGCCTGATCAATCTTCTGGCCATAGGAACCAGGAAGAAGGCGGGCTTTTCCATCTGTGACACGAAATGCCCGTTCCGTTCCTGCTGTATCATACTTATCCGCCAGAGCCTTTATGTAAGCCGAAGCCTTATCTTCTCTTACGTTTATCACTTCTCCTGTCATCCCCGATATCCAGGAACAGATTTCCTCTCCTTTTAAGACCTCTGACTGGTCTTTAAAGGCATAGGTGATTTCCATTTCCCTTACACGGTTGAGCGCCTCCCGCTGGGCAATCAATCCGGCATCCTCTGAGGTGACGGTGACGGTGTCATAACAGCCTGATTCCTCCATATTTATTTGAGGAAGTTCTTCATTTAACGCAGCCTTGACTGTTGCTTCCAGTTTTTCTAAGTTCACGCTGTTTCCCTGTACTTCCGGAAGGATGGCAAAGGGAACCCCCTGCTGCCAGTCAGAAATCCGGGCATTCCTCGTGACCGTAATATCCTTTCCGTTTATGCAGGGAAGGGAATTCAGCTTTTCTTTTAACTTTCCTTCATCATAGCTGACCACTCCCTTTGGGTTATGGGTATTGTCGACGGCAGGCCCTGCCATACGTCCCGTGGCATTCTGTTCCTCCAGAATCGTCTGAAGCCCTTCCGTAAGGACCACCTGATAGTTGATTTCAGGGCCGCTTATCACCTCAGTTACGCCATCCTTTGCCTTAATGGAGAGCTGATATTCCCTGCCATAAAAGCCTTCTATCTGTATCTTCGCTTCTTCAACTGTCATTCCTCCCACAAGAACGCCGTTGATCCTGGTCCCCGGAACAAATTTTGAAGCGTCATCTGCCAGTGCAACTGTCGTCCCTGCCAGCATAAATAGAACTGCCAGGAGAACGCTCTTTCTCATCGTACCCGCATGATTTCTTTTCCTGATCATTATTTAAATCCTTTTCTAAATATTATGGAAGTAATTCCACGTTTTCTAGGGTAACACGATTTCAAGGGAATCTCAAGAAAAATCATTCCCCATTTTTCTCCACCTTGGAATACAGAAACACGCCGCCGATGGTAATCAGACCTCCCACAACCTGTAAAAGAGCCGGAAGCTCGGTAAAAAGGAAAACGGCAAATATGGCCGCAACCACAGGCTCACAGAGCTTGGAAGCCGATACAAAAGAAGGAGACAGGAATTTTAAGCACCAGCTGAAAATGCTGTGTCCAAGGAGGGTGGAGAATACAGCCAGTAAAAGCCCCACCACCACAGAACTAATCCCATATCCATGGAAAGGAATTCCGGCGGCTGCCGTAAATATGTAAAGTACCAATGCACAGAAGAAATAGACGATATAAGTGTAGGATGTTGTCGACATGCCTTTTCTCACTTCCCGGCCGATCAGGGTATAGACGGCTGAAAATATTGCCGCTGCCAGGGCAAGACCATCTCCGGACAGATGATCTCCTCCTGCCGAATAATCGGATAATGCAATAAGCAGGCTGCCCAACACGGTAATGGCAATGCTCATAAGAGCAGCTTTTCCAATCCTTCCTTTTAAGAACACTACAAATCCCAAAGCCACCCAGATGACCTCCGTGCAGACGATTGCCGTTGAGCTTGCCACAGAAGTCTGCTTTAAAGATTCAAACCATGCCGTAAAATGAAGAGCCAGAAAAACTCCGCTTACTGCACATAACACTATAGTCTTCCCATCTGTCCGTTTCAGTTCCTCCCGGACCTGGGCTTTCCCAAATACCACCGGAGTCATAAGCCCCACCGTCCATAAAAGCCGGTACGCAGCTGTCACTACGGAAGGCGCGTCAGAATATTTGACAAAAATTGCAGAAAGGGAAATTCCTATGACACCGATTACGATCATGACCATGGGATGCTTTTCAAGAACTTTCATTTTTCTTCTCCTTTGTTATCCTTGTCTCAATATATGCCTCCTGATTATAGCATCACTTCCGGTATTGTCAAAGCATTATAGGGAAAGAAAGATAATCCATGTTTGCTGATCCATATCATTTTCATCATGCTTTTCCCGTCGTTCATTAGAGTTTGCTGTTGCATTCTGTCGGTTTTGGAGTTGTTTTTCACCTTTTATGCAAAATTACTTATATATCTACATTTATTTATTATCAATCACTTATCATTCGTCACTTTTCGACCTTACTCAACCTTCCGTTTGAATATTGAGATGATCCATCTTGTGCTGCCGTAGTTTTGAGCGGCGGGAACCGTTTCCTTTTGCATCGGTAAACAGTGTTTTATATTCAAATCTTTCCATCTTCTTACCTCCTGTCATTTTCTGTCATTACTTACAAATTATATTATCGTTCCGTTCAATAGACCTGCAGTCCCACTTAATAATACCATGTTCCATCAGACAAGAAAAGGCACAATTTTCCTCGGTGGACTGCCCTTCCAGTTCTGTGGGAACCGGCTGTTTACCTTTTTTCTATGACATACAATAAAATCCGCAGAGTCATTCTCTCTGCGGATTTCTGGTTTTTACATATTCTCCTGAAGTCTTAGATTTCCAGATATAAATGCATTGGATAAGACATGTATTGAACATCGTCAAGCTTTTCTACTGTTACAAACCCTGCCGGAGCATTCAGTATGGTTGGAATGCGGTTTACAACGGTTGCACAGGTATGCTCTACTGTAGCCGGTTTCTGTACGAAGAAGGTGGTGTCCGGCTCTCCGATGATCTTCCAGTCGCACATGTCACCGTCATCCGGGCCGTAAACCTTGCCAATGCACTGAGTCTCAATAATTGGTCCCTGGAAGGTTTCCGTGGTAACAACTGCGCTCATGCCGATGCAGTTGCCCTTTGGGATGGTAGCTCCCAGAGTTTCGGAATATAAGTCTTTATCATAGAAATAAGGAACGCATTTCTGTGTCTGGGATTTGATGGTCCAGCCCATCTTATTGCACAGCGCTTCATTGGAGTTCCATACATAAGAAGGCTCCAAAGTAGTTGGGTGGGCGATTTTTTCCTCGAATTCCTCAGGAGTCATGCCTGCGCCGTGAGCCTCGGCAAGGGCCAGTCCGTAGTCTTCCACATTATAGCTGACTGCGCCTTCAATGCGGTCGATCCGATGAACGCCGCCAGCCACACAGCCGATCATGTTGATCCAGTAAATATCCTGCATTCCTGCACCAACAATGGTACAGCCGTTTTCCTTGGCCAGACGGTCCAGACGGTTGGTAATTGCGGAAGCAGTTGTCCATGGATAAATAGCTTCCTCACAGGTCGTCACCACATTGATTCCTCTGGAAACACATTTCTCGAAATGCGGATACACGTCATCCATGAAACTGAACAGGGTCACAATGGCGATGTCTGCATTACACTCATCTAATACTGCATCTGCGTCACTGCGGATGGGAACACCGATTTTAAATCCAAGGCCGGCAAATTCGCCCACATCCATGCCTACCACATCAGGGTTCACGTCAATGGCACCTACAATTTCCGCACCCTTTTCATACAAATATCTTAAAATATACTTTGCCATTTTTCCACAGCCATACTGTACCACACGGATCTTTTCGTTATTCATCATCGTCGTCATCCTTTCCATATAAGAACTTGTTTTGGAGCAAAGCTCCTGATGCATTCATTATAAAGGTTATAGATGGTATCAGGTCAATGGAGCAAAATAACCAAATATCAGGACAGGCGGACCGGCACCTGAAGGCGCAGGAACATACCCCTTTCCTTATAATCCAGAGGCATCTCAACGATGACTTCGCAGATGTAATCTCCGATCACCGTGTAATGATTTTCTTCTATGGTGGCAAGCAGGCGGTCTATGTATTCTTTTTCTTTGGAAAAGCGGTCACAATAGATACAAAGATAGGAATTGGCCGGTATGACGGTAATCAGCTCTTCCTCAACGTATTCCTGGTCCACGAATACGAACACCTGAGTGGAATACAGGTTTCGCTTCATAAAATTCTCCCGTTTTAAAATGGTCCCTGCATTGGCAAAGTAAAACGGAGATATCTTACGGGCGCCCATATCCTCTTTTAGGCTGCGCAGAAGACGTTCGTATTCATCGATTTCATAGTCATAAAAATTAGTTTTGGTCTCTTTTACATACATCCGGCGTTTTGGTATGTACTCCATAACTATAGCCCCATCGGGAGGAGCCGCCTCATAACGGTCATAGCTGTCAAGAGTCCGTTCAATGGCCCGCTTTTGAAGATTAAGTTCCACGATCTTCTGGTCAATGGCATCTCTGTTTTCCCTAAGAAGCTGTTTTACCCGTCCCATATCCCACTTTTTCATGTGAATCCGGATCTCCTTTAAGGGCATCCCCAAGGCTTTCATGTACCGGATCATGTCAAGCTGGGCACTTTGGCGAATGTCATAGTAGCGGTATCCTGTATTTTCATCCCTGTTTACGGGCGAAAACAACCCTTCCCTGTCGTAAAGTCTCAGGGTCTGCTCTGATATGTGATTGATTTTCGCCATTTCTCCAATCGTCATTTTTTTAACATTGAAATTTGTCAACTTTATCATATTCATCAATCTCCGCAGTCAATCTCCATGGTTTCTCTCTTTATTATACAAAATTAACTTGATACTTACAATAAGGTTTTTGATATTTCTTTCACATAATCCAGACAAAAACAGCGGGCTTTTCAAAAGCCCGCATGCTATCATATTCCTTCCAAATGCTTTAAAATCTCTCTCTTATATTCCAGAAATTCCTTTGAAATGTTAAAATCCTTTTCCCGGGGTTTTGGTTCCTTTATGACGATCTCCTTTGTAATCCGGCCGGGATATCCGGTCAGAATGCAGATACGGTCTGATAAAAGAATGGCTTCGTCAATATCATGGGTAATAAAAAGGGTGGAAAGATGAATGTCATCCATCACCTTTAAATACCACTCATGTACCCCCCGTTTTGTCATCATATCAAGAGCGGAAAAGGGCTCATCAAGAAGAGCGATTCGATTGGAAAAAAGGTAGGTCCTTAAAAGGGCCGCCCTCTGTCTCATGCCGCCGGATAACTGGGAAGGATACTGCTTTTCCGTTCCCTCCAGGCCAAACAGCTTAAAATATTCTCCCGCTTTTTTCCTGGCGCCGGCTTTCTTCATGCCCTTAATGAGAAGGGGAAGGGCCACGTTGTCCACGATGGTGCGGTAAGGCAGCAAAAGGTCCTTTTGCAGCATATAGCTGACAAACCCAGGTTTTCCTGTGATTTCCTCTTCATTCAGATACACATGTCCCTCATCCGGCAGAGAAAGGCCTGCAATGATATGAAACAATGTGGTCTTTCCTCCTCCGCTGACTCCAAGAAGAGATACCAGTTCCCCTTCCTTAAGCTCTAAGGACACTCCTTTTAAGACCGCCTTTCCATCAAAGGATTTTGTAATGCCTTCCACCTTTAAGTGCGTCATGGTTTCCTCCTATATTTCTGCAGGCAATGAGCCTCCCCATATCTTACTTGGGAGAATTTTGCTGAGGCAGATAATCATTTGAAAATCCGGCGTTTTCCGGAATCTCAGAACCGGAAAGGCCGTTCTCATTCAGCCAGCCATAAAACCTGTTCCACCGTACAGGGTCTATATATCCCCATGCATCCACTTCAGCCTTATACTGATCCGCCAGATATTTCTGGCTTTCCATTACCAGTTTCTCATCAAGCTCCGGCGCTGCCTTAAGTAATATGCCGGCCGCTCCTTCCGGATCTTTTACGGCCTCCTCATACCCCTTGCTCACAGCCCTTAAAAAGGCTTTGGCTGTCTCAGGATCCTGCTTTAAGAATTCATCTCCCGCAATAATGACCGGCGTATAATAATCAAACACAGGATTC
Organism: Lacrimispora sp. BS-2; assembly: GCF_040207125.1. Taxonomy (NCBI): domain Bacteria; kingdom Bacillati; phylum Bacillota; class Clostridia; order Lachnospirales; family Lachnospiraceae; genus Lacrimispora; species Lacrimispora cavernae. The sequence continues at coordinate 2,589,971 of NZ_CP157940.1, forward strand.
AAATCTGCAAATGCAAAGTAATCCGTATCAAGGTCTTCTACTTCCATCTTAATACCTGCCCATGCATAAAAGATCCAGATGGCATCTACTGATTTTGACTTTAATGCGGAAACCTCATCCGTTACCGTACTGGGAACCAGCTGAACTTTGGAAAAATCGCCTCCATCGGCTTCTACCACATCTTTGACCATGGCCTTTTCCACCGGAATATCCCAGGTGGCATATTTCTTTCCTTCCATTCCCTTTGGAGACGCCATCCCCTCCCCTTTTCTGGAAATGATTCCGGAGGTGTTATGCTGGATGACCGCTGCTACTGCTGTGATGGGAAGGGCATCTTCCCCTGCCAGGGCCGGAGCCATGGAATCCTGAAAAGACATACCAAACTGGGCTTTCCCGGAAGCTACTAAAACTGCCGCCCCATCCTCGGGGGGCTGAACGATTTCTACCTGAAGCCCTTCGTCTTTGAAATACCCCTTTTCTTCTGCAACATAAAGTCCAGTATGATTGGTATTGGGCGTCCAGTCCAGAACAAATGTTATCTTTTTCAAATCCGATGGATTCGTACTTACCGCCTGTTTCCCACTTCCTCCGCAGGCAGTTAAAAATGCGGCGGCCACTGCAGCCGTACAAATTGCCAAACCTGTTTTTTTCATTTTTTCCTCCAATTCTATCCTATCACTGATTATCCCATGGCATGCATTTCTTAGACAGCATGTCCACACCTTTCATAAGAAGAAGACTGATGGCCGATATGAGAAAAATGACCGCAAACATCTTATCAAAGGCAAAGGATTTTTTCACCCGGGTCATGTAAACGCCCAGCCCGCCAAAGCCTCCCAGCCATTCGGAAATGACTGCCCCAACCACTGCATAGGAAACCGAAATCCGAAGGCTTGCAAAAAACTGCCCCATGGCTCCGGGAAGCTTGATATAGCGGAATATTTTTACTTTTCCGGCTCCCATGGACTTTAAAAGGTTCACTGCATCCGGATTTACTGACTTAAAACCTGTAAGCATGCCCACGGTTATGGGAAAGAAGGTGGTCAATACGATGAGGATCACCTTGGGAGCCATTCCATAACCAAACCATAATACCAAAAGAGGGGCAATGGCTACCGTTGGAACGGTCTGGGTCAGGACAATAAGCGGATAAAAGGCCTGGTAAAGACCTGCAAAATGATCCATGATCACAGCGATCACAAAACCGGTCGCCACCCCCAGAAAAAGCCCGGTGAATGCCTCGGCAAGGGTGATTCCTGCATTGACCGCCAATACCGGGAATTCCGTTACAAATGCCCTCCCAACGCTGATGGGCGATGGGAGCATAAACCGGTCCACAAGGCCCAAAGTACTGATTCCCTGCCATAAGATGAAAAGACAGGCAACCGCCGAGCAGGACCAAAGCTTACTTGTGATGCTTTGTGACTTTTTTATCAATGGTAAGTACCTCCCCTTCCGGCCGGTAGGTGACTTTAATATAAGCGGCAACAGAAGGGGCACCTGCCCTGATGGCAATGTGCTGGCATTCCTTAACAATATCCATCAGCTGGTCATAATCCCCTTCAATGGCGGTTTCAAAAGGCCCTACATAATAATTCAGTCCGGTGCTTTTGATATAATCAATTACCTGGTCAACGATACGGATCAGTTCCTCATCATTTTTTGCCTCCGGCAATGTCTGGATCGCTACGCTTGCATTCATGTCTCATCTCTCCTTTTATCTATTAGAAAACAAAAAAACCGCCCGGATATCCGGGCGGGTGAACAGGCTTAGCCTGAAAGCTTCCTACGCTGGCATTATCCAGATCAGGTTACAGGGTTTAAGACAATACTGTCTTATCTCAGCCGGACTTTCTCCAGCACCCCTTTTAATTTTCAATGCAAGTATACATCAGACAGACGGGAATGTCAATCCCGGCTTCCTAGGTCAGCAGATTCCGCATGCTGCTCAAACTGATCCCCAGGGTGGACGTATTATGAAGCAGAGCCGAGACCGTGGGGGACATGGCCCCTCCCACTCCCAGAAGGATAAGGCCCGTATTAACGCCAACAATGCTTCTGTAATTTTTATGGATCCGCTTCATCAGGCTGTCACTTAACAGCTTCAGCGTAACGATTTCATAAAGATTGTCCGCCGCAATGGTGATATCCGCAATTTCCCTGGCAATCTCAGCTCCGTCACTGATGGCGATCCCCACATCCGCTGCGGAAAGGGCAGGCGAATCGTTGATCCCGTCCCCCACCATGATGACCACATTTCCTGATGCCTTTTCCCGTTCTATAAAACGGGCCTTTTCCTCAGGGAGTACCTCTGAATAATATTCATCCACCCCTACTCTGGCGGCAACAGCCGCTGCGGTCCGCTCGCTGTCTCCTGTCATCATGACCGTTTTGCATATCCCTGCCTTTTTAAGGGAATTTACAACTGCCGCAGCCTCCTCCCGAAGAGGATCTTCAATGCAGATCACTGCTGATAGCTTTTGGTCAATGGCAAGATAAAGGTGGGAACAGTCCTCGGGCAGGCTCTCAAATTTCTCCCGGTAAGCCTCAGCCACCTTACAGCCTTCATCCTCAAAGATAAAATGATAACTGCCAATGACCACTTTTCTTTCGTTTATGGACGAAGCAATCCCGTGAGCCACGATATATTCCACCTTGGAATGCATTTCCTCATGCTCCAGCCCCTGGTTTCTGGCAGCCGTCACCACTGCCTTTGCCATGGAGTGGGGGAAATGCTCCTCCAGACAGGCGGCGATCCGAAGCATTTCTTCCGGACTCTCTTCTCCAAAGGTAACCACGTCCTTCACGGTTGGCCTTGCTTTTGTAAGAGTTCCGGTCTTGTCAAAGACAATGGTCACAGCCTCTGCCACTGCCTCCAGATATTTGCCTCCCTTAACGGTTATGTGGTACATGCCTGCCTCCCGGATGGCTGATAGCACAGAAATTGGCATGGCAAGCTTTAGCGCGCAGGAAAAGTCCACCATCAGCACGGAAAGTGCCCTTGTCACATTTCCCGTAAGCAGCCAGGTAAGACCTGTGCCCATAAGTGTATAGGGCACCAGCTTATCAGCCAGATGACCGGCCTTGCTTTCCATGGAAGATTTCAGCTTTTCCGATTCCTCGATCATGGTAACGATCTTTTCAAACCGGGTGGAGCCGGAAACTTCCCGGACCTTGATGGTCAATTCGCCTTCTTCCACCACGGTTCCTGCATATACATATCCATCCGCCTCTTTTTTCACGGGAAGGGATTCTCCTGTCAGGGAAGCCTGGTTGACCATACCTTCTCCGGAAATCACGGCTCCGTCAAAAGGAATGACATTTCCCATGTGCACCACCACCTCATCTCCAGGTACAATGGAGGAAGCCTCCACCAGCACTTCCTGTCCGCCGCTTAAGAGCCAGACCCTGCTGACATTTAAGGACATGCTTCTGGCCAGATCACCAACGGATTTTTTATGGGTCCATTCCTCTAAAAGTTCTCCGATCCCAAGCAAAAACATGACGGAACCTGCTGTCTCCAGTTCGCCGCGCAGCACGGATACGCCGATGGCCACGGCATCTAGGACCGCCACCTCAAGCTTTCCTCTAAGAAGAGACTTGATCCCCCTGACAAGATATTTCATAGACTGAAGCCCGATATGGAACGTTTTTATGGGGCCGGGAATAAAAAGCTTCCTCACTGCCCGCATCATCACCCTGCCCACAAGCCTTTCCTGGTACTCAGCATTCAGCTCACGCCCGGAATGCTCGATCACCCCGGCAGGTACTTCAACAGAATCATACCTAAAACGTTTCAGGGCTTCCAGGATTTCCTCTCTGATACCAACGTAGGAGATCACCGCATCGCCGGTGCGCTCATAGACCTTAACTCCAGTCACATTTTTCAAGCCGTGAAGGTAATACAACAAAGTGTCGGCTTCCCGGCAGGTCATCCGCGGCTGGGAAAGACGGACCCGGAGTCTTCCTGACATTTCATGTTTGATGATAAATCTCACGTCTGATCCTCCTATAGAAAACGGGGCCCTTTTCTCTTTTGGCCCCGCTCTCTCCTTTTCTTTTGTCGTCTATTGCGCCTTACTGCTGCCGTCTTCAACTGATTCCGGTTCCTCTCCGACCTCAGCTTCCTTTGCTGCCCGCTCTTCATTGATCTGCTTTGCTTCCGCAAGGATGTCCTCTGCGTTCTCCTGAACCAGGGTGGCCGTCTTCATCACGCAATCCTTTGCCCGTAAAGCGGCTGCTGTACAATTGGTGTAGACCTTCTTCGCATCCTTACTGGAAAGAAGCTTGACTCCCGCTGTTCCAAAGAGCACGCCTCCGGCAAAGATTCCTGCCTTTTTAAGCTTTAAAATATCCCACATCTTTTGTGTCCTCCTCTATGCTTCCAGATTTTCTCTTTTGTAGTGCAATCATATCAAGCATAGTTTTACCAGTCAAATACAATTCCGTTTATTGATAAATTTTATCATTTTCGGGCCGTTTTGGTCACCTTGTCCCAATGCTTTAATGCCAATGCCCCGATCAGCGGATCGTACATCACTCCCAGATTCTTTTCGATTTCTTCATAGCAGTGTTCCATAGAATAAGCACTCCGGTATCCCCGGTCCGACGTCATAGCATCGATGGAATCACAGATGGCTATGATCCTGGCGCCCAGAGGGATCTCCTCTCCCTTTAAGCCTTCCGGATACCCTTTTCCGTCAAAGCGTTCATGGTGATGCAGGACAATATCCTTCAGCTCCTTTAAATGACGGGACTTGCTTAAAATATCAGCCCCTATTCTGGGATGCTTTTTCATGGCCGCCCATTCTTCCTCGGAAAGCTTTTCCGGCTTATTTAAAATAGAATCAGGAATCCCGATTTTTCCGATGTCATGAAGGTGAGCGGCTATATGTATCTTCTCTATTTCCTTTTTATCAAGCCCTAAAAACTCCGAAAGGGCCAGCGCCATATCGCTGACCCTCTGGGAATGCCCCGCGGTATAGGGGTCTTTGGCATCCAATGCACTCACAATGCATTCGATGATTTCATGATAATCCACACTGCCTGAACATAATTCTAATTCTGGTCCCCTATCCATAAATTTCTATACTCATCCCTCCAGTTAGTCAATGCTAACCACATATTAAATGCAATCTGCATTCTCACAATCACAGGGCTTTACTATAATAGAAGATATCTTCTGGCCATCCAAATATCCGCAGGCACTAAGCCCTGCCTGAACCACCTGATTCCAGTTCTTGGCAGAAAGCTGATAAGTAGTCTCATCGTCTAAAACCACCGTACATGCCTCTTCCATGGGACAGGTATCCGAATAAACAACTTTATACATGTTCTTCCGGCTGATGGCTCCGATTTCTTCCAGGATATTGACCATCCGGTAGACGGTCGCAGCACCGATGGTTTCATCCACGCCTGATGCCTTATAATAAATCTCCTTGCAGCTGGAACATTCATGCTCCAGTATAACATCTAACAGCGTACAACGCTGCTTTGTGATCCTGCAGCCTCTTGCCTTCAGCTTCTCAATGATCAGTTCTTTCTGCATTTTTGTCCTGCGATAGCTTCTGGAGTCAGGCATTTTTCTTTTCTCATTGATGTTCGTTTGTCTCTCCACTTGCACGCCTCCGTTTACAGGTTTTTAAGGCTAAAACAGCTTTTAATTCTGCCGCCCGGGTTAATGGCAATGTCCTCCGCAATTTTTGCATTCTCCGCCACACTGAATGGATTTCCCGTTCTTTTTATCACGAATCATGCTCTTTACTGCCAAAGCCACTGCTCCGGCAACAACGACTAAAACAACCAGTGTTCCCATAAAGTACCTCCTTATATTTTGAGCCTGCAGGTAAGTGCAGGCTTCCAGCCGTGGCCGGAGCTTATTTAGCTCCTGCCACACTGTTTAAATGAATGTTTGATGTCTTTTCTTCCTTTGCCGGTCTTACCATCAGGTAAATGAATCCTGCGATCAGGGCAAAGGCAACAACAGTAAAGATTCCAAAAGTTCCTGTGAGCACCAGGTTTCCAACCTGGTAAACGCAAAGGGATACTACATAAGCCAGAAGGGTCTGATATCCAACGGCAAACCAGAACCATTTGGTATTGTTCATCTCTCTTTTAATGGCTCCCATAGCGGCAAAGCATGGAGCGCAGAGAAGATTGAATACCAGGAAGGAATAAGCTGCTAAAGGAGTCATGCTGCTTGCAAGCGTTCCCCAGATTTCAGATCCATCTTCTGCAACTTCCGCAAAACCGAACAGGATACCGAAAGTACCTACTACGTTTTCTTTTGCAACCAGTCCGGTGATAGCTGCAACTGCAGATTTCCAGTCACCCCAGCCAAGAGGTGCAAAGATCCAGCTGATCGTGTTTCCGACTGCCGCAAGGATGCTGTGGTCAAGTTCCAAATCGTCTAACATTCTGAACTGGCCGTCAACCCAGCCGAAGAAGGATGTAAACCAAACAAAGATAGTTGCCAGAAGAATGATGGTACCTGCTTTTTTAATAAAGGACCAGCCGCGTTCCCACATGCTTCTTAAAATATTTCCAACTGTAGGCATATGGTAAGCCGGAAGTTCCATAACAAATGGTGCCGGGTCTCCTGCAAACATTTTTGTCTTCTTTAAAATGATTCCTGAGCAAATGATCGCTGCTATTCCTACAAAGTAAGCACTTGGAGCCACCCAGGATGCTCCGCCAAACAATGCACCTGCAATCAAAGCGATGATGGGAAGCTTTGCTCCGCAGGGAATGAATGTAGTTGTCATAATAGTCATCTTACGGTCACGGTCATTTTCAATGGTACGGGAAGCCATGATTCCAGGTACGCCGCAGCCGGTTCCGATTAACATCGGGATAAATGATTTGCCGGAAAGACCAAACCGGCGGAAAATACGGTCCATGATGAATGCAACTCTCGCCATGTAGCCGCAAGCCTCCAAAAATGCCAGGAAGATGAAAAGCACCAGCATCTGAGGTACGAAACCAAGAACAGCGCCAACACCTGCTACGATTCCGTCAAGAATCAGGCCCTGGAGCCAGTCTGCACATCCTACAGCAGTTAAAACGCCTTCAATAACAACCGGCACGCCAGGAACTTCCAGACCAAAGAAGCTGAAGCCTTCACCGAATAAGCCATCATTGGCCCAGTCAGTTGCCCAGGTTCCAACGGTTGTTACAGAAACATAATATACAATATACATAACCAGTGCAAAAATAGGCAGAGCCAGGAAACGGTTTGTTATAATCCTGTCAATCTTATCAGAAATGGTCAGTTTTTCTACCTTGTTGCGCGTAAAACACTCATGGATGATGGATGAAATATATACGTAACGCTCATTGGTGATGATGCTTTCCGTATCGTCATCCATTTCCTTCTCGATCCGGCTGATCTCTTCTGAAACATCCGGTACATGCTTCATCTGGGTCTGGATCTTATTATCCTTTTCCAGAAGCTTGATGGCAAAGAAGCGCTTCTGATCTTCCGGGATTTCATTTTCCAGCTTATCTTCAATGGAATCCAGAACAGATTCCACTTCCAGTGCAAATTTATGAACCGGGACAGTACTGTTCTTCTTATTTGCCAGAGCTACGGCTTTTTTCGCCGCCTCCTGGATTCCGGTTCCTTTTAATGCGGAAATCTCCACTACTTCACAGCCCAGTTTCTGGCTCAGCTTTTGGATATGTATCTTGTCTCCGTTTTTCTCAACAATATCCATCATGTTGACTGCCATGATCACCGGGATACCCAGTTCCATAAGCTGGGTGGACAAGTATAAGTTACGCTCAATATTGGTTCCATCCACGATGTTTAAAATCACATCCGGACGATCTGTGATCAGATAATTTCTGGCCACCACTTCTTCCAGGGTATAGGGAGAAAGTGAATAAATGCCGGGAAGGTCCATGATGATCACATCCTTATGGCCTTTCAGCTTTCCTTCTTTTTTCTCTACTGTTACGCCCGGCCAGTTCCCCACAAACTGATTGGATCCCGTAAGCGCATTAAACAGCGTTGTCTTTCCGCAGTTCGGATTACCTGCTAATGCAATCTTAATTGACATACTCTACCTCTTTCTGCCTGTCAGCACCTAAATTATCCGGTATTAGTTATACCTAACTCATCTGTAAAAAAAATTACTCCACAAGAATCATTTCCGCATCCGCTTTCCGCAGAGACAACTCATATCCTCTTACGGTCACTTCAATCGGATCCCCAAGGGGAGCTACCTTTCTTACAAAAACATCCACGCCTTTTGTAATTCCCATATCCATGATACGTCTCTTGACCGGGCCTTCCCCGGTGAGCTTTGTTACCTTAACTGTTTTTCCGCATGGAATTTCCTTTAATGTCATTGTCTGCCTCCCTCTCTATTCCACCAGGATCTTATTGGCCATATCTTTCCCAATCGCCACTCTGGAATCCTTAACATTTACAATCATATTTCCGCCTATTTCAGAAACAACAGTTACAACTCCTCCGGTGACAAAACCCAGATTCTCTAAAAAGCGTCTTGTTTCTTCCTTACCGCCTACCTTGCGGATCACATTAGGTTCACCTGTCTTCACCATTGTCAAAGGCATCATCCATCATCTTCTTTCTTTTTCATATTGCCCTTGCATCTTAAGCAGGGGCCAGCCCCGCACAGCGGGACGTTTCAGTACGCCAGTGAAATATTTTCAATAATATTAATGAGAATCATTCCCATCACGCAATAGTTAGTATACACTAACCCTTAAATATTGTCAAGATTTTTATGAAATCTTTTTGTCGATAATAAAAAAATCATGCCATGGGGGAACCTTCCGGGCATGGCATGATTTTTTCCGTGCTTTTACCAGATCTTCACACGTTTTTGAGGTGCCACGTACATGGCATCCCCCTCCTTTATTTCCGGATAAGCTCTATAAAAGGCGTCAACAGCACTAAGAACTGCATTGACCCTCACCTTTGCCGGGGAATGGACATCAACGTTCAGCCTTCTGATCATGCTCTCCGGCGTATATTTCGACGCCCATATGGTTGCATACTGCTTAAAGAGCAGCTTTAAGCTCTCCGCATCATCTCCCACAATGGAAGTGATGGCGGCCATGGAACCTAAATCCGCGATATTCTCATTTAAGGTCTGGGCACCGTTTACGTGACGTCCCTTATAGCCGTCCTGTCCGTCATAGTAAGCCACCACCCGGTCTGCCAGCTGTTTGAATTTAGCCCTGTCCTCATTGGTCCACCATACATGGTAATTCCCCTTTTCGTCATAAAGAGAGCCGGAAGAATCAAAGGCATGGCTGACCTCATGGGCAATGACAGATCCGATTCCTCCAAGATTTGACGCATAATCCTGGTCAGGATCATAGAAAGGAGCCTGCAAAATGCCGGCCGGGAATACAATTTCGTTTCCGGTGGGGTTATAATAGGCATTCACCGTCTGTGGCGTCATGCCCCATTCCGTTTTATCCACCGGTTTGCGGACTTTTTCCTTGTTCACGGTATTTTGTGCTTTCATAAGGGAAAGGACATTATCAATCAGGTTCCCCCCTTTTTCAGCCGGCGTGATGGCGGCCTTTGCATAATCATCCGGCCACTTGTCAGGATATCCGATCTTAAGAGTCATGTTGTCCAGCTTTTTAATGGCTGCCGCCTTAGTCTCTTCTCCCATCCAGTCAAGGGCCATGATCTGCTTTTTGTAAGCCTCAAGGATATGGCGGACCATCTTTTCAATGTCCGTCTTATCTTCTTTTGAAAAACGCTTTTCCACATAAAGCCTGCCGAATTCAAACCCAAGCATGTCCTGGGTCCTTTCACTGGCCAGTTTTTTATCCGTCTTTCTCTCCTTAATGCCATTCTGGGTATTATGCCAGTCCAGATTATTATCTCTTATCTCAGGGGTGAGATAAGGGGAAAAATCACTTACCAGGCTGAATATGGAATAGTTTTTTAAAACAGGGAGATGATCCTCTGTCAGATACCTGCCGATTTTTACCATCTGAGCCTTCTGGGTCACAACTACGGAATCAACATCTGACAGCCCGGCTGACGATAGATAGGAATCGGCAGCACCTTCCGGGAGCAGGGCTTTTATTTCCTTCATGGAATAAGGGTTGTATATAATATCAGGATCACCCTGCTGGCTTAAGGGAAGGGCACTTTCAGCCAGATCCTTCTGGAATGCCAGAATTTCAGAAGCGGCTTTTTTTGCTTCCTCACGGCTCTGTCCCGTATATTCCAAAGTCCGACCGATATAGTCTTCATACTGCTCCATGAGCTTTGCCTGCGTCTTATCCTCCAGTGTTTCCTTTCCCGGCCCCAGATCCGCCCCAGCCACATACAGGGCATACCGGCTGGAGTCCTTCATATCTTCCATCCACTGTGCCATGAGAATGCTGCTGACTCCCAGATCCCCATAAATACTTCCCACAGCCTTTAAATACTCATTGATGTCAGAGGCATTTCTCACCTGGTCTATATAGGGCTGAAGCTGTCCAAAACCCGCCTTTTTACGCCCTTCCATATCAATGGCCGATAAATACACATCCGCAATTTTCTGCTCCAGAGAACCTGGTTCCGCCTCTTTCCGGTTCTTTACTGCCTCCTCAAGCACTCCTTCAAGAACTTCATAGGACTCCTTTTCTAACTGATAAAAATAACTCCAGCCGCTGGAATCCCTTGGTATCTCCACCTGATCCAGAATATCCTGGTTGGTATAATCATAATAATCGTCCTCCAGCCTCACCCCATCTGATTTTTCCGCTGCAGCGCTTCCTGCTTCCCCCTGAACATTAACCGGCTGGGCCGCTGTCTGCTCTGGCTCTGGCTGTGTCTCCATCTTCTTCCCGCACCCGGATAGGAGAAAAGACAGCATTACAATGGCTGCCAGACAGAACCTGATCCTGTTTTTCATTTTATCCCTCTCTTCTTTTACAGGTTTTTCAAACTAAAAAGGAAGTGGATCTCTCCACTTCCTTATCAGTTAGTTCTGTCTATTATTATGCTTAAACTTCGTCAGAATATACTGTCCCATCTTCTGATAAAGACTCATCCTGTGACTGAAGTGCTTTGATGCTTAAGCTGATCTTCTTTTCGCCTTCGTTGAAATCAACCACTCTGGCCTCGATCTCCTGGCCGATAGCCAGAACGTCAGCAGGTTTATCCACATGCTCCTTGGAGATCTGGGATACGTGAAGCAGTGCATCCACGCCTGGTTCCAGCTCAACAAATGCGCCGAAATCTGTCATACGTGCAACTCTTCCGCTTACCACGTTGCCTACTGCATATTTTGAAGATGCGTCCTTCCATGGATTTGTCTCCGGGAACTTTAAGCTGAGGGCGATCTTATCACCGTTGATATCCTTAATCAGGACTTTAATTTTCTCTCCGGCCTTGAAAGCTTTCTTCGGGCTCTCTACTCTGCCCCAGCTCATCTCAGAAATATGAAGCAGACCGTCAGCACCGCCAAGGTCAATGAATGCGCCGAAATCGGTTACATTCTTGATGGTACCTTCAACTACATCTCCTGCATGGATTCTTTCAAATAATTCTTTCTGAAGCTCGGCTCTCCTTGCAACCATGATCTGCTTTCTGTCGCCGATGATTCTTCTTCTCTTAGGATTGAATTCGGTAATAATGAACTCAATCTCCTTATCTGCATATCTGGATAAATCCTTCTCATAAGTATCAGAAACCAGACTTGCAGGAATGAAGACTCTTGCTCCCTCTACAACCACACTTAAACCACCGTCAAGTACCTGCGCAACTTTTGCAATAAGTACCTCGTGGTTTTCAAATGCTTCTTCTAATCTCTTATTGCCTCTGTCTGCTGCCAGTCTCTTATAAGACAGGGCTACCTGGCCTTCGCCATCGTTTACCTTGATGACTTTGGCTTCCATCTCTTCTCCAACCTGTACAACAGTTGTAAGATCTAAATTCTGGTCATCCGTGTACTCACTACGCGGAATGATGCCGTCGGACTTGTAACCTATATTCAAGACGATTTCATCTTCCTTTACGTCGATGACTTTACCAGTGACGATCTCTCCTGTACGTATAGTTTTCAATGATTCTTCTAACATTTGTTCAAAACTTAATTCTGACATTAGTATGAACCTCCTCGATAATATAATTCGGGGTTGAAGCCCCGGCTGTAATACCTACGCTGCGCACAGAATTTCCACAATCAGGATCTAAATCACCTAGTGTCTGGATATAGTAAGTATTCTTACATTCCCTTCGGCATATGTCGTACAGCTTCTGGGTATTGGAACTACTTTTTCCGCCTATAACAATCATGGCATCCACTTCTGAAGCTATCCGCTTTGCTTCCACCTGTCTTTCCTGTGTTGCATTGCAAATCGTATTTAAAACAAGTATATCATACCGCGTTTCAGAAATTTTTTCAACTAAATCTTGAAATTTATTGTAATTAAATGTCGTCTGTGATACAATACACAGCTTTTCCCCTTCTGATAGAGGTAATCCTTCCACTTGCTCGGGTGTTTCCACCACTAAAGTATTGTCATTTCCCCAGCCTTTAATACCTTCTACCTCCGGATGGTTTTCATTGCCGATGATAATAAGCCGTCTGCCCGCCTGATTCTGCTCCTGGGCGATCCTGTGGATCTTCTTCACATAAGGACAGGTGGCGTCTACGATCTCGATCCCGTTTCGTTCCATGATCTCATAAATATGCTTCCCTACTCCATGGGATCTTATGACAACGACTCCATCCCTGATCGTCTCAAGCTCCTCCTCCGAATGAATGACCTTTACTCCCTTTTCCTCCAGATCACGTACCACTTCCTCGTTATGGATAATGGGGCCATAGGTATAGATGGGCTTGTCATCTCTTTTCAGCTGTTCATAAACCTGTTCCACAGCCCGCTTTACTCCAAAGCAGAACCCGGCGGTTTTGGCAACAATCACTTCCATAGGCTGCCTCCTTCCATTTTTCTCTCATGAAAAAGTTCAAGGATCCGGTCCACCACTTCAGGAACAGTCATGTCAGAAGAATCTACAAGGACCGCATCCTCAGCCTGCTTAAGGGGAGAATTTTCCCGGTTCATATCCCGGTAATCCCGTTCAATGATATCCTTTTCAATGTCCTCCAGGCTGCATTCCTCTCCCTTTGCCCTAAACTCCCCATACCGCCTTTTTGCCCGGACCAGGCTGCTGGCCGTTAAATATATCTTTAGATCAGCATTCGGAAGCACGCAGGTTCCGATATCCCGGCCATCCATGATGACATTTTCTTTTAAGGCCAGATTCTTTTGAAGCTCCACCAGCTTATTTCGCACCGGCATATAGACGGAAACCGAAGAAGCCATGGCGCTGACCTCTTCTGTACGGATCAGTCCTGAAACATTTTCCCCGTTTAAAATCACCTGCTGCACTCCATTTTCGTAGGAAATGGTGACATTCACTTCTTTGGCAGACCGGGAAATCCCTTCCTCATCGCCTGCCGGTATCTCATTTCTTAAAAAATGCAGTGCCATGGCACGGTACATGGCTCCCGTGTCCACATAAACGAAGTTGAGTTTTTCTGCAACAGACCTGGCAATGGTGCTTTTTCCTGCCCCGGCCGGTCCGTCGATCGCTATATTATAAACCTTTTTCATCCTTTGAATTTCTCCTCTCCGGCAGCACTTCCGGCCGCCCAACCGGTAGACCAGGCAATTTGTAAATTAAAGCCTCCGGTCACTGCATCAAGATCCAGCACTTCTCCTGCAAAATAAAGACCTGGAAGAAGCTTGGATTCCAGGGTGGAGGGATTTACCTCCTTAACGGAAACACCGCCCTGGGTGATAATGGCCTCATTGTAGCCCCGAAGTCCTGTAAGCGTCAGAACAAAGCCTTTGGTTGCCCGGACAAGCCGCTGACGTTCTTCCCTGGTGATTTCATTGACTTTCTTTTCCGGTGGGATTTTGCTTACATCCACCATGACAGGCACCAGCTTGGAAGGATACAAATGCTCCAGAGAATTCTTAAACTGCTTATTTGCAGCCTCTTCAAAATCCCGTAAGATCCTGGCATCAAGCTGTTCTTCGGAAAGAGCCGGTTTTAAGTCAATGGAAAGAGTCAGGGGCCCTTTTTTCAGTTCCTTTACCGCATAGCTGCTGGCGCTTAAAAGGACCGGACCGCTGACCCCGTAATGGGTGAACAGCATTTCCCCGAATTCCTTATAAACCACCTTTTTTCCGTTTAATATGGAAGCCTCCACATTGCGAAGGGACAGGCCCTGCAGTTCCTTTACCAATGGTTCCTCTACCACAAAGGGAACCAGGGCAGGAGAAAGAGACGTGACTTTATGGCCGGCTTCCTTTGCCAGCTCATAGCCGTCTCCTGTGGAGCCGGTTGCCTGATAGGACAATCCGCCGCATGCCACGATTACAGCATCTCCGTACACCTTTGATTTTTTACCACCGTCTTTTAAAACCAGTCCTGAAAGTCTGCCGTCTTCTATCAAAAGCTTCTCCGCCTGGGCGCGGTAATGGATGGAAACCCCAAGCTCCAAAAGCCTTTTTGTAAGAGCCTTAATTACGTCCGAAGACTTGTCCGATGCCGGAAATACCCGGTTGCCCCGCTCTGTCTTTAAAGAACATCCAAGCTCTTCTAAAAGGTCCATCATATCAAAATTGGTAAAGCCATAAAAGCTGCTGTAAAGGAATTTAGCATTGGTCACTACGTTTCCAAACAACTCCTCAGTATCACCGGCATTGGTCACATTGCAGCGCCCCTTGCCGGTGATATAGACTTTTTTGCCAAGTTTTTCATTTTTCTCAAAAATGTGGACGGTACTGCCCTTCATGGCTGCTGCTATTCCAGCCAGCATCCCTGCAGCGCCACCGCCCACGATCAAAACCGTATTCATGCAGTTTCCTCTTTTCCGCCCATGCTATTTGGGCATAAAGGTATACCCGCAGGGGTTTCCCTCCTGCTTTCGTTCACCATTTTTCTACTTTACACGAAAAAGAGGGAAAAAACAAGCGGTCATGAATTTTTCTTTCCATTTTTTTTGCCCGCTTCCCGGGCCATATAGGGTTGCCCACTGAGGGTTCTTTCTTTTATCTTTGCCTCTAAAGCCTCCACAACGGTTTTTAGCACCTTGATCCTGGCATAATATTTGCAGTTTCCCTCCACGACCACCCAGGGAGCATAGGTGGTGGAAGTCCGCACCAGCATCTCATTGACCGCAGATTCATACTGATCCCATTTCTCCCGGTTTCTCCAGTCCTCTTCCGTGATCTTCCACTGCTTTGACGGATTGTCCTGACGCTCCTTAAAGCGCTTTTCCTGTTCCTCTTTATCGATATGGAGCCAGAATTTAATGACTACGGCTCCTGCATTTGCCATGTGGTTTTCCATTTCATTTATTTCCTGGTAAGCCTGTTTCCACTGGTTCTCACTGCAAAAGCCCTCGATCCGCTCCACCAGAACCCGTCCATACCAGGTACGGTCAAAGATAGCGATATGGCCTGCTTTTGGCACATGGTTCCAGAAACGCCACAGATAATGATGGACCCGTTCCAGATCATTGGGTGCCGATGTAGGGTACACTTTATAGCCTCTGGGGTCTAAATGGCTGGTAAGGCGCTTGATTGCCCCGCCCTTTCCTGCCGCATCCCAGCCCTCAAAGCCTAAGACTAGGGGAATTCTTAAGCGGTATATTTGGCTGTGAAGAGATTCCAGCTTCTTCCATAGCCGGTCCATCTCCTTCTTATAATCTTCCTTTGTTATGGTCTTTGTCAAATCCACGCCGGACAAGACTCCGTTCTGGTATTTCTCAGAGCGGACCGGTACTTCCTTTTCCTTTCTCTCTCCCCTTAATTCCCGCTGCCTTAAGGCATCCTCTAAGCAGTCCGCCACCTGGGTCATGATCTTGGCGGAGGCAAAATCCTTGTCAGTTGCTTCGATGATGGTCCAGGGGGCGTAGTCCATATCTGTCCGTTCAAGCATTTCCTCGCAGATTGCCAGATAACGGCCATACTCCTTATTCCTCCGCCAGTCTTCCTTTGTTACCCGCCAGTCTGTCTCCCTGGAACTTTCCAGTTTGTTAAACCGCTTTTTTTGTTCCTCCCTTGAAATATAGAGGAACAGCTTTATGATGACCATACCGTCATCGGTCAGCTGACGCTCAAAGGACTGAATGTCATGGAAAGCCTCCGGCATGGCTGTTTCCGGGATCTTTCCCTCAAACCACTCTATGGTCACCTGCCGGTACCAGCTTCTGTCAAAGAGGGCGATTCTGCCCTGGGCCGGAAGCTTGGTCCAGAAACGCCATAAAAACGGGCGCATCCGTTCCTCTTCCGTTGATTTATCATTGGCATATACATCAAAACCTCTGGGATCCAGCGCCTGAATCAGGCGGTTGATCTGGGTTCCCTTTCCTGATGCTCCCATGCCTTCAAACACCATCATGACAGGAATTCCTGCCTCCTTGCATTCCCGCTGCAAAAGGCCCAGCCTTTCGCTCTGCTCCTTTATTGTCTTTTTATAGGTATCCTTGTCCATTCTTTTCGATAAATCAAGTTTCTCCAGCATAAACCGTCCCTCCTTTGTCTAAACCGTTAAGCTTAAAGCTTTGCAAACACTTTAGCCACCGACCGCATGACCTCACTGATCTTAATCATCTGCGGACATTCCTTTTCGCAGTGATGACATGCCTTACAGCCTTCCGCCTTTACCCCCATGGCCTCGTATCCGGCCTTTGCCTCCCTCTCTTTATGGGCGGCAGTCATGTTATAATAAGAGAAAATCTCCGGGATCTCTAAGCCAAAGGGGCAGGGGAGACAATAACGGCATCCGGTGCAGCCCACCAGAGCCATGGAGTCAAAGATTTCCTTTGCCTTTTTATAAACCTGTTTTTCATCATCCGTCACCATCCCGATATGGCTGCGGTCTGCAAATTCCAGATTTTCCTCAAGCTGTTTTTCGTCGCTCATTCCGCTTAGAAGAAGGCTCACCTCTGGCTGGTTCCACAAAAAATCAAGAGCATATTCCACAGTACCTTTTCCCTCAGGGAAAACCTTTTTTACATGATCAGCAGGATCAGCCAGCTTTCCTCCAAGAAGCGGTTCCATGACCACCACGGCAAGTCCCTTTTCCGCTGCAGCTTTTAGTCCCTTAACTCCGGCCTGATGCTCTAAGTCCACATAGTTATACTGAATCTGGCAAAAATCCCATCCGTCATAATAATCTAGGATATCCTGAAACACATCGTATGAATCATGGAAGGAAAATCCAAGATATTTTATTTTGCCCTCATCTCTGGCCTTTTCCATGCGTTTTACAAGATCGAATTTTTTGACCTTATCTTCAAAACGGTCCCTGCTTAAGGCATGAAGCAAATAAAAATCAATGTGGTCTGTCTGAAGCTTTTTAAGCTGTTCCTCTAACACCTCATCAAAATCGCCGGGTTGTTCAAGCTTCCATACCGGACATTTGGTAGCCAGATATGTTTTCTCCCGGTAGCCATCCCTTAATGCGTTTCCCACGATCCTTTCGCTTTCTCCCTGGTGGTAAGGATATGCCGTATCAATGTAGTTGACTCCTTCATCAATGGCATGGCGGATCATGGACACCGCCCGTTTTTCATCCACCTGCTCTTCCTGAAGGATAGGAAGCCTCATGGCTCCAAACCCCAGAGCCGATACCTTAATTCCTGTTTTTCCAAAATCACGATACTGCATAATCTTCCTCCGGATCATATGTATTGCAGCTTTTTCTGCCAGCCTGCTTATCTTTATTTTATCATACTTCAATCCTGCACCAAAGACTTTTTTCTTAATTCGGCTGATAAATCACCAGCTTAAACTGCAAATCTCACGGCGCTGTTATAATACCCATGAAAGCGGTCTGAAAACCATGGGAAAAATACAAAAGCGCCGCGGCAATACTGAATTTCAGTATACCGCGGCGCACTGCAGACTCCCCTCGTCTTAAATATCAGAATCAGATTGTCATGATATTTTATCTTATTTTAACTCTGGCCAGTAATCCTTATTCGCTTCAATCATTTCATCCAGAATCTTTTTTGCCGCCATCGCTGATGGTATGGTCTTATTTAACGTAAATGCGGCTAATGCTTTATCATAGCTTCCTTCAATTGCCGCCTCTACGATCAGCTTTTCACTGGCCTCCTGCTGCTCAATCATACCTTTATAGAAAGTCGGAATTTCCCCTACTCTGGTGGCTTCCGGTCCTTCCTTGGTAATATAGCAGGGAATTTCTACCATGGCATCGTCCGGTAAATTTTTAACGGCACCATTGTTCATGACCATGACCAGATGGCGTTTCTTTAAATTATATGCCAGGCTCATAGCCACTTCCACAATAAATTCTCCATGAACGCCGGTAAAAAATGGAGTCATATCGATTTCTCCAGTTGTTTCGAACTGTTCGACTGCCTGGAAAATCCGTTTTTCTCTTCCCTCCATGACTTCATTGGCTCTTGTATAATTCTTATCCGAATGTTTTACAATCTCATCACCTAACAGATAGTATTGCATATAGGTATTAGGGAGATAATCCGGGAACATTCTCATTAAGTTCTTTGCATTGTCAAAGGTATGTTTCCAGGATGCATCATTATGGCGTACCTCACTTCTTTCATCCGGCGGCATATAGCCATGTTCCCTTACATATGCCTTTAATTCTTCGGTACGGTCCTCTTCTCCTACACGGATTTTTGTAAACCAGCCAAAATGATTTAATCCAAAGTAATCCGGCACAATATCTTTTCTGTCACAGTCCAAAATGTTCGCCATGTTTCTCATGATCGCTACCGGCATATCGCAGATATTTAAGATTCTGGCATTTGGCCGCAGCTTATGCATTGCTTTTGCAACTATGGCAGCCGGGTTAGAATAGTTTACAATCCAGTATTCCTTGCTTGCATACTTTTCACAGTAATCGATCATATCTACCATGGGATAGATGGTTCTAAGGCCATATGCAAGGCCGCCTGGCCCGCATGTTTCCTGGCCTACCACATCATATTTTAAAGGGATCTTTTCATCAAGCTCTCTCATATGATATAAGCCTACCCGCATCTGGGCAAAGATAAAATCTGCATCCGAAAATGCTTCTTTGGGATCGGTTGTAAGAACCAGCTTTACTTCCGGATCAAACATCTCAATAACCTTTTTTACCAGAACTCCTACTTTGTCCTGGCGTTCTTTGAAATTATCATAAAGCCTTAATTCAGAAAGCTTAAACTGATCCTTCTGATCCAGCAGACTCTTTACGATTCCCGGTGTATAAGTACTGCCACCGCCTACGATGACTAATTTAAATGTTTTGTTCATAGCTTTACCTCCTATTTATGTGAATCCATCTGTTCCAACACATCATCCACCAGGGTTCTCATTTTGGAAACGGTGAGACCATATACTACCTGGACATTATTTCCCTTTTTCATGATACCGGCTGCTCCGGTGCTCTTTAATGCTTCTTCATCAATCCTTGAACTGTCTGCAACTTCCACTCTTAACCTGGAAAAGCAGTTTTCCAGACTTACAATGTTTTCTTTTCCGCCTAATGCTTCTACGATGATCCTGCCCTGGTTCAATCTGTCTTCCCCAGTTTCTCCGCTGGCGGACTGCTTTGCTTTTAATTCTTTTTTCACTGCTGCTGCATTGGCATTTAAATCCAGGGCCGCATCCGTATCGTCATCTTCACGTCCCGGAGTCTTTAAGTTGAACTTTTCAATCATAAACTTAAAGACCAGGAAAATCACAAGGATCTCCACAAGACCAACCAGCACATACAAAGGCCATAAGGTCCTGCCGATTCCTGCCGGAAGATTTAACACAAGGAAATCCAGGATCCCATTGGTGGCGCAGACACGGACACCGATCAAATAAACTACCATCTGAAAAAATCCATCCAGAACGGAATATACCAGCCATAATAAGGGAGCTGCAAAAATAAAAGTAAATTCCAGTGGTTCTGTAATTCCGGCGATCACCGCCGTTAAAGTAGCCGGGATCATCTGAGCCTTTAAGTTCGCTTTTTTCACTTTCCTGGCAGTTACATAGAAAGCCAATGCCACACCAATGATACCAAATGTCTTCATAAGACCATAAGTTAAGAAGCGGCTGGTATCCGGCATCATTCCTGCTGCGGGATCACTTAATAACGCCAGGAAGATGGGTTTTGCACCAACAACATTTTCCCCGCCAATCACCGCCTGTCCGCCGACCGCTGAATAAAGGAAGGGTGACCAGATTAAGTGGTGCAGTCCGGTTGGAATCAAAAACCGGTTTAAGAATCCGTATACAAATACACCTGCTGCTCCGGCCGTACTCATAAAACCGGTCAATGCGGATATTCCGTTTGCAACGCCCGGCCACACATAAGTCACGCCAACGCTTAATGCTGCAATGACCGGAATCATGATCATGTAAACAAGTTTGCTGTTGCCATAAGGTGCGAATCCGCCCTTAAACTCGGTATCGCAGTATTTGTTGTGAACCAGAGCCACAAGAACGCCGATGATCATGCCAAGAAACACGCCCATATCTGTTACATGGAATCCTAACTGAATGGTTTGGCCCGTACCATATAAGGCGCCGGCAGTAGCCCCTTCCGCCATCTTTCCTGACAGCTCCAGCCACTTGCTGTTAGAACCTAAAAACATGATATATGACATTAAAGCTACGAATGATGCATCTGCTTTTTTCTTTTTTGCCATACCATTTGCAATTCCCACACAGAATAAAATGCTTAAATTCCCCATAATCGAATTCAGCATGCTGTTAAAAAATTTCCCCACAGTCCACATCAGCCCGCCTTCAGAAACAAAAGCGGTATTGGTCATGATCGCAGTTAAGGCAATCAACATACCTACGACAGGTAAAAATAATACCGGTCCAATCATCGCTTTTGAAAAGCTTTGCATGGCTTTTACTACTTTATCCTTCATTTCATATTCCTCCATACATATTTGTTTTCACTGGTAATTACCTGTGGTGAGATTCTATCATACTTGAATTCAAATCAAAATATATTCTGCATCATTCCCAACATGTTGACCATATAGTGAACAAATTTACTTAGGTTCATTATATATTTTTGTGCCAGCTCAGGTAAAAAGCATTAAAAAAGCGTTGACACTCAATTCTTATAATAAAATGAGTGTCAGCGCTATCCTTTGCTGCTGCCCTTTATTCACGTTGTCAAGCGAAAATCGCAATGACCAATGGGTCACAGTGCGCCCCGCGTCACCGGGCATAACCGAATAGCTGCTATTCGGTTAAAAAATTGATCAAATTTCCATTACAAGGAACTGCCAGCCCTTCAAATGTATCCTGGCTCCGTCAAATGACACTTCCTGGCAGTTATTGATCAAAACTGTCTTTGGCATATGGGGAAGAGTAACTTCCTGTGCATCTTTTTGAAAATTTCCAATGATAAGGAGTGTTTTTGGCCCTTTCCGGCAGTAAGCCATAATATTCTTTTCATCCTCAAGAACCGGTTCCAGAGTTCCATAGATTACGGTTTCCTTCCACTGGGGATGTTTCCTTAACTGAATCAGTTTTTTATAGAACATGAAAACCGAATTATCATCAGAAATCTGATCAGCCACATTGATATCCTTATAATTAGGATTCACCTTCAGCCAGGGAGTGCCTTCCGTAAAGCCTGAATTAGCCGATGCATCCCACTGCATGGGCGTTCTTGCATTATCCCTGCTGTAGTGGCTTACAATACCCAGTGCCTCTTCTGGTGAGTACCCTGCCTCCAGGGCGGTCTGGTATTGGTCAAGGGTGGCAATATCATCCACTTCGTCAATGCTGGAAAAAACAGTATTTTCCATTCCGATTTCCTGACCCTGATAAATAAAGGGGATCCCCCTGAGCATAAAATTCAGTCCGCCAAGCAGCTTTTTGGCTTCCAGGGTACATTCTCCTGCCGGAAGGTAATGGCTGACCCCTCTTGGCTCATCATGGTTTTCAATGATGTTGGATAAAAATCCTGTAGTGCCCGCATGCCTTTGGGCTGCAAAGCAGCAATGCTTATAATCTTCCGGAGTAATGGTTTTGGAATCGTACCAGCCCTTTTCACTTCCGCCGAATATGGTCTCATTAAAATCAAATTTACTGGAAAAGTAACCATTTTCACCAATAAAGGATTCTAATTCTTCCGGCTTTTCATCAAAGACTTCTCCAACAGTAAAGGCATCATGAGGGACAAAACAGCGGTCCCGCATCTCACTTAAAAACTCACCCACCCCATTGGCTTTGGACAGCATTTCCTGGATGTCTGCATAAACCATCTTCCCTGTCCGGTTCGTAGTCCTGAAAGGGAAAGGCCTTTTTTATATTGATGATTGCATCAATCCGGAAACCGCCCAGGCCTTTATCCAGCCACCAATTGATATTTTTATAGATTTCCTCCCGGACCGCTTCATTTTCCCAGTTTAAGTCCGGCTGTTTTTTATGGAAGGAGTGGAGATACTGCTTATTGGTACCGGGAATATCGCTCCACACAGAATTCCCAAAGTAAGAGCGCCAGTTGGTAGGTGACTTTCCGTCTTTTTTCTCACGGATATAAAAGTAGTTTCCATATTCGCCATCCGGATCGGCACAGGCCTTTTTAAACCATTCATGCTCGTCGGAGCAATGGTTTACCACCAGATCCATGACGATATACATCTCCCTTTCTTTCGCTTTTTCAATGAGTTCTTCCATATCCTCCATAGTCCCGAACCTGGGATCTATGTTGTAATAATCAGCAATGTCATACCCCTGATCCGCAAAAGGGGAAACGTAGATTGGGGAAAGCCACAGGATATCCACTCCTAAGCTCTTTAAATAATCCAATTTACTGATAATCCCTTTTAAGTCTCCAATGCCGTCCCCATTGGTATCCAGAAAACTCTTCGGATAAATCTGATAAGCGGTTTTATCATGCCACCATTTCTTAGTCATCGTATGTAACCTCTCTTTTTTGTAGTAGCCTTATTCTACCGCTCAGAGCAGGATTTGTCTTACGATTCTATGATTAAAAAATACACTATCTTGACTTTTCTTTCCGATATCGAAGGGGCGTGGTCCCGGTATACCTTCGGAATATTTTCAAAAAGTTCCCAAGGTTAAAAAAACCGGAATCCAGGCATATGTTCATGACCGGGAGATCGGTGGTCTCAAGCAGAGAAATTGCCTTCCGGATCCGGTAATCATTGATGTATTCAGTGGGGGTCCTTCCAAGGGCCTTTTTAAAAAAACGGCAGAAATACTGTTCATTCATATTGACAAGGGAAGCAAGGTCGCGGATATAAATCTTTTCTTTGTAATGATTTCTTATAAAGGTAATGGAGGTTTTGATCAGTTCCACCCGCGTGTCTGTATCGCGGTAAGAATCGGAAAAAAGACGGAATCTGTACAAAACAGCAAGCATTTTAATCAGCGATGACTTGATCTGAAGCTGGGAGATAACGGTTTTTCCAACCTCTCCCTGCATCTCTAAGCCTTCCTCTCTTTCAAAGGAATCGGTCACACTGGTAAAACAATCCAGAACGGAAGCATAAGCCGGATGATCTGGATAAAGACATCTTGGAAAGGAAAGCTCATTGTTTTTTAAGGGATTGAGCAGGTACATCTGAGCGGAGTCATAAGCCTCAAAGCTAAGAAGCCCAGGCTGAAACACAATGGCATGCTCCTCATTTAAGCTTTTGGATTCACTGATGATTCCATGAAGCTCTCCTGGATTGACAAAAAAAATACATTCTTCCTTGATTTCATAGGACTCCATGTTCACTAACAGGCGAAAATCCCCTTTAATAAAGTGGATGATCTCAATTTCTTCATGCCAGTGATGCTTCACTATAATCCCCTTTTGAGCCGACTGTGTCCGATATATCCCACAGGGGAAAGAACTGGTGCCATGGGGACGCCCCTCTTTTAATTTGGATTTTATCTCTGGATTCATGATTATCCTCATTTCCCGGCCGCTTTTACGCCATGATTTAAACATATGGTATTTTACGTGTATCATAACACAGGAAGGGAAAAGGATTCAAGTAAAAGCATACTGTTCAAGAGGTAATGTTTATAGTACACTTAGTATCATAACCCAAGCCAGATTACCAGGAGGAATATTATGATCAGACGATTCCGCAGATTATCTTTTCAATCCAAGATACTGCTTACCTATTTGCTCTTACTGCTGTTTACCGTGATTACTTTTGCCATCTGCTATGTTCAGGGGGTTTCTTCGGCCCTTACCTATAACATTGAATACATGAAACAGTCTAACCAGCAGAAAAACATGAACTTAGATATTGTCATGGGAAATAACAGCTCCCTAAATCTTCTGCATCTGATCGATCCCAAGGTCAATGTCATACTCCATGAAAAAGTCAGCAAAATGTCTCCCGAAGATCGTTATGAAAGAGAGTATTATATGCAGAACGTTCTTAAAATGCTCACGGTCATCAATCCCCATGTACAAAGAACAACCATCCTGACATCAGCAGGCGACACCTATTGCAGCATAAACAATATATCAGAGGATTATATTAAAAACGCATGGAATACCATCGGACGTGTGGATTGGAAAACAAAGAGCCAGAAATGCTATACAATCCCTTATCCACAAAAAATAGGAAATACCGGCTATTCCCTAGTAACGGTATACTACCAGCTTTCGGATATCGGCGAGTATAAAACCTATGGATATCTGCTGGCAGACTTGGATTTTGGTTCCATTGCAGAAGATTTTAATTCCATTGATGCAGCCGATGGGCTGGCATCTTCCTTTGCCATTGTATACAAAAACCAGGTCATCTATAATTCCAGAAACGCCTACATCAACCTGGAGACCGACCTCTTAGAAAAGGAAAAACAGGAAGCCTTTCCTCAACTGGAGCAGATTGAAGCTTCGGGGAAGGGAGCAGGTGAGCTTTATCTAAATGATACTCTCTGTATTGCCGCTGTTTTAAAAAACGAATCCACCGGCTGGTATCTGGTGCAGTATATCCCAAAACACCTGCTGATCAACACCAGTATGGAAAGTATGTTAAATGTCATGGCATGGGTGATGCTTATCCTGACTGCAGCAGGGATCTTAAGCCTCATATTATCAAAGCAGGTCAGCCGGCCTATTAAGGCACTGGCAGAAACCATGAACCAGGCAAGGCAGGGAGAAGTAAAGCTTTTAAAAGGATTAAAACCCAGGGAGGATGAAATCGGCAACTTAATTGAAAGCTATAATGAAATGGGAAAGAGGATCAATGACAGCATTACCAAGCTGTATATTATGCAGTTAAATCAAAAGCAGGCGGAGCTTAAAATGCTTCAGTTCCAGATCAATCCCCATTTTTTATATAACGCGCTGAACACGGTAACAGCCATTGCAAGGCTGGAAGAAATTGAAGAAATCCCTGCAATCACGGAAAGCCTGTCGGATATGTTCCGCTACAACATAAAGGGAACTGATTTTGTAACCATAAAGGATGAATTGATTCAGCTAAAGAACTATATTCGAATCCAGTCCATCCGGTTCCCCGGGCGCTTTGCAGTGAAGTATGATATCCCCGTGGAATACGAAAATAACGGAGTTATTAAATTCATCCTGCAGCCCATTGTGGAGAACTCCATTCAACATGCCTTTAAGAGAAAACGGAACCAGGATTATTTAAAAATCTCCGTATCAGCAGATTCCGAAGATTACCTTTTGATCTCCGTATACGATGACGGGTGCGGTATGCCAAAAGAGAAGGTGGATGAATTAAACCATGCATTATGCAATACCAAAGCCAACACCCTGTTGGGAGAAGATGGAACAGGCATCGGGCTTGCCAATGTAAATGCAAGGCTTAAAAACTTTTATGGAGAAGATTGCGGAATTGTGGTGGAAAGCAGGTACGGAAGCTTTACCTGCATTCATATGCGGATAAAGAGAAATAAGGAGGGGTAGAATGAAGGTCATCATTGCAGAGGATGAATATTACGCAAAAAAAATGCTCGTTAAGCTTTTAACTAACATCAATATGGATATAACCGTTTGTCTGGAAGCCGAAACCGGGAAACAGGCGGCAGATTATCTTGGGTCTAAGGACGCAGATCTTGTCATAACCGATATCCGTATGCCGGAGATGGACGGGCTGTCCCTTGCAAAATATGTGGAAGAAAACTGTCCTTTAACGGATGTAATGATTGTAAGCGGCTACTCGGATTTTAATTACGCCAGGGAAGCCATGAAGTATGGAGTCAGGTATTACCTTACTAAACCGGTAAAGCCGGAGGAACTGGAAAAGGCCATATGGGATATTACAAAAGCCAGGGAAGAAAAGAAAATGCAGCTTGAAAAGCAGGTGGACCGCAGGCTTTTGCAGGAATCCCTCCAATATGTGAATATCTCCGGCATTCTGGCAAACCGGGCCTTGATGGATACCTTCCGTAATTTGTGCGGCGGCCAGCTAAAGGAACACTCCTACCAAATGCTCTTATTGCAAGGGAAACAGCGCATGAGCCGGGAAGATGCAAGGGGGCTGTCAGATTTTCTGGAAGCTGCTTCCGACCATACCAATATCCAGGTCTTTTATTTCCAACAGCCGGACGAGGTAATTGCCATGAGGTTTGGCAGACAGGAGGTACTGTCTGATAAAAGGCTTTTACTGCGGCTGAAGCAGAAGCTGCCACAATGGGAAATGGAAATCACCTGCGGAATCAGCAGGATTTACAAAGGGGAAGAACTGCTTGGAGACGCTTACCGGGACTGCGTTTATGCCATCAATGGAAGACTGCTTGATGAAAAGACCAGGGTTTTTGAATATGAACCGGAGCTTTCCATGGAACAGATTCTGACCCAGCAGGAGGAGCTTGCTATTTATGAGAGTGTGATGAAGGGAAGCTACCAGCAGGCAGAGGCAGCTCTTTGTCAGTTCTTTGAAAAATGCGGGAAGGGAAGCTGGAATGTATATTCCTTATACAGCGGGATCATGCAGATCTTTTCTGTTATCAGCAGAGCCTATTGCAGCAGGGAGGCTCCTTCTGAATCAAAGGAGGTAAACCGGTATCTTTTATTTTCCTTTAAATCAGACCTTTACCAGTTCCGGACCAGGCAGGAGCTTGAGCGGTATATGCTTAAAATCCTGGAAAACACCTGCGGCTCCCAGGTGGAAAAAGGAAGCATCATCGAGGACATCAAAAATTACGTATCCTTAAACTTCCGGTATGAGATTTCCTTAAATGAATTGGCAGCCCACAAGTATTTTATGAATTCCAGTTATTTAAGCCGTCTGTTTAAATCGGAAACAGGGATGAATTTTTCCAAATACTTAATCACCTACCGCATGGAACGGGCAAAGGAGCTTTTAAAGAATACGGTCTTTAAAATAAATGAAATTGCCGATTATGTAGGCTATAATGATACCTCTTATTTTATCCACACCTTTAAACGCCTTTACCAGATGACCCCCGAGCAATATCGCGCCCAGGAAGAAAAAAGGTAAAAAATGTTTTACGAAACATCTCAGATACCTTATATAGGGAAACACGATTTTTTTTGTATACTGGTACTACTAAATAATCAGGAAACAGAAAGGGAGAGATGATGTATATGAAAACGAAAAAAATGTTGGCAGTTGGTTTGAGCTGTTCCATGGCAGTGATGCTGGCTGCAGGATGCAGCGGAACAGGCAAAACCTCAGGCAAGAGCGCTGATTCCGGAGTTACAAAACTGGAATTTTTCTCTTCAAAAATGGAAAATGTATCCACCATGCAAAAGCTTGTGGACAAATTTAACACACAGAATACCGATGTTCAGGTCACCTTAAATTCCCCGGCAGATGCGGGAACCGTATTAAAGACCAGGATGACCAAGGATGATTTACCGGATATCATCGCCTATGGTGGTGATAACATTTATACAGAGCTTACAGAAGCGGGGATCTTACTTGATTTAAGTGACCAGGAGGTTTTAAAGACCATAAACGATTCTTATATGCAGATGGTCTATGATATCAATGGGGATAAGGCGGAAAAGGCATACGGAATCCCATTTGCTGCCAATGCTTCCGGAATTATCTACAATGTAGATCTGTTTCAAAAAGCAGGTGTTGAGATTCCAGAGACCTGGGATGAGTTAATTGAGGTATGCGAAAAGCTGTCCGCAGCAGGCATCCAGCCCTTTGAATTAAGCTTTAAGGATAGCTGGACCATTCTTCCATCCTGGAACTCCCTGGCACCGGCAACACAGCCTGAAGGATTTTTAGATGCAAAGAAAGAAGGAACAACAACCTTTTTAGGCACCCATGAAGAAGTTTTGGAAAAGTACAGCAAGCTGGTGAATTATGCCCAGACAGATTTTATGGGAACTTCCTATGATGACGGCAACCGCAGCTTTGCTAATGGCGAAGCCGCAATGTTGATTAACGGCGTGTGGACCGTACCGGAAATCAAAAAAACCAATGAATCCATCAATCTTGATATGTTTGCTTATCCGGCAACCAATGATAAAAGTAAAAACAAGGTTGTATCCGGTATCGATGTCATGCTTATGGTGACAAACCACTGCAAGAACCCGGAAGCTGCCAAGCGTTTTGTAGCATTTATGCTGGAACCGGAAAACAGCCAGCTTTATATCAACGAACAGTTTGCATTTTCACCGGTAGAAGGCGTTGTACAGGAAGATGCTTCGGTGGCTGGCCTGGCAAAGGATATTGCAGATGGAAAGGTTACGGATTTTGTAGATCATTATTATCCCAACGGTTATAATCTGTCCTCAATTTTATCCGAGTTCTTTTTAAACAGGGGCAATGGTATGGATGAAAGCGGGAACATAGCTGCAACACTGAAAAAATGTGATGAACAATATGATATCCTTAATACCCAGTAAGCCTGGTAAAAGGAGGATAAGGCGTTGAAAAAGCATAGAAATAACCATATTAATCCGGCGTTCTATCTTATGGTAGTTCCCATGGCAGCACTCTTCTTTTTATTCCATACGGTTCCCTTTTTAAGGGGTATCTTTTACAGCTTTACCAACTGGAAGGGCTATGGGAACTGGGAATTTATCGGGCTTAAAAATTTCCTGCAGTTTTTTAAGGATCCTTCCATAAAGCAGGCCTATGGCTTTACCTTTCAGTTTGCGCTTTCCGCCACTGTCCTTGTCAACGTGTTAAGTTTGGCGCTGGCATGCGGACTCAATGGAAAAATTCTGGGAAAGAACCTTTTAAAGGCGCTGTATTTCCTGCCATATATGCTGGGAACGCTGATCATCGGTTTTGTATTTAATTTTATCTTTGGCAATATCATTCCAGGGTTAGGAAGATCAGCAGGTATCGATGGGCTGAGCGTAAATATCCTTGGTACCAGCAAAGCATGGCTGGGGGTTTTATTTGTGACCGTCTGGCAATCCATGGCCTTTAACATCATGATATATCTCTCCGGCCTTCAGACGGTGGATAAGGATATCTATGATGCAGCCGACCTTGACGGCGCTGTTGGCCTCCAGCGGTTTACCAAGATCACCTTCCCGCTGATTGCCCCCTTTTTCACCATCAATATGGTATTAAGTGTCAAAGGTTTTCTTATGGCATTTGACCAGATCATGGCAATGACAGGGGGAGGGCCTGGAACCGCAACCACTACGATCTCCATGTTGATCTATAAGAGAGGATTTGACGGCGGACAGTTTGCCTATCAGTCAGCCAATGCCGTTATTTTATTCCTGGTTGTGGCGGCAATTTCCGTATTACAGTTGAAGATATTAGAAAAAAGGGAGGCGAAAATAAACTGATGGAAGGAAAAGAAAAGACCAATTGGCCCCTGACAATCCTTTTGGCGGCAATCGCTGTTTTAGTTATTCTTGGCCCCCTTTATATTACTGTGGTAATTGCCTTGAAATCACCGTCAGATATGGAAAACATATTAGCCCTTCCGGCTTCCCTCCACTTTGAGAACTTTTCCAATGCCTGGAAGCTTACCGACTATCCCAGGAAGTTCCTTAATACATTTTTTATCACAAGTATTAATCTGGTGTTTACCATCCTGACCAATTCCATGGCAGCATACGCCATTGTACGAAATAAGGATAAAAGCAAGTTTTTCAATCTCATGTATTATTATTTTATCAGTGCCATGTTTATCCCTTTTAATGTGATTATGCTTCCCCTGGTAAAACAGGCCTCCTCCTTACATTTGGATAACATCTATGGTATCACATTAATTTATATTGTTTTCGGACTTCCCATGAATACATTTCTTTATTCGGGATACATCAAATCCCTGCCCGTGGCTTTAGAGGAGGCGGCAAGGATTGACGGAGCGGATACGATCCAGACCTTTTGGCGCATTATATTTCCGCTTCTTAAGCCGATGAGCGCTACGGTGGCAATCTTATCCTTTATGTGGACCTGGAACGATTTCCTGATGCCCCTGGTTTTATTAAGCGATGCAAGCCAGCAAACCTTGCAGCTGGCACAATATGTGTTTAAAGGCCAGTTCTCTACACAGTATAATCTTGCCTTTGCCTCATATTTAATGGTGCTGCTGCCGGTTTTAGCTGTATATGTTTTTTGTCAGAAATGGATCATCGCAGGAGTTACAAGCGGTTCTGTAAAAGCTTAAGGGAAGGAAGAAGAAAATGGACAGAAAATGGTGGAAACAAGCGGTTGTATATCAGATTTATCCCAAAAGCTTTCAGGATAGCAACGGTGATGGGATCGGAGACCTTCAAGGGATCATCTCCAGACTTGATTATTTGGAAGAGCTGGGGGTAGATGCTCTCTGGCTCTCCCCAGTCTATTGTTCCCCTCAGGATGACAATGGTTATGATATATCCAATTACCAGGATATTGATCCCATGTTCGGGAACTTGGAAGACATGGAAGAACTGATTAAAAAGGCAGACAGGCGGGGCATCCGCATTATCATGGACCTGGTTTTAAACCATTCTTCCGATGAGCATCCATGGTTTATGGAGGCGAAAAAAAGTAAGGATAATCCCTATCATGATTACTATGTGTGGAGGGATGGGGTGGAAGGAATTTCCCCCAATGAACTAAGAGCCGCTTTTGGAGGCTCTGCCTGGGAGTGGGTTCCGGAACTGGGGCAATACTATTTCCATCAGTTTTCAGTGAAGCAGCCGGATCTTAACTGGGATAACCCAAAGGTACGCCAGGAGATCCGGGATATGATCCTTTGGTGGATGGAGAAAGGAGTCGGGGGGTTCCGGCTGGATGTCATCGATTTAATTGCCAAGGAACCTGACCGGATGATCACAGCTGATGGGCCAAAGCTTCATGAATTTATACAGGAGTTAAGCAGGGAGACCTTTCAGAAAGGAGATTTAGTCACCGTAGGGGAAGCATGGAGTGCAAATACAGAAAATGCCGTACTTTACAGCAACCCGGATGGCAGTGAGCTTTCCATGGTATTCCAGTTTGAACACATCTGCCTTGACCAGAAAAAGGGCGGAGAAAAATGGGACTTATCCCCTCTTCCATTCCTGGAATTAAAGCGTGCCTTATCCACCTGGCAGGAATCCCTTTACTGCAAAGGCTGGAACAGCCTGTTCTGGAACAACCACGATCTTCCGAGAATTGTATCCCGCTGGGGAAATGATAAGGAATATCGAATAGAATCTGCCAAAATGCTGGCAATACTCCTTCATGGAATGCAAGGTACCCCCTATATATACCAGGGCGAAGAACTTGGGATGACCAATGTAAAATATGATATGGAAGACTACCGGGATATCGAAACTTTAAATATATACAAAGAAAGAACCGGGGCCGGATATAAAAAAGCAGAGGTCATGGAGTCTATCTACACAAAAGGCCGGGATAATGCGAGAACACCCATGCAGTGGAATAGCGGCAAAGAGGCCGGGTTTACAGATGGAACCCCCTGGCTTAAGGTAAATCCAAACTATTCCGAAATTAATGCAGAGTCCGCAATGGCAGATGAAAGCTCCATCTTTTACCTTTACCAGAAGCTGATTCGGTTAAGAAAAACCTATGACGTATTCGTAGATGGGAAATACCAGCTCCTGATGCCGGAGGATCCCGATATCTTTGCTTATACCCGTACACTGGAAGGAATTACTTTACTTGTAATATGTAACTTTTTCGATAAAATGGTTTCTTTTCAGCTTCCTGAAGAGCTTGACCGTGAGAAAAAGCAGTTGATCAGTTCTTATACGGATGAAGGCCTGGCAGATGTGCTCAGGCCGTATGAAGCCAGAATGTATCTGATCAGGAATTAAAAATAAAAAGAGCCGAACGGCTCTTTTTATTTCTTTGCATGCCATGGGCTTCTCCAGCGCGCACTAATCCAGTTCCTCCAACACCTGGCTCATCAAATATTCGAATACCACAATCACCCTTGCATAAAAATAATTAGACTGCAGATTCCGGTCATCCAGGGTCTTGTCATCCAGAATGGGAATATTTACTGTGGACGAGCGCCCGATATAATTGCTCTGTTCTCCTGTAAATGAAACAACATCCACCTGATTTTCATTTGCATAGTCAACAAGCTTTGCAATGGTATCTGTCTCCCCGCTTTTAGAAATCACAATAACCAATGATGCGCCAAGACTGTTCTTATCATATACTGCATAGGCATTGGTCTTTATAACCCTAAAACCGGTCACCAAAAGCTTGCGCTCCACATATTCCGCCAATGGGGAGGAAAATCCGGTAGCTGATACTAAGATAATATCATTTCTGTGCGCTTTCAACTGGTTCATAAAATCATTTAATATTCCATCTGGTATATCGTTGATAAAACTGGTGATGTCCGACAGCCTTTCTTTATTTTTCCTGTGACTTGTCATCATGAAATTAAGACGGTATATCATATCCGTATATCCGGTAAACCCCATCTTTTTTGATAATTTAATGATCGTTGCAGCAGATACAAAATTTTGATTTGCAACTTCACGCACTGCCATATGAAGTACCTGTTGATTATTTTCCAAAATATAATTTAATATCTGGGTTTCTGTATCTGTCAGCTTGTATTTATCCGCCAGTTTATAAACATCAAATTTCATATAATCCCCTCACCTTATTCCCTTCCGTTTTTATGATCTCCCCTTCTGTCAATATCATTCACTCCATTTGTCCATGGATCGGCGGCCGCTGACAGCACCCCAGCCTTAAGCCGCAAACCTTGAGCACAGGAAAAAAGACAGGCTGTCAGGTACTTCCTTTCAGCCTGTCTTTCAATCTTAAACCTCAGTCATAATAAACATATCATAAATTGCCTTGATCGCTTCCTCAAAATCTGCGTTCTTTACGCCAATGATGATGTTGAGTTCACTGGAGCCCTGGTCGATCATTTTAACGTTTACCCTGGAATGGGCAAGGGCCGAAAAGATTCTTCCGGCAGTCCCTCTGGTCGCCTTCATGCCACGGCCCACCACAGCGACCAGCGCAAGGTCTGATTCCATCTCAAGGAAATCAGGTTCTACCGCCCTGTGGATTCCTGCGATAACGGACTGCTCATATTCTTCAAATTCCGACTGATGGACAAAAACGGTCATGGTATCGATTCCCGACGGCATATGCTCAAAGGAAATGCCGTACTTTTCAAATACTTCCAGCACCTTTCTCCCAAAACCAACTTCAGCGTTCATCATGGCCTTTTCAATGTTGATGGAGCAGAAGCCCTTCTTACCGGCAATTCCCGTAATGGTATAATGAGGCTTTCTGCAGGTGCTTTCCACGATCAGAGTCCCCTGGTCCTCCGGCTTATTGGTGTTCCGGATGTTGATGGGAATTCCTTCTTTTCTCACCGGGAAAATGGCATCCTCATGGAGGACACTGGCTCCCATATAAGCAAGCTCTCTTAACTCCCGGTATGTAATGGTCTCAATGACCTCCGGATTTTTAATGATCCTTGGATCCGCAACCAGGAAACCGGAAACATCCGTCCAATTTTCATACATGTCCGCATGAATGGCCTTTGCAACAATGGAGCCGGTTATATCGGAACCGCCTCTTGAAAAGGTCTTTATGGTTCCGTCCGGCTTTGATCCGTAAAAGCCCGGGATCACCGCTCTCTCCACATGCTCCAGGCGCTCACCAAGTTCTGTATTGGTAAGCTCCGCATTAAAACTGCCATCTGTATCAAAGAAGATTACTTCAGCTGCGTCAATGAATTCGTAGCCTAAGAATTCTGCCATCACCATTCCATTTAAGTACTCTCCTCTGGAAGCCGCATAATCACGCCCGGCCTTTTTAAGGAAATTTTCTTCAATGGCTTCAAACTCATG
This sequence comes from Lacrimispora sp. BS-2, assembly GCF_040207125.1. Lineage (NCBI taxonomy): Bacteria > Bacillati > Bacillota > Clostridia > Lachnospirales > Lachnospiraceae > Lacrimispora > Lacrimispora cavernae. The sequence goes on from NZ_CP157940.1 coordinate 2,624,193, forward strand.
ATCCAGATTCAAATTCAGATGAAGCCCGTCAATAATTTCCATATAGCGTTCCTGAATCTTTTCCAGAATCTTTTTGTAGCTCTTGCCCTCTGCCGCAGCATCATAGCACTGGTATAACATATCCGTGACCTTTTCATCCTTGTCATTTCGTTTGCCCGGCGCAGATGGAATTACAAACCGCCTGCTTTTTTCTGCACGAATGATGTCACCCACCTTTTTGAACTGTTTTGCACTGGCTAAAGAGCTTCCTCCAAATTTCACAACTTTTTTCATAGCCTTTTTCTCCTTTGATTCAGGTTATTTCCATATTTAACGGAAATAATATCCTAATTGCAGGTGGCTGTCAAGTATTTTCTCCGGCCGGTCCATAATTTCCCACTTAAGAATCTTTTCATCCTTTTCCCTGATTTCACTTCCAGGCGGCTACCGCAAACATGACGGCCCTTGACGAAGCAGAGGGCTTTGTGTACTGGTTATTCCATCTCCCAATGCCCAAAAGTTTTTCTAAATCCCTGTAGCAGCAGACTCTTTCCGCCCCTTCTTTCCAGAGCTTTACCATGTCCCACTCCGGACGGTCCGTCCTGGTGATTTCCAAATCACGGGCTATAAAATTCCTCATTTTCAGCTGCTCCAGGCTCTGGGTGGGATGGCTGGGCGTCTCTCCCCTTGCATCTGCCTCATTAAAGGCCCTTCCATAATTGGAGTCCATATTCAAGAGGACCCCTCCAGGCCGGAGGACCCGCATCATTTCCTCATAGGCCCTGGCGGCGTCGGGCAGCACCCAGGTAACATTTCTCGTAACGATGAAATCAAAGGTTTCATCGGAAAAATCCATATTTTGAATGTCCATGTGTAAAAATGAAATGCGGTCATGTCCCGTATCACGGGCATTTTTAGCTGCCTGCCGGAGCATGTCCCGGGAAAAGTCCACACCCGTGACCTCACACCCTAATTCCGACAGCAGCATGGAAAAAAAGCCCGCGCCGCAGCCAGCATCCAAAGCCTTTAAAGGTGCTCCGGTTTCCGGCATATTTTTCCTTAAAAATTCCTTAAAAGCCGGGTAAAGGGGGGAATCATAATCCTGCATCCGAAGCTGGGAAAATTCCTCCGCCCTCTGGGACCAGTAAGAATGGGAAAGCCTTTGTATATTATCCTGTTTTTCCATATTTAATCCTCATCAATTCTTCCCGGAATACAAATACTCCGTTTTCCAAAGGTCTTAACATTTACTTCTATCTGATAAAGCTCCTTCATATTCCGGCTGGTGACCACGTCGGCGGCCGGTCCTGTCTTAACAATTCCCCTGTCTTTCATTATTGAGGTTTTCCCTTTTAACTCCAGCGCATGATCGGGGAAATGGGTTGTCATAATAACTCCCATCCCTTCCTTTTGAAGCTTTCCAATCAAATGGATAAAACGGTACTGGTTCCCAAAATCCAGATGAGAGGTGGGCTCGTCTAAAATCAAAACCTCAGGCTCCTGGTTTAAGGCGGCAGCAATCAATACCAGCTGCCTTTCCCCGCCGGAAATATCTGTATAGGGCTTATCCCTCAGATGGCCTATATTTAAAAATTCCAGCCGCTTCATGGCAGAGCCTTCCTCCGCCTTTCCCGGTGTGGAAAAATAGCCAATTCTGGACGTCCGGCCCATAAGAACTACATCCATAACAGAAAAGGGAAAGGCGGGCACATGGGTCTGGGGAATGTATGCGATTTTCTGGGCCAGCTTTCTGGCGGAATAGTTTTTCAAAAGCTTACCGTCAATCAGAATTCTTCCTTCTTTTGGCTTATACTCCCCAATGATGTTTTTTAATAAGGTACTTTTCCCCGTACCGTTAGCTCCCAACAGGCAAAAAATTTCCGGTGATTGATAAGATAAGGACACATCCTCAAAGACATTTTTTTCCCCGTCATAACTGAATGTAAGGTTTTGTATCTCCAGCTTCATTACCATCTCACCTTCCTCTTATATATGAAATAAATAAACAAGGGAACTCCGATAATGCCTGTAATCACGCCAATGGGGATTTCCACGGCCGTCAGGGCCCGGCAGATATCGTCAATCACCAGGAGATAGCAGATACCTAATGAGGCGGAAACGGGAATGATCCGCCTAAAATCAGGCCCCGTAATCATGCGGGTCAGATGAGGAATGACGATTCCCACCCAGCCGATGATGCCTGAAATGCTCACCACCAGGGCCGTCAAAACGGAGCAGGCAACAATAGCAATGCCCCTCTCCCGCCTTACGTCAATTCCAAATGATTTTGCCTCCTGATCCCCCATACTTAAGACGTTTATCTTCCAGCGGAAAAGGAAAAGAAGGACCATTGCCATGGAATAAAGGGGAAGGATTGTCAGGATTTTCACGTAACTGATCCCTGAAAGAGAACCCATGAGCCAGAATACAATTGCCGGAAGCTTATCAAAGGGATCCGCCACAAATTTTATAAGAGACACCAGAGAGGAAAACAGGGAACCCACCAGCATTCCTGCCAGAATGAGTGTGACTGTGTTTTTCTGTCCCCTCATGGACAGGAAAAATGTCAGGCCTACAGCAAAAAGGCCGAAGAAAATGGCGGTCATCTGGATTTGCATGGAAGAAAAAGTTAAAATAATGGCTAATCCGGCCCCAAACCCCGCTCCATTGGAAACTCCCAGGGTATAGGGGGAGGCAAGAGGATTTTTAAACAGCCCCTGAAACACCGCACCGGAAACGGAAAGACCGGCCCCCACCAGGGAAGCTCCTATAACCCGTGGGAAACGTACCTGCCACAACAGTCCGGCCGCCATGGAATCGGAAACCAGCACCTGCCCTGTTATCCGTCCGTAAATGATTTTTATAATATCAATAGGGCCGATATGATACGGCCCTATTGTCAATGATATAAGAATACAGAATACAGGAAGAAGAACTATTACAATTCCCGTTATATTTTTTAAAACAGATTTTTCTTTCATAGGCTTCACATGATTAAACAGAGCCGTTAAAATCTACACCGTAGAAATTCTTGTAAAAGGCTTTGGCTCTTTCCAAAACCACATCTTTGCTGATTTTATCAGGATAGAACTGGGAAGCCAGCCACAATTCACCCAGGGCAATGGAATCCGTATCCGGATTTCCCCAGGGCTTTGTCCAGTAGGGAGCCAAAAGGACTTTGTTTTCCTTGACCGCTTTCAGTTCCTTATATTTTGCATCAACGGTGATTTGATCGTATACGTCCTTATAACGGTCCTGCACGATAATCACATCAGGGTTCCATTCCGCCAGCTTTTCAAAGGTATAAGGCTTATAGCCCTGGATTTCCTGGGCTGCCACATTGATTGCACCTGCCCTTAAAAGCTGGGAGCCCACATACTTGTCATTGCCGTAGGTTTGTTCTCCTTCATTGGCAATAAATACCCTGACTCTCTGGTCATCCGGTATGCTGCCAACGGCGTCATCCACCAGTTTGCGGCTTTCCAGGCAGAAATTCCATATATCATCCGCCTTTGAATCGGTCCCGGTCAATTTTCCCAGGGTCTTTACCGCCCATTCACAGCCATCTGTATAAGCCTTGTCCGCATCGGAAAGTCTGGGGCTTTGAGCCTCTGCCTGCTTCCCCTCTCCCCGTAAGGAAACCACCACCACCGGAATTCCCAAATCCTTTAATTGCTGAATGGCTTCCGGCTTTGCCTGGGAGGCGGCAATGACCACATCCGGCTTTAATGCCGCGATTTCCTCCACATTCCACTCCGTTAAATCGCCTGGCGTGGGAAGGCTGTCAATGCCTGGGAATACGGTTTCCATATAAGCGCCTAAATCCTTTTTCCAGTTTTTCTCCGTAGCCACCACCTTGTCCTGGGCTCCTAACTGGGCCAGAATGTCCAGAGAATGATGCTGCATAACCACCATGCGTTCCACCGGAATCTTTACTGTCACTTCATTGTCCGCCTGATCCTTAAAGGTCCAGCTTTCCTGTCCTGCAGCTTTCTGGGATTCCTTTTGAGCCTCCGCCTGGGACTCTGTCTTTGACTGCTCCGTTTCTGCCGCCGCAGAGGACTGGGCCTCTGTCGTCTGTGAAACACTTCCCTCTTTCTTTCCGCAAGCAGTCAGAAGAAAAAGAGCAGCAAGAATCAGAACGGCCACTTTTAACCTGAGTTGTTTCATAACATTTCTCCCTTCGTAATTAAGAAATCAACATCCCCCGTTTCGGCAGGCGGCTATAACGCCAAGCAACGGACAACCACAGGCTCAAAGGACAGGGGAGTTTCGATATAAGTATAAAATTACATCGGAAAAATGTCAATCACCACTTTAATAAAGTGGTGATGTCAATGAATCTTATTATTCCAACGCATCCATCTCCTGATTCACGGCTTCCTCACAGGAGCGCATTGCCAGGATGGTCTTCTCAAACAGTTCTTCAAGAGTCCAGCCCAGATTTTCTGCACCTGATGCGATCACATCCCTGGAACAGCCTGCTGCAAACCGCTTGTCCTTGAATTTTTTCTTAAGGCTGGAGACTTCTAAATCCATAACGCTTTTTGAAGGGCGCATCCTGGCCGCCGCTCCGATGAGTCCGGTCAGTTCATCCGCTGCAAACATGATCTTTTCCATCACATGTTCCGGTTTTACCTGGGAACAGATTCCATAACCATGGCTGCATATGGCATGAATAAGTTCTTCCTCTGCCCCGATTTCTGTCAGAAGCTCCGGAGCCTTTGTACAATGTTCCTCCGGGAATTGTTCAAAATCCACATCATGAAGAAGTCCTGCGATTCCCCAGAATTCTTCCTCTGACCCAAATCCCATTTCTCCTGCATACCAGCGCATCACCCCTTCCACGGTCAGACCGTGAAGCAGATGAAACGGTTCCTTATTATATTTCTTTAGTAACTCCAGTGCCTGTTGTCTTGTGATTGCTGTTTTCATAACTCCTCTTATCTCCTTTCCTATTTGCCGCCCATGCTCTTTGGGCATAAAGGGATACCCGAAAGATCCTATGCTGCTCTCTCCTGATACGTGGATTCCGTTTTCTTCCAAAAGCCTTGCGGTCACACCGCTTCCCGGAACCTTTGTCCCTGAAAACGTCCCATCATAAATGGACCCATGACCGCAGGACGGACTACGCTCCTTTAAAATCGCCCGCTTACAGCCATAAAGCCTGGCAAGCTTCAGGGTTTCTTCTGCTCCCTTTAAAAAGCTGTCCGTCACATCTTTCCCTGACCGGTCCATCACACGGATCTTATTATAATTCCCGTTTTCACCGCAAACAAGCTGCTCTGCAGGCTCTCTGGGCGTTCCCAGGCCACCAAGCTGCTCCGGGCAGACCGGTATGAAGTTGTATTTCTCCATAAGCCCGATCAGGCTTTCCTGCCTGCCGCTTCCGCCGTCATAGCGGCAGTTAATTCCAAGCAGACAGGCGCTTACCAATATGTTTTCTTTTTCCCCGCTCATTTTCTGCCTCCTTTTATAGATCCTGATGCATCAAAATGAAAAACTTCACCATGATAGAAACGATCCCTGTTTATTTCTCTGAAATATTAAAGTTTTCCACACCTTTGTGTAAAAAAACATCCTCCAGGCAAAAACCCAGAGGACATCTTTTCTTAATCTATTTATTATAACATATACGACAAAATTTGCAATAATTTTAAGGTCTAAAATGTTTTTTCAGTATATATAAAAAAAAGTTTGATAACAGTAAAAATTGCCTTATTTTCCCGGCTTTACTTATAGATATTTTCTATAAATAAAACGGATGAAACCTCCTGTTTAAGCGAAAAAGCAGGTGTTCTAACTTTTTTTGTATATAACTAAAAATTTTTTATATTTTCATGGAATATGAATTGTTTTTATATTATTTGTATGTTAAAATGTCTGTGGAAGCAGAAATAAAAACGCCATTTTTTGATAAAATTATATAAAATAGTATTGTTAGAAAAAATGTGCGGAATTATATAATATCAACCAGTATATTAGAGAGAGAGGTATTGTCATGTATGTAGTAAATGTCAACGGTAAAGATTACCAGTCAGAAGAAGATTTAACATTAATGGATTTTCTCAGAAACAAGCTTGGTATCACTTCCGTTAAAAACGGATGTAAGGAAGGTGCCTGCGGGACATGTACGGTAATTGTGGATGGGAAAACAATCCGCGCCTGCATACAAAAGCTGTCCAAACTGGAAGGCAAAAAGATTCAGACCATAGAAGGGTTTACACAGAGGGAACGGGATGTATTTGTTTATGCTTTTGCGGCAGCAGGAGCCGTACAGTGCGGCTTTTGCATTCCTGGCATGGTAATCAGCGGCAAATGCTTAATTGACCAGAATCCCAATCCAACCAGAGATGATGTTAAGCAGGCGATCCGCACAAATATCTGCCGTTGTACAGGCTATACCAAAATAGAAGACGGTATTTTGCTGGCAGCAAAAATGTTCAATGAAAACTTAGAGGTTCCTGAACTTAAGCAGACCGGTACAGTAGGAGAAAGAACCTGCCGTGTGGATGCAGAAGCAAAAACACTGGGTACCGCCAATTATGCAGATGACTATTATCTGGAAGACATGCTTTACGGAAAGAACGTGTTCAGCAAATATGCATGCGCTAAAATTAACGGGATCGATACCAGCAAGGCTCTTGCAATGCCAGGCGTAGTCGCTGTTTATACGGCAAAGGACATACCCGGAGACAGGTATATCGGCCATCTGGCACACGACTGGCCCGGCATGATCGATGTAGGCGAAGAGACAAAGTGCTGCGGCGACACCCTTGCCATGGTCGTGGCTGAAACGCTGGAACAGGCGACAGCGGCAGTTAAAGCCGTAGAAATAGATTATGAAGAATTAGAGCCGGTCCGCTCCCCAAGGGAAGCCATGGTTCCAGGCGCCCATCAGGTTCATGGCGAAGGCTTTATGCAATTTGGCAAATTCAGAATTCCAGAAAATAACCTTCTTGACCATGAAGAGGTAAAACGTGGTGACGCAGAGAAAGCTCTTGCAAATTCCAAGTATATCGCAGAAGGCACCTTCTATGTTCCGCCCACAGAGCACGCTTTCATGGAACCGGAAACTGCTGTTGGTATTCCTGACGGCGACGGAGTAAAGGTAATTACCGGATCACAGGGTATTTATGATGAACATCACGAATTAAGTGCATATCTTGGCCTCCCTATGGAGAAAGTAAGAATACAGAGCGCATTTGTCGGCGGCGGCTTCGGCGGAAAGGAAGATATGAGCGTACAGCATCAGGCTGCTCTTTGTGCTTATCTATCAAAGAGACCTGTAAAAGTATCCTTCTCCCGTCAGGAAAGCATAAATTATCATCCAAAGCGTCACGCCATGGAAATCTACTGCAAGATCGGCTGTGATGAAAACGGTATTATACAGGGAATGAAGGCAAAGCTTCTCTCTGATACGGGAGCCTATGCTTCTCTGGGCGGACCGGTTCTTCAAAGAGCCTGCACTCATGCGGGCGGACCGTATAATTACCAAAACGTGGATATTGAAGGTGATGCTTATTATACCAACAATCCTCCTGCAGGCGCATTCCGTGGATTCGGAGTAACCCAGTCCTGTATGTCAACGGAAGTTTTGATCAACCAGTTAGCGGAGAAGGTTGGAATTTCCGGTTGGGAGATCCGTTACCGCAATGCCATCAGGCCAGGCCAGTCTCTGCCTAACGGACAGATCGCTGACGAAGGCACCGGTATGGTGGAAACTTTGGAAGCAGTAAAAGAAGATTTTGAAAAATATGAAGCAGATCCTAATTATTTCGTAGGTATTGCATCTGCCATGAAGAACGCAGGAATCGGTGTGGGCCTTGCAGACGTTGGCCGCTGTATCTTAAGAATACGTGACGGAAAGGTTATTACAGGCTCTTCCGCTGCTGCTATCGGCCAGGGACTTCAGACCATAACCTTACAGATGGTCTGTCAGACCACAGGTCTTAAACCGGAACAGGTAGTGGTTGGACATCCGGATACAAAATACACACCAGACTCCGGAACTACCACCGCATCCCGTCAGACCGTATTTACAGGAGAAGCAATCCACATTGCAGCCATGAAACTGAAAGAGGATCTGGATGCAGGACATTCTTTAAGTGATTTGGAAGGCAAAGAATACTACGGCGAATTTGACTATAAAACAGATCCTATCGGCAGTGACAAGCCAAATCCAGTCAGCCATATTGCTTATGGATATGGAACACAGCTTTTTGTTATTGACCAGGAAGGAAAGGTTGTAAAGGTAATCGCAGCTCATGACATAGGCAAAGCCATCAATCCTCTTGCCGCAGAAGGACAGGTAGAAGGCGGTGTTGCAATGGGTCTTGGTTATGGACTGACAGAGGACTTCCCGTTAAAGAACGGCATTCCTCAGGCTAAGTTAGGTACTTTAGGTCTCTTTAAAGCACCTCAGATGCCTCCTATCGACGTACGGTTCATTGAAAAGAATCCATCTGAAGTTGCATTTGGAGCAAAGGGCGTGGGTGAGATCGTATGCGTTATGGGAGCGCCTGCACTGCAGAATGCTTACTATAAAAAGGATGGTGTATTCCGTTACAAACTTCCTCTGGAAGATACATTCTACCGTAAGCCTAAGCCTGCAAAATAAAAGGAAACCACAATACCCGAAAAAGGGCGGAATGAATACCGCCCTTTTTTATTATAAAAGCACGAGACAGCAAAAGGGAGCAATCATATGACAGCAGGATTTTATGAAGAATTAAAAAATGCCGATAAAAGCACCACCTTAGTCAGCCTGACAATCATCGAAGGTCAGGGACTTGGAGCCAAAGCCCTGTGGTCTGGCGGAGAAATCATCTGCAGGCAGGGAGATGAAAAAGCTTTTGATGCTTTTTCAGAAGATTTAAAGAGCATTGACAAAACCCAGATCATTAAATCTCAGAAAAGCACTCTGTTCTGCGAATTTATAACAGGGGAAAAGTATATGGTGGTGTGCGGAGCCGGACATATCTCCATTCCCATCATCAGGATCGGAAAAATGCTGGGATTTCATGTTACGGTTATTGATGACCGGTTATCATTTGCCAATACCGCAAGAAAAGAGGAGGCTGACACCGTTATCTGCAAGCCCTTTCGGGAAGCCCTGGAAGAGATAGAGGGAAGCACAGGCCATTATTTTATCATCGTCACCAGAGGACACCGGTATGATCAGGACTGTTTATCCCAGATCATAGGCAAAAAAAACGCCTATATCGGCATGATCGGCAGCAGAGCCAGGGTAAAGCTTGTAAAGGATTATTTAGAAGAGCAGGGAATAGACAAAGAGCTTCTTGAACAAGTTTACACTCCCATCGGACTAAAGATCAATGCCCAGACCCCGGAGGAAATCGCCGTAGCCATTATGGCGGAGATCATTCAGGTGAAAAACGGAAGCCAAAAAAGCTTTGGCTATCCAAAGGAAATCCTTGACGGACTTACCTCCGGAGAACTGTCAGACATGCCAAAAGCCCTTGTGACCATCGTATCCAGAAAAGGCTCCGCTCCCCGGGATGTTGGAACAAAAATGGTTGTAATGCTTGACGGAAGCACCATCGGAACCATCGGAGGCGGCTGTGTGGAGTCCGAGGTGTGTCTTGCAGCAAGAGATGTTGCCAGGGATAAAAAGCCGGTATTAATGAAAGTTGATATGACTCCGGGCAACGCAGAAGACGAAGGTATGGTATGCGGAGGCATCGTAGAAGTATATATTGAGCCGGTTTTCAATTGACCGGACAAATTGGACCTTAAAAAACACAATGACATTTTCCTGAAAATATAGTATACTTTTAAGGATGGAATAGAACGAAAGAAAGGAAGGCAGCACCATGTATTGTATAAAAACTATTAAAGATGACTTGTTCTGGGTGGGAGGAAGTGACCGCCGTCTTGCCCTGTTCGAAAACGCCTACCCCATTCCGAAAGGGATTTCCTATAACTCCTATGTCCTGCTAGATGAAAAAACCGTTCTTTTTGATACCGTTGACCGGGCCATCACCGGACAGTTTTTGGAAAATGTGGAAGCAGTTCTTGGCGGACGTGATCTGGATTATATCATTGTAAACCACATGGAGCCGGACCACTGTGCCACCTTAGGGGAAATGGTCAGAAGATATCCGGAGGTTCAGGTGATCTGCAATGCCAAAACAGTCCCTATCATTAACCAGTTTTATGAATTCGGCGTTGATTCCAGAGCTGTTGTTGTAAAAGAAGGGGATACTTTCTGCTCCGGCAAACATACCTTTACATTTTATATGGCTCCCATGGTTCACTGGCCGGAAGTAATGGTCACCTACGACACTACGGACAAGGTTCTTTTTTCAGCCGATGCCTTTGGCACCTTTGGCGCAATGAACGGAAACCTGTTTGCCGATGAAGTGAATTTTGAACGGGAATGGCTTGATGATGCCAGAAGATACTATTCCAATATTGTAGGAAAATACGGGCCGTCTACCCAGACCCTTTTAAAGAAAATTGCTGATCTGGACATTCAGATCCTTTGTCCGCTTCACGGGCCTGTATGGCGTTCCAATATTTGCTGGTATATGGACAAGTATCTCGCATGGAGCAGCTATACACCGGAAGAAAATGCCGTAATGATCGCCTATGGCTCCATTTACGGAAATACGGAGAATGCCGCCAACATTCTGGCATGCCGCCTGGCAGAACGCGGGGTCCGCAATATTGTAATGTATGACGTATCCAATACTCATCCGTCTGTAATCATTTCAGAAGCATTTCGCTGCAGCCATCTGGTATTCGCTTCGGCCACCTATAACGGAGGAATTTTCAGCAGCATGGAGCACTTACTTCTGGATATGAAAGCCCATAACGTGCAAAACCGCACCGTTGCTCTTATGGAAAACGGTTCCTGGGGTATCATGGCAGCTAAAAAGATGAATGAGATTCTTTCAGGAATGAAAAATATGACCATACTGGATCAAACCATTACCATCAAATCTTCTGTAAAAGAGGACCAGCTGGCTGAGATCGGGGCTTTGGCTAATGCCATTGTAGAATCAATAAAATAAAACAGGTAAGAGCAAGGGGAATGGCCGAGGAATGCCAGGTACCTTGCTCTTTGCGTTTTCTATATAACTGCTTTTTTATATTCTTTGTAGCATACTAAAATTCATGTCCATATTCTGTGTCAAATTCCTTTATTAGAGTAGTTGTTTCATAAGCGCATAACAACAAGGTCCCTTACGTGGTTGTTGTGCGCTTACCTTGGACAGAAAAAGGCAGTAGATTTCCCAATCTCTTAAAACATAAGTTTTATGATGCCTTTTTTCTATTTGCCATCAAGCATATTTTCCACTATAACATACTCGCCGTTTAATTCACCAATATAGTCAAACACCGGCTCTAGTCTTAGATTCCCCTTCAATACTCGTCTTTGGTAAGATGAAAATTTGTGAGTATATCGCCCGCTTTTTCGATATTTTGCTGAGTTGGTATATTGTTTGCAACTATATTTTGACAACTATATAGCAAAATAAGAGCCAATAGTAATGCAGTTATTTTAAAGATATTTTTCGTTTTCATAGTTTTTGCAAAACTATTGGAAAATGCTCCACCTAACAACTCCTTGCATGAGGGCGATTAAAAACCTCCAGAAGTGAAGCTATTTACTAAATAGATTTGCCTCTGTCCTCCTTCTTTCTTCGTATGTATAACTGAGGTTTGCACCTTTGCTGTTTACAAATAAGAACTCAAGATTAATTATATCTTATCCCGACTGGCTTGCTAACGAAGAACCATACCTACACCGGCAAGGTTTTCTGGACGTGGTAAGGACTATAAGTTTGTTGGGAAAATTATAATTACTTAAATAAAATGGGCTTGTGTTGCAGTTTTTAAAACAAGCCCAAGTAATTCCTAAGTACATATGAATTTTATTGTTTTATATCTAGGATTTGGGTTTGTAATGTACCCTTCTTATTCGAGAAAAAGTAGTTAATAATCTGACCGCTTTCATAATAAACTCCTGAGAAAGTTTCTCCATACCTTTCCATGTCAGCTTCAGTAAAAGTCCACTTTTCTAACGGTATTCTTTTATTCTCGCCAGAATCAAATTGTTGAATTAACAAATAGGGAACATCTGTATTTATATGAATTGATACAAAATACTTATCATCAATAACGATATTTCCGAAAATCCCATTAGAAAACGACCACTCATTCATATCATCTGTTTTTACATTCCCGACCTTTTGGTTACTTTTTCCATCCCAAAGCATAAGATTCATCTGTGAAGCAGAATCACTTTCCTCCAGATAAAAAAGTCCTCTGGAATCATAAAGTACCGGAATGCTTGGTTTTGTTTCTATTATTGGAAATAAAGTCTTTTCTTCATATTTAAAGTAACGAGTTATTGCTCTATCCAGATTTTCGGAAATAATCACCTCTCCATTTTCATTTATAATAAACCTAAATAGCTTATCGCTTTCACATGAATAGATATCTTTTTCTTCTAAGGAGTCCAATTTAATGGCTGTTAACGTTCTATACCCTGAAGAAATAGTATAACCATAAAGTACGTTTGCATAAATATATTCCGGACTGATAAGATTTATTTCCTTCCTATTTTGAATTTTGAATTCCGAATTATATATAATGATTTCATTATTCCCTTTTTCATTTTCAGAAATGCAAATCAACTGATTATTATGTTTAATAACATAGTGTACTTTTGTTATTCCTGTAAATAAATCCTTAGGGCTTTCCCATAAATGATAATTGCCATGTTCATCCTTACCAGAAAAAATATAGTCTGCATACATTGATTTTATATATAAATAATCACCAAATAAAATAGCCTTATTATTTAAGTGTTGGAAAGAACTATCTGCACTGCCATCAAACCTTAACTGCTTTTCTTCTTTTGGTAACTCCTCTCCAGAAAATATTTCTGGGGAGGAATCAGTAATCATATTCTGATTTTCTTGTATAGTTTTATCTATTCTGTGTCCATTACAAGCACATAAACTTAAAGAAATTAACATAATGGAACAAGCTTTAATTGTAGCTATCCGCATGTAAAAAGCCTCCGTTAAATGCAAGATCATTAACATCATTCATATATTGTACTTTATGGGTACTCCCATTATACTCTTGTGCAGCAAGTAATACATTACCATTAGCAGCATCTAATTTTATTGCATATGTTCTAATACCAAGTGCTACGCTTAATAACTGCGATGAATTTTGGTATTGATAATGATAGTATCCATCGCTAGCTTTATTAAATAATCGATCCGCTACAGGCGTATTATAAGTTGTCCTTGATTTCTGGTAATTATAGGTGGAATCGATTGTATGAGGAAGGACATAATTACCATTACCATCAAGAATTTTAACATTTGTTGTTGTATCAAGATTATATGTACAAAATTCATATATCATAGGGTTTCTCGGGTCTAGGACTTGCAGTATATCTATACTTACGTTGGCATTAGGACTTGAGCTGGTATAATACCCCATTTTACTCTCTTTCCATATCATTGCCTTTATTACTGCAGCATCATTATCTGAAAGATTTCCTTGTAAATAGGAATCAAGCTTTTTAAACAAATCTTCCTGCCCCGTACCCTCAACATCAGAAGTTTTGCTTTTGCCGTAACTGGAAGCTTTAGAAGCTCCAATCATACCAGCAACCGCTTGTTTCGGCATACCAGGTATGGCAGCTAATCCAGCTGCGGCCGCCCCCATAGCTGGCGATTCCGCATTACTTCCCGGAGATCCTGACAGAGGGACGTAATGGGGGCTGATTTCTACCTGTGGCATATCCCCTGCTTCCGGTTGTCCTGAATCAATGATTTCTATTTCTCCACCATATAAACAATAAACCTTTGCGCCTGCAAGTAAGGGGACTTATTTACTTCTACAGTATTACCCCCGTTATCCCATTCTGCTGATATGATTTTAGGGGTGCATATACCGACCACCCGTAATGGAACATCGGAACTTTCTTTCTGATCCTTTTTTGCAAAAAAATTCATTACGGTATCTGTAAAAGTATTTGGGCAATCTTTTTCAACATCCATTTGTATCTTTTGAGCCTCTGCTGCAGTGTCCGGATTTTCCATACTGTAACAGCCGCCAAAATAGTACTAAAAACGGTGCTATTACAAATAGCCTCGAATCATAATCCGTTTTTTTCTATATTAGCCACTTATAATCACAGGTTCTTCTGAGCCGCCATCATATGAAATTCTAGTGTATTCAACGCAATAATGACCCCTATACACAATTAGTGTGTTTTCATCTTTAACAAAAAAGCTGCTGACCCCAAAAGATTCATCTGATGCTGTTTCAACCTCTACATATACGAAATAGTTACCTTCTGCTTTTGTTAGCCCAATATCCTTCAGTGTCATTTCAAAGTGGAGATGATAGTTGTCGGTTGCGGGAAAAATACTATATTTATACCTAATGTTTTCAATCATTTCGTTTCCATTTATAACGATATTTTTCTGCGTAAACTGAATGGTCTTTGTACTAATCCCTTTGAGGATAGATGCTTTTTGCTCTTCAACTTCATATTCAGAATAATGTATTCCTCTAAAAGGTGTAGGGTCCACATAGATATGATCTGTTACCTCCCACTCCCCATAAAACATTTCATATGCGGCGTTTTTACAAAGTTGTGATTTTAATATATCCTTATCTTTATCGGACTTTTGTTGTTCTACTTGTAATTCCGCTAAAGCCTTATCAGAAGCTTGTTTTTCTTCAGTTAACCTCTCTATGATCTCATCATACGTACGTTTCTTAGCTGACTCGGCAAGATTCAGCGTATTTAAAGTATAAAACACTATAATCATAACTGCTAATAAAATAAGTATCACAATAATAACGGTTTTCTTCATCTCAAACATCCTCTTTTCTTTTAATGGTTTCTTTTCTCGTCACCATCAAAGAATAATTCAAGTTCATCTAAAATACGGTTTTTCCAGCCATCTTCATAAATTTTGTAATCAGCCTCATTAACAGTATTTTTTAAATCTCCCAGCATTGCATCAAACAATTTATCCCAATATAGCTTTTTGAGGTTTGGATCGTTAGCATCGTTGTTCTTAAACATTTCGATAAGTGCGTCCTGTGTTTTAGAACCTAGCCTATACGTTAAATGCCTATGCATAATAAGTGCATCCAATTGGTTTTGATTTAGCCAAATTTGATCGTCGTTTGTGAACTTATAAAGAGCAGGTAAATTCTCATTAACATAATCTTGATACATTTTTTCGCAAATGGCAATTGGTACTCTTGTTTTCTCAGCAAATTCAAGCCCATAAATGTCTTTAAGTCTTTTTCTCTCTTCTGGTGTGTTTTTGAACAAAACTCCATATCCATACGTAATATTACCTTTACCTTCTACATCACGTGATAGTATGGCAACCAGTTTGCCACTTTCATAAACCTTATAATCTTCTCCAAGATTTTCATAATCTATTAAAAGTGCCGTCCCTTTTGAACCAATACTTCCAGTTCCGGGAGCTAACTTATCTCCCGGCCCCTCAACATCAGAAGTTTTGCTTTTGCCGTAACTGGAAGCTTTAGAAGTTCCAAGCATACCAGCAACCGCTTGTTTCGTCATACCAGGTATGGCAGCTAATCCAGCTGCGACCGCCCCCATAGCTGCCGATTCCGCATTACTTCCCGGAGATCCTGACAGCGGGACGGAATGGGGGCTGATTTCTACCTGTGACATATCCCCTGCTTCCGGTTGTCCTGAATCAATGATTTCTATTTCTCCACCATATAAACAATAAACCTTTGCGCCTGCAAGTAAGGGGACTTATTTACTTCTACAGTATTGCCCCCGTTGTCCCATTCTGCTGATATGATTTTAGGGGTGCATATACCGACCACCCGTAATGGAGCATCGGAACTTTCTTTCTGATCCTTTTTTGCAAAAAAATTCATTACGGTATCTGTAAAAGTATTTGGGCAATCTTTTTCTACATCCATTTGTATCTTTTGAGCCTCTGCCGCAGTATCCGGATTTTCCATACTGTAACAGCCGCCAAAGCAAATGATATTTTCAGGCTTACAATCATTAACCGTCATCAGTGCCCTGTCCTTAAAAAAACTCCGTGGCTTTTTTCCAGTACAGTTCTGCTTTTTCTCATACCACAGGTACATGTAGTACATTGACTGCTCTCTTTAATTGAGTGTGTTGATTCTAGAATAATTAATTTGTTCCTTCATACAAAACAGTCCATTCAATTTCATTTTTTACTTGCTCAATACCAGCCTCATCAATATATAAAAACCTTTTAGTCAATAACTCCCATTGTTCTTTTGTAACATTGACCCCATCAAACAAATATTCATCACTATCATCATAAATTTCATTTTGATTTTGATCATATTTGGAAAAACTAAGACCATAAATTTCATTTCCCAAATAATCCATGATAATATAATTATAAACATCATGCATTGGTCCAGCCCCAAATTTTCGACTAATAAATGCACCATTATTTAATGCATAGTAGTGTGGATATGGAGATAAGTCCTTCCATACAACCATTTCACTATCTCTAATTGTAAATACATAATAATATCTTGCCGCATTTATATGTAACTCTGGAATTTCATCACCATTAGAATCGAAAAAAGCATAGCTTGTTGCATAACGTTTGTCTGGTTCACCAGTTGGAATAGTCATTTCATTTATATCCCAACCAGCAGCTTTCACATTGCCAGTCAAGAATGCATTATATATTTCAATCGCCAATTCCTGCTCTGTTTTTGTTTCTGTCGTAACAGTTAATTCTTTCTTTGATTCCGTTAAAACAGGATTCTCCTTGTCTTGTTGTAAACTGTTTTGACATGCTATTAAGTTCAAGGCTACTGTAGCAACCATTGCCATATATATCATTCTTTTCATATCGCTCTCCTACATATGCATACGGCAAAGACATCAGATATGCTTTGCCATATGCAAAAATATTACTTAATAATTAACATTACCATCATAGACAATTAATTCGATCAACTTATAATCGTTTGTATAATTTACTGTGCTTTTGCTGCTTCCGTTGGCATCTATAAAAGTAGTAATACCATATCCTATAAATTCAACAGAGCTACCATCCCCTAACACTGTCGGTCTATTAGTGCCAAAGGGAACTCCTGTTTGATATAATCCATCAGGTTTTGAATGTTCTTTTGCATCGCCAACAACAGCAGGAATATAATAGTCTTTTCCATCATGCTGGCCAACTACATGTATATCAATTTTTGTTCCATAAGACATTTTTTCTGGTTTGAGTTGCATATTGCTAGTATGATTAGGATTCATGAAATTTGGACCAACTGCTACCCAATATCGTCCCTCATCATCTGTGTAAACATTATTACCTTCTTTTTTTACGGTAAGTGTACCACCTGCCCCATTTATCATCGTTGCCGCCATTGAAGCTGTTGAGTAATTCTCGGGATTAAGATTATTGTTGCTGTCGTATTTCAATAATTCTTCAGGCATTCCCCAATCATAATTATTGGCATTGGGGTGTTTTGCAACATGGCGACCAATACCAGATACAGTAGGACTACTATAAAGTCTTAACCAATCCTTGGTTATAGCTGGCTGCCCCGAACCCTCAGCATCAGAAGTTTTGCTTTTGCCGTAACTGGAAGCTTTAGAAGCTCCAATCATACCAGCAACCGCTTGTTTCGGCATACCAGGTATGGCAGCTAATCCAGCTGCGGCCGCCCCCATAGCTGGCGATTCCGCATTACTTCCCGGAGATCCTGACAGCGGGACGGAATGGGGGCTGATTTCTACCTGTGACATATCCCCTGCTTCCGGTTGTCCTGAATCAATGATTTCTATTTCTCCACCATATAAACAATAAACCTTTGCGCCTGCAAGTAAGGGGACTTCCCCATTTACTTCTACAGTATTACCCCCGTTGTCCCATTCTGCTGATATGATTTTAGGGGTGCATATACCGACCACCCGTAATGGAGCATCGGAACTTTCTTTCTGATCCTTTTTTGCAAAAAAATTCATTACGGTATCTGTAAAAGTATTTGGGCAATCTTTTTCTACATCCATTTGTATCTTTTGAGCCTCTGCCGCAGTATCCGGATTTTCCATACTGTAACAGCCGCCAAAGCAAATGATATTTTCAGGCTTACAATCATTAACCGTCATCAGTGCCCTGTCCTTTAAAAAAACTCCGTGGCTTTTTTCCAGTACAGTTCTGCTTTTTCTCATACCACAGGTACATGTAGTACATGCTCCATGAACGACATAAGTATCTTTTAAATCTGCCATTTATACTCCCCCCTATCTCTTAAGATATTTTTATTATAATAAAAACATCTCTTAAATCAAGTCCATATGTAAAACTAACGGTTTATATGTAATTTTTGGCAGAGGAAAGCCTGCTTTATTCTATGACCATGGACTTATATTCTCATGTTCATCCAATGTAAGTGTCAAATAAGTTGGTGTATAGAAAAACAGACAGCCCCTGTTTATAATTAAAGGCTGTCTTTTAACGGCAAAGTTTTTGAATCGTCGTATACCATGCATATATTCTCCCAGGTATTCTGGAAATTCGTATTCACATAGTCTTGATTTATTATTTCACAAAGTCCAATTGGAACTCTTACTTTTTCTGCAAAATCAACACCATAAATATCTTTTAGCCTTTTCATTTCACCTTTTGTGCTTTTAACCAGTATTCCATATCCATACGTAATATTGCCCTTTCCTTCTACATCACGTGATAATATAGTAACCAGTTTTCCGTTTTCATAAACTTTGTAGCTTTCCCCAAAACTCTCATAATATATTAAAAGTGCTGTTCACTTTGAACCAATGCTTCCAATTCCCGGAGCTATTCTAGCATCCCCCGAACCCTCAGGTGGAAGACCCTAGTCCTCAGATTTATTGTGTTGCATCCTATCTTTTTTTTAAATCTAACATATTCCAAGCTACAAAAGAAAGAGAATTTATTCCTCTGTGGCATTATTTTCAAGCGTAAAAGGACGATATTCCCTCTTATTCTTCATTATTCCGTAAACGATATTGACCAGTCTTCGCATAATGCACACCAAAGCCTGTGATTTCGTCTTGCCTTCGCTGATTTTTCGCTGAAAACAGGCATAAAATATCGATTGATTCGGCTTGCCACTTTTTGGAACGGTAACCATGCTGACAGCAAGGAAATAGAATAAGCCGTGTAGTTGGCGGTTGCCTTGGCATCCCCCAAAAGCCCGCAGTGCGGGCTTTTTCAGACCTTCAAAAAGGTGCTGTAAAATCAAAAGCGGTGCTGTTTGGGGTGCTGTGGTTGAAATTAAACTGCCAATAAATTCAAGTGTTTAGGGATTTTCCGTGTATAAAAGACAGATCTATCAACGGCGCTATGTCAAAAACGCTTATTCTGATTCTTTAATTAAGGTATTTCCCTTCCATATCAGTTTTTCCTTGATACTTTCTTCAGGGCTACCTCCTCTTATAAAATTTTCAATATAACCCTCATGAACGGTAAACCAAACAAGCATATCAAATCCCTCATAAATGACCTTAATAAGGTTTTTAGAAGAAGTGTCCCAAATATATAAATCGTGTGTCTCATTTATAGTGCCGCCTGTGTTCAATACAATGTCTGTATACCCATCCAAATTTACGTCCTCAAATTCTGTTCTCGTTATTACTGGATCCCACCCTAGTTCAATTACTTGCAACAGAGTAGATTTTTCATCAACAAGCTGTAGGGTGTAACCGTTTTCTTTATCATATAAAGCAATTATTTTGTATGTCGAATTGTCCTTTTCATGATGGATCGCATATATGGTACTTTGCTTTTTCTCTGTAGTTTCTTTAATGCCACCTGACTCAATAGTTGCAATTTGGGGATCTTCAGTTACACTTGAAATCATTGAATTATCTGGTTTCAAAGTTGTCGATGCATCAGGTGTTGTTTTTTTACTTGGAGTAGAAGAAATGTACTGTTGTGTTGTGTCTTTTTCTTGTGAAATATTGATTTCATTTTCGTTTTTATTCTCTTTGGATAATGGTTCAGAACACGCAGATAACATAATAAAGATTAAAGTTAACCCGGCTGTAATTATTCTCAGTTTCAAATGGATACTTTTTTTAATCACAACTATCTCCTTTCATTACAGCATATATTGCCTGTGCGTCTTTTGCTCTAATGGGCGCTTTAGAGTTAGCATTCTTAGGATTTTCGTATTTCATGCATACGTCATATCCAGCATTATAAGCCGCCTGACTCGAATCTAAATTTCCCTGATTAGTGTTCAACCAAGGCATATAAACTCTATTATAATAAGTACCAGTCAGCTCACGAACAACCATTATTCCTTCTGCTTCTGTCGCTTGCTCTTCAGTTATTGTGTCACTTCCCTTGGCCACTTCCATATATATATTCCAATTAATTGATATGTCCGGTCAAAAGTCCATTGTACACATCCAAGGCCAAACCCTACTCGACTTTTTTCCTGTGTATCATACCAGTTCATATTGTTGAAATTTGTTAGTATTGCATTTAATTTTGATAGACTTTTTCCCACGATGCTTTGTCCTGAATAATCATTTCGATAATTATGAAATTTATCCATATACTTAAGATAATCTGGTTTATCGCCTGGGCTAGAGGCATAATTAGAACTCTCAAACATTCCGATATTACCCTCATTTTTTATATTACCAAGTACCCCTGCAATAAATGCCAACTCAAATTTTTGTTCTATCAACACGCTTGCTGCAGTGATCATAGCTTTTTTCTTTACATTTGTAAGGGATATGGATGTATCATTCTCCAGATTACTTAACCAAGCGTTACTCCCCGGCCCCTCAACATCAGAAGTTTTGCTTTTGCCGTAACTGGAAGCTTTAGAAGCTCCAATCATACCAGCAACCGCTTGTTTCGGCATACCAGGTATGGCAGCTAATCCAGCTGCGACCGCCCCCATAGTTGGCGATTCCGCATTACTTCCCGGAGATCCTGACAGCGGGATAGAATGGGGGCTGATTTCTACCTGTGACATATCCCCTGCTTCCGGTTGTCCTGAATCAATGATTTCTATTTCTCCACCATATAAACAATAAACCTTTGCGCCTGCAAGTAAAGGGACTTCCCCATTTACTTCTACAGTATTGCCCCCGTTGTCCCATTCTGCTGATATGATTTTAGGGGTGCATATACCGACCACCCGTAATGGAGCATCGGAACTTTCTTTCTGATCCTTTTTTGCAAAAAAATTCATTACGGTATCTGTAAAAGTATTTGGGCAATCTTTTTCTACATCCATTTGTATCTTTTGAGCCTCTGCCGCAGTGTCCGGATTTTCCATACTGTAACAGCCGCCAAAGCAAATGATATTTTCAGGCTTACAATCATTAACCGTCATCAGTGCCCTGTCCTTAAAAAAAACTCCGTGGCTTTTTTCCAGTACAGTTCTGCTTTTTCTCATACCACAGGTACATGTAGTACATGCTCCATGAACGACATAAGTATCTTTTAAATCTGCCATTTATACTCCCCCCTATCTCTTAAGATATTTTTATTATAATAAAAACATCTCTTAAATCAAGTCCATATGTAAAACTAACGGTTTATATGTAATTATTAGCAGAGGAAAGCCTGCTCTATTCTGCGACTATGGACTTATATTCTCATGTTCATCCAATGTAAGTGTCAAATAAGTTGGTGTATAGAAAAACAGACGGCCCCTGTTTATAATTAAAGGTGTCTTTAACGGCAAAGTTTTTGAATCATCGAATCCCATGGTATAGATACCCGCACTTGCTTCTGCTCCTTTGGGACTTCCTGCGAAGCCAGTAACAGTTTCTGGGAATCAGTTGTTGCGGTTAAGTGATCCATAGATAAATCTCCAATCCTTTAATGTACTTAAGTTCCTTAAGACTTTTAGAATTATAGACATTATCTCACAATTAAAAATCAAAAAATATACACCGACATATTTGACGGTTCTTTCCAGAGTTAGTTGATTTGATAATAATATTCATTGAGAAGCAGCTTTGCTTTTAATAGCAAAAAGCTGTTTCTCCCATACATAATTCGTTTGATCAGCTTGATTTTATTCACACTTCCTTCAGCCAACCCATTATTATATTCAAAATCTATACCATTTTTTACTGCTGTAATATCATATTTCAAACCATTAATATATGTATCCACCTCATCAATTTCTAATTGTTTTGCTTTTGTAATCCATGAATCCAATTCCTTACTTTGACGGGAAAATATAATACGATGAAATTCCCTAAGCAGCCAATAGATTTTTCCTAAGACAGGATATCTTTTAATTGCAGCTTCATATTGTTTAAGTGTTAACCCTTTTACACGTTCTAATTCCCTATAAATAAGCTGACAAAAGAACTTGCGTGGAATATATTCAACAGGCTCGTTCTCATTTTTTGATACGTTCTTTAAATGTGTTCTTTCTTTCTGCATAAACATTCTTAAAGAAGCAACCGTGCCTGTGTACCCATTTTTACAAATATGCTCATGAATTTTGTCATAAGTTATTCCATTTGAACGCATTTCAATGACTGTTTGCTCGTAAGGTGCCAATTTGCCTGGCCTCCTGCAATCGTAGTGTCCATTACTCAGTGGGCAGTCTTTTTTCAGATAGTTTTTTACCGTTAAGGTAGTATGACCAGTTAAATATGTGATTTTGTCAATTGCATTCCCCTGTGCATATAAAGTTCTGACTTCTTCAATTGCTTGCTGTTTATTTTGCATTTGCCTGATATGCTGACGTTCCCGGGCATTTTCCTTCGCTTCAGGGATTTTATCTTTTGGAATAGCAAGATATTTTCTTATTGTAGAGGATAATGAGTGCAAAAGCAAAGCAATATCATCCGTCATATATCCTTCCTGACGCTTTTTATGTGCAAAATGGATTCTTTCTGTACGGTTTCTTGTATCATATAGCGCCTGCATTTCTGCATTCTGTGAAGTGGCAGATATCACCAATCTGGAAGGAAATAGACGGTACATATATTTTTGTACTGCATCCGATAGATTTTTCAACAGATGAAATCTGTCACTGATTTGAAGTGCATCTGGATGAGAATTTGTTGAAGCAGATGAATATGTTTGGGCTCCATCACGCGAAATAACCACTAAGTTAGGATAGGATTTTAGCCAATCCTCAACCTGTTTCGTTTCTCTTGAGTCGATAATATCAATAATTCTGTGTGTTTCTAAATCGACCATAACTGTGCCATAAGTATATCTTTTTCGAAAAGCAAAATCGTCCACACAAACTTTTGTAACAGCAGATTTATCCACAAGGGAAGGCATTTTTTTTAATCAGGTCACAGATGCTGCTTTTACTGGTTTTGACATAATCCGCTTTAAGTAAAGATGATGCACTTACTGAACTTAATTTAACAGATGTCACTAATATCTTTTCAACAAGACGTTTCGTTTTCTTTCCGTTAGGTACAACAAAATCAAAGCGTTCCGAAAAAGTTTTGTGACTGCACTCCGGATTATCACAGTATACTTTTCTTGTATCCAATAGTAGAATTGTTTGTTTCTCATGTAAAGGGATATCCTGAAGTTCCCTTTGATAAACAGAATGTATTTTTGAAGATGCATTACCACAATAAGGGCAGATCAGTTTTTGCTTTGTGGAATAAATATGTAGAATTATCTTATCATCTTTAATTTTACAAGCAATACATTCTAAAGAAGAATCTAATAGTTTTATAATTTTAGTTTCCATGTAATCACCGTCCTATGGAGTAATTATACACCTTTAACAATGTGAACACAACTAACTCTGGAAAGAACCTATTTGACGCTTACAATTCATGTCCATATTATCTATCAAATTCCTTTATTAGAGTAGTTGCTTCTTTGTTATCCTTATAGACAGCACTGTAAATATGCCACTCATTTCCCCAAAATTCCGCAGTGAGGGATTTTTCAGACCTTTAAAAACAGAGCTGTACAATCAAAACTGGAACTGTTTTTTTACTTCATTTTTTCCAATCCAAGATTGCTTTTAATACTATTAAAAGCAACTTTTAATTTATGTGGGTATCTATCATCAATTAATAAAATTATGCCGTCTTCATCAAAGAAAAAGTTTGTTAGCTCTTTGTTATTATATTGTTGATTCTTTAGAGATGTCTGAAACATTTGTGCAAAATCTTCTCCAGAATAAGTATCACTTTCATCTTCTATAATACCAATATATTTATAAGAACCATTGGAAATAGCATCATATAGAGACTGAATATCAACAATATCTGAAATGCCTATTCTGTAAAGATTTGGTAAATAATCAATTTGATGTAAATCTAAATTTACTCCATATTGGACATAACTGACTCTGGATCCATCTGTATCTCCTTTGCCTGTAAACTCTATACTAATATAGTTCTTATCCATGTAATGAATTGAATAATCTACTTGAAGACTTAAATTACTAATAGTCCAATTGTCAAAATAGTCATTTAATGCATATATGTATAGAGCATCGTTTACTATTTTTTCATAGGAGCTATCATTTAATCCCCTAAGTTGGGGGTAGTAAATTTGTATTTTCCCCTCATTCGCAACATACTTACATTTTTCCAGTTTAATATATTCATCTTGATATTCTGTGTTTTCCACTAATGCGGTCTGAGAGACCGTCGGAGGAATAACACTTTTACATGAACTTATTGAAAATACTGCTAAAAAGGCAAAAAACAAATATAATCCTTTCATAAATCTAATCTCTCCTTAATATGTAATTCATACCATAACCAAATATTAGTATATAAATAAAAATAAACAATGGCGCAATCTCATATCTGCACATTATTTTAACAAATCTATGCGTATATACAAGATTTGCGCCATTGGATTTAGATAATAACTCATTCAATCATATTATAGAATTGTTTTTAGCCTTTCATAAAAGTTAGTTCTTTCTTCCAGTCCATTACTACCACCATTTATGACTCTTGTTACTTCCTTTACGGTAGTGCCGTTTTCAATTTTAATGTTTAAGTTCTTATAGTTATCCCAAAACCAACCAGCTGACTCCCATGAATAATGCTCAGCTACATAGCTTGCACCATACAAAACAACATTCTGATCCCCAATGAAATCTGCAAAATCCTGATATGTACTTTTCCATGTTAGCTGCATATACCCAGCACCTCTATATTTTGCGCCATCTCCTTTTGTATTGTGTCCATATTCTGTACGAAAGTCTCTATCCGCAAAATATTCTTCAGCGCTATTTCCGTTATACTTCTCAATCAGCCCAACTTTTGACTCATGGGAAACTTGAGCAAAAAAGTGCCTAGCTTTTTCAACCGAATCGATGTTGTATTTTTTTAGGACTCGGTTTATCTCATCTAAATCTTCAATATTTGCCTTTAGGCTGATACCACCAGTCCCATCTTTATTATAAGGCTGCATCATTAATTCTAGCTGTTGCCTTGTTATTAGATCCCCCGCCCCCTCAACATCAGAAGTTTTGCTTTTGCCGTAACTGGAAGCTTTAGAAGCTCCAATCATACCAGCAACCGCTTGTTTCGGCATACCAGGTATGGCAGCTAATCCAGCTGCGGCCGCCCCCATAGCTGGCGATTCCGCATTACTTCCCGGAGATCCTGACAGCGGGACGGAATGGGGGCTGATTTCTACCTGTGACATATCCCCTGCTTCCGGTTGTCCTGAATCAATGATTTCTATTTCTCCACCATATAAACAATAAACCTTTGCGCCTGCAAGTAAGGGGACTTCCCCATTTACTTCTACAGTATTACCCCCGTTGTCCCATTCTGCTGATATGATTTTAGGGGTGCATATACCGACCACCCGTAATGGAGCATCGGAACTTTCTTTCTGATCCTTTTTTGCAAAAAAATTCATTACGGTATCTGTAAAAGTATTTGGACAATCTTTTTCTACATCCATTTGTATCTTTTGAGCCTCTGCCGCAGTATCCGGATTTTCCATACTGTAACAGCCGCCAAAGCAAATGATATTTTCAGGCTTACAATCATTAACCGTCATCAGTGCCCTGTCCTTTAAAAAAACTCCGTGGCTTTTTTCCAGTACAGTTCTGCTTTTTCTCATACCACAGGTACATGTAGTACATGCTCCATGAACGACATAAGTATCTTTTAAATCTGCCATTTATACTCCCCCTATCTTTTAGGACATTTTTATTATCATAGGAAATAATGCCTTTTCTTCATATTTAAAATAACGAGTTATTGCTCTATCTAGATTTTCGGAAATAATCACCTCTCCATCTTCATTTATAATAAACTTAAATAGCTTTTCGCTTTCACATGAATAGATATCTTTTACTTCTAAGGAGTCCAAATTAATGGATGTTAACGTTTTATGCTTTGAAGAAATTTGATACCCTCCACGTACTCTGCCAGCTGGTCCAGTTTCCAGTCTGTTTTATTGGATCGTTTAATCATCCGGCTTGGATAAATCCTTACTCCCATTTATCCCTCTCTCTTTCTCAAAAACTTTTTCATAATATCGCTTCACTTTTACCCTGTATTCATAAAAATATGCTTAAGTGTTTATACAGTCAAGTAAAGGTCTTGACATAGCTAAATTAATTCAAATTTAATACTGGTTACTTTTCCATCTTTATCTACATAGAATGTTAATATTTTACCGTCATAATGATACGTATATGAATTTCCGTCAACGAAATCATATTTTTCAAGAACATCTGAAACAGAATCCCCCTACGCTAATACCTCTAAAAGTCTTAAACTTTGGAGTCACTAAATTAATAAAAAGTATAGTATTGTTAACTGGTCAAACTGATACAATAAAATTTTCATAAACATAAGTATCATAAACGTGATTCTCGTCAAGATAACTAATACGTGCTATTTTTTCATTTGTAATTAAGTTGTCATAATTACCTTTTAATTCAATAAAGATATCCTTACTCATTACAATAAAATCTTCATCAAATAAAGCGGTAAGAATGTTTTCATCTGCTTTATCTGTAATATTGGAGTATAGGGGCATATTCTCTTTTGTTTGAGTCTGCTCAGCTTTTTCATAAAATACTTGGAAATTATTAATACATCCAGTTGAAACAATGGACAGTATAATAGTAAGTAAAAGAGACTTAGTCTTAATCATTTTAAAATCACCTTCCCACTCACAGCGTCAATAGGAATATACCATAAGCACCAGCAAAAAAGATAATTTGGTAAAGCAGGTGCCTATGGCACCTATTCAGGCTTTACCTTCATATGCTTTTTAAGGTCACTATACTTAATTTCAAATTCAGCATGATCCCCTATTGAATGACTAACAGGAATTGAGATTCCCAACCCATCAGGTGTAAAATAGCTAAATACATCTGATTGATTTCCCGAACCAATATTATCTAATGAATCAGCATCTTTAAGATATCTTAACATATCATTTTTAGAATAATTACTAATGTACTCACCTTGTCCATGCCACAATGCTTCAAAATCCCCATTATATAGCTTATCAACAAAATCTGAATTTATCTCTACTATATCACTTAGTCTTAATTTTGTTCCTTCCTGAATATCAATATTCACAGTGTAAAACAGATTGTTAGGATGTGCCGCATTATCTACATTCCCAGTCCCTGAAAACTGGATGCTAAGAATGCTTTTGTTTGAGAAAGTGATTTGATATCCAATTGCTAATTCAGTAAAACCAAAAGAGTCTGTATAGTAGTTTAATACTTTTAAAGCTTCATTTTTTAATATAGTATTGATCTTTTTTTGATTTTCTTGATCATTAAGTCCAGATATTGAAGGGTACTCGATATTACAAAAAAAATTTTCATTAGTTTCTTCATAATTATTCTTCTTTACCTCATAAATATTGCTCGAATTACAGGCAATAAGGCTAATGGCAATTATTACTATAGCAATGGTAAATATAGGGTTTCTTTTCATGTTATAACTCCTTTTTATAAGCAACTATTACTCTGATATAGCAGAATATAAACATAATATCAAAGTAATAATTGCAAGATATATAAATCCACTATTACCTATTTAATTCACTTATAACTGCATCATAAACAGCAATGCGCTCAACTAATCCATTTGTTCCTCCATTTACTCGCTTACTAACATCTGCTATTGTTGCTCCATTATCAATATATTTGTTCATGCCGTTACTTTTCCACCACCAGCCGGTTGCTTCCCAAGCATAGTTTTCTGCAACATAGAAAATGCCTTGATTATAAATTTCTTCATTTTGCATAGCATCAGAAAATGCTTTGTAGTTACCTCTTCCGGTCAACATAATGTATCCCCCGCCACAGTACCGCCTCAACCCATTCGATATGTCTACAATATCTCCAAATTTCTCTTCGCTTTTATAAGTTCGGTAAAAATAAGTTTTATCTCCGTAGTCATTTTCCATTGTTTTTTTCCAAATTCAGACTCTACACTTATTTGAGCTATAAACTTTGCAATTCTTTCATTATTTACCGACTCATCTGAACTTTGACCTATTATAAATGTTTTTAGTGTATTATCAAGACCTATTATAAATTCATCAGTAAGTTTTTCGCTGCTGAATCCAATCTTCATAAGTAACTGCTTCGATATGATGTTCCCCGTGCCTTCAACATCAATAGTTTTGCTTTTGCCGTAACTGGAAGCTTTAGAAGCTCCAATTATACCAGCAACCGCTTGTTTCGGCATACCAGGTATGGCAGCTAATCCAGCTGCGACCGCCCCCATAGCTGGCGATTCCGCATTACTTCCCGGAGATCCTGACAGAGGGACGGAATGGGGGCTGATTTCTACCTGTGACATATCCCCTGCTTCCGGTTGTCCTGAATCAATGATTTCTATTTCTCCGCCATATAAACAATAAACCTTTGCGCCTGCAAGTAAGGGGACTTCCCCATTTACTTCTACAGTATTACCCCCGTTGTCCCATTTTGCTGATATGATTTTAGGGGTGCATATACCGACCACCCGTAATGGAGCATCGGAACTTTCTTTCTGATCCTTTTTTGCAAAAAAATTCATTACGGTATCTGTAAAAGTATTTGGGCAATCTTTTTCTACATCCATTTGTATCTTTTGAGCCTCTGCTGCAGTATCTGGATTTTCCATACTGTAACAGCCTTTCAAAAACAGTGCTGTGAAATCAAAAGCGATGCTGTTTTAGGTGCTGTAGTTGAAAACATACGGCGGATAAATCCGAGTCTTTAGGGATTGGTCTGTTTCTCAAATACGGCTCTATAAACGATGCTGTAGATAAAATGCCTTAATTCCGACTCATTTTTTTATTGCCTTTGCTGAATGGATTCCTAATCATTTTTTAGGCATACTTAATCCAAAAATAAGACAGATTTATTCTATTTTAAAAAAATTTCAACATATTCCATGCCACAAAAGAAAAAGAATTTATTCTTCTGCGGCCTTATTCTCTATCACAAAAGGACGATATTCCGTCATATTTTTCATCATGCCGTAAACGATATTGACCAACCTGTGCATAATACACACCAAAGCTTGCGATTTCGTTTTACCTTCGCTGATCTTACGCTGAAAATAGACATAAAATATAGGCTGATTTGGCTTGCCCGACTTTGGAACGGTAACCATGCTAACAGCGAGGAAATAAAACAATTCGTGCAATTGGCGGTTGCCTTTGTTGGCTGTTTGAATTCCGGTGCTCAAACCGATGTCGTTGTTGATTCTACTTATACCTCAATTCATATCTATTCTCAAAAAGTCTTTAATTTTAGAATATTCAGCCTCGTAGAGCACATAAGAACCCATTGAGTGTGGAACTGTAATACTAATAATTAATGAGTCATCTGTGAGGAAACTATGAATTTCTGAATTTAATCCTTCATCAGAAATTAAGAGGCTTTCTCGTGAAAGAATACCCGACACATATTCGTTTACAACATTTTCTTCTTCAATTGAATTATATTTACTGTAAAGATGAAAGTTATTAAAAAACAAATTGATGAAATCATCATTAATATCTATGATTTTAGTGAGCTTAATGATATCACCTGATTCAATAGAAAAAGTTGCAGCTGAGATACGAATCAACGGATATGCTTGTGCAGGATGAAACGACTCTGCAACAAAATATAAACTCAATATATCAGATGTAGAATGTGTTATTGTATAGGTCACGTTTACCTCCATTTCATTAAGAGTAGTAAACTGTTCTAGTATTTCTAGCGCTAAAGATTCAATAGAATTATTTATTAATTGCTCAACATCTATATTTTTAAGATTGCTTATTTGTGGATAGCTAATACTAACTTTTTGATTTGTAGCATCAATATTATCTGTATAAACAGTCTCGACTGTGTTGTAGTTGCCAATACCTTGCGAATGTTTCTCCGGACTTTCCGCCGAGCATGAACATAGGCAAGTAAATAAAAAGCTAAAGATAATAACATGTAATGCTCTATTCACGATAACTCCTTTCACTTAAAAATATTTTGTGCAATTCCATAAAAATGGTTTCTTTCATTCCATCCATTAGGTGTTCCCGTATAGCTTGGACCCCCATTGATAACTTGGGATACTTTATAGAAATCTTCGCCTCTATCGATTCTTGTATTAATAATGTTTCCTTGAGCAGTCCAATGCCATCCCGCAGCTTCCCAAGCAAAATTTTTTGCTACATATTCGGCTCCTCCACCTATCGATGTTATTGGATTACTACCGTCTGAACTTAATGCTACAAGTCCTTCTTTTTCCATCTGTTCAGCGAATGGCTTATAATTAAACTTGTAGCCGGTAATTTGTGAATATCCTCCACCACGATAGTCAACACCATCTACAACATATGTATTGCCCACTCCACCTTCAACTAGGGCAGTTTTAGACTCATGGCCGATAGTTGCCATAAACATGGCTATTTTTTCCGGAGTGTTGATTTCGTACTTTTCTAGCATTCTATTCAAGTCTTTTACCATAGTGTCCGTAACAGCATTAGCTTGAAAATGGCCTATTTGAGTAAAAAAATCTTCCAGTTGCAATTTGCTGACTAAATCCCCCGCCCTCTCAACATCAGAAGTTTTGCTTTTGCCGTAATTGGAAGCTTTAGAAGCTCCAATCATACCAGCAACCGCTTGTTTCGGCATACCAGATATGGCAGCTAATCCAGCTGCGGCCGCCCCCATAGCTGCCGATTCCGCATTACTTCCCGGAGATCCTGACAGAGGGACGGAATGGGGGCTGATTTCTACCTGTGACATATCCCCTGCTTCCGGTTGTCCTGAATCAATGATTTCTATTTCTCCGCCATATAAACAATAAACCTTTGCGCCTGCAAGTAAAGGGACTTCCCCATTTACTTCTACAGTATTGCCCCCGTTGTCCCATTCTGCTGATATGATTTTAGGGGTGCATATACCTACCACCCGTAATGGAGCATCGGAACTTTCTTTCTGATCCTTTTTTGCAAAAAAATTCATTACGGTATCTGTAAAAGTATTTGGGCAATCTTTTTCTACATCCATTTGTATCTTTTGAGCCTCTGCCGCAGTGTCCGGATTTTCCATACTGTAACAGCCTCCAAAGCAAATGATATTTTCAGGTTTACAGTCATTAACCGTCATCAGTGCCCTGTCCTTTAAAAAAACTCCGTGGCTTTTTTCCAGTACAGTTCTGCTTTTTCTCATCCCACAGGTACATGTAGTACATGCTCCATGAACGACATAAGTATCTTTTAAATCTGCCATTTGTACTCCCCCCTATCTCTTAAAATATTTTTATTATAATAAAAACATCTCTTAAATCAAGTCCATATGTAAAACTAACGGTTTATATGTAAGTTTTAGCAGAGAAAAGCCTATTATTGGGGGGAGAATTATACATATTAATGCTTTTGTTTATAACACGTAAAAAGTGAAAAGAACCGTTTTCTATGGCTCTGGTTACGAATGTGTATCAAATTGGCATTGCCCCTGGGACAGCCTGCTTTATTCTATGGCCCTGAGCTTATACTCATGTTCTTCCAACGACCAGAGCGAAAGAAATGGATCTAATAGCAAAGGCATTTTAACTATCTATGGAGAGATCCACAAAGGTTCCTTTCTACATTTCAGGACAAAAATAAATAAAGGCATTCCCCGCCATGATACACTGTTTCTATCATGGCAGGGAATGCCCTTCTTCCGCATTATGGTTATAATCTTATGGAGAGCCAAACGGATATTCCCAATCCGCGACCCTGCTGCATTCGGTTAAATTACAAGAGACGCCGGTGTATAGACCCTTGCCGCTAACTCCGTATCCAGCAAATACAATCCCTTTGCATCATTTCCAAATAAGTCATATCTCTTTATAATCTCATCCGTATTTTTTTCCTCTTCATTCTGTTCTTTAACAAACCAGTCGAGAAACTGCATGGTACGGAAATCTTTTAATTCATAAGCGGCTCCGTAAATATCATGAATGGAAGCCGTTACCTTCACCTCATGTTCATAGGCGGTCATAGCCGGCTGGCGGAAATCCGTGTAAACAAAATCAGGAGCTTTAATATCTTCCAGTACAACCTTTTCGCCATTGTTAAGTAAATAATCCATAAAGAGCATGGCATGATCCCGCTCTTCCTGAGTCTGAATCTTAAACCAGTTTGAAAAACCGTTTAAATTACTATCTGCATAATAGTTGGATATGTCCAGATAGATATATGCCGAATACAGTTCAAAATTAATCTGTTTGTTTATTTTCGCAACAATTTCTTTATTTAACAAAACCTTCGCCCTCCTTTTTCTCTGTTTTTTTATTAATCATTTTCTGTCAGACTGTATTGAATGCATCTTTCTCAAAACCGCAGATCAGGCATGTCCAATCGTCCGGACATCCTTTCTTTTGCATTTAACACCTCCATAAAAATGATTTATTATATTCTAACATCTTTTACCATGTTATTCAATGGTGTAATAAGAATATTTTATTTCTGATAACGTCTGACAATAGCCTCAACCCGCAAAAGTTACGATCACCTTCCTAAGAAAAGAGCCGCTGCTTTGCCTCTGATTCTTCAGCGGCAAAGCAGCGGCGTTTAAAGGCTTAAAAAACACTTTTTACTTTTTTTCCTTTTTCTTTTCCCACATAGCCCAGAGCGTACCTGCCACGCAAATGGAGGAGTAGCACCCGGTCAGGATACCAAAGAACATTGGAAGTGAGAATTCCAAAATAGAGCCGATCTGGAAGTAAACCGAAGCTCCCAGAATAATAAGCACACAGATTCCCGTAGTACAGGACGTATTAATGGATCTTCCAAGGGTCTGGGAGGTACTGATATTTACCAGCTCATCCACCGGCATCTTGGAGTCCTTCTTTCTGTTCTCACGGATCCGGTCATAGATAACAATGGTATCATTGATGGAATAACCGATAATCGTAAGAACTACCGCCACAAAGGCATCATTTAACGGAATCTGGAACAGCACAAATGCAAAGAACACCACAATCACATCATGGACCAGTGCGACCATTGCAGTAACTCCTGCCGAAAGGCCGGATATAGTTGAAAAACGGATCCAGACATAGACTACAATGAAAAGCAGGGACAGTACAATGGCAACCACTGCATTCTTTAACGCCTTTGCTCCGATATAAGGTTCAACCACATAAGTCTCCGACAGCTTTGCATCTACCTTGTCAGAGGTACTGTTGATGGCATCTGTTAAATCCTTCTGATCTTCCGGAGACATACCCGCATTTCCTGCAAGGGTGACGGAAAGCCTTTTAAGCCCGGTCATGTTATCTTCCTTGATCTGAACCGTAACCGGACGGTTTGTCTGCTTTTCAATAGCAGCCTGAATCTTACCTGTATCCGCCTCGTCTGATACGGAATAGCTTAACACTGCCCCTCCGGTAAACTGGGTATCCAGCTTAACTCCGAAAACAAAGCAGCCAACAATTCCGGAAAGGAAAATCAGTCCGGAGATGATTCCAAAAATATGTTTCTTCTGATAGAATGGTATGATTTTTTTATCTTTTCTGATCCGGAACCATTTCTCATCGCGCCATGGATCATACTGGACAAGAGATAATAAAAGCTGCTTGGAAACAGAAACGCCCACCAAAAGGTTGACGATCATACCGATCAATAAGGTATAACCAAAGCTGAGCATGGTACCTGAACCTAAAAACATCAGGATCACTGCAACAATGGCTGTAGTAACATTTCCGTCTAAAACAGAGGAAAAAGCATTTTTATATCCGGTGAGTACCGCGCCTTTCACGGAAATACCCTTTTTCAGCTCGTCCGATATACGTTCTGAAATAATAATATTCGTATCCACCGCCATACCTATGGTCAGGATAATACCGGCGATACCCGGAAGAGTCAGTGTATACTGTGGAATAGAGACGGCAAGCATCTGAAGAACCGTCTGCAGGACCAGGGTGACACATGCAACAGCGCCTGGCAGCTTGTAAAATACCAGCATAAACAGACAGATTACTAAAAACGCAGCCATTCCCGCATACACCATAATCCCCAAAGCATTGTTTCCAAGGGAAGGGCTTATGGTGGAGAAATTGGTGGTCTTAAGAGAGAATGGAAGAGAACCTGCATTGATCTTCTCAGCCAGGTTCTTTGCATCATCATAATCCTCCATTCCTGTAATAACTGCCTGACCGCCTGATATCTTGGTCTGTACTGTGGGGCTTGATATCAGATCCTGATCCATGTAAATGCTCATCCGCTTTCCGATCAGCTTTCCAGTCGCTTCTTCAAACAGCCTGGAACCTTCTGCGTTAAAGCTAAGAGCTACCTGATAGCTTTTGATTCCGTTGTTATTTGCGGTCTCAGGTGCTGCACTCTGCACGTCTTTTCCCTGAATCAGCACATTTCCATCCGGATCCCGGAACGTAAGCTCAGCCATTTCTCCTAATTCTGCAATGGCCTCTTCCGGGTTAAAATTGGTCTCCCCGGACTTCCATGGGAAACGAACGATAATATATCCTCCGTTTTTATCCACGGTCACCTCGCGGTCAACGATATTCTGGTTATCCATACGGGTCTCAATGACCTGTCTGGCTGTCTCAAGCTCCTTTTCTGATGGGCTGCGGTCAAGCCCCTGGGGTTCAAATACTGCCTCAACGCCTCCGCGGATGTCGATGCCGTAGCGCATTTCACGTACGCCCTTAATACTGCTTCCGGCCCCAAATGCCCCAACATAAATGAGAGCTGCAATTACCACTAAAATTGCAGCAAGCATTTTCTTTCCTGGTTTCATAGGTAATCCTCTTTTCTTGTTAATATTTTAATTATTTTTTAAATTCCTGCCCTTACTCCTTTCTCACCATCCGAATCATGGATGTACCTGATCAGATACTTTCTGCCGGCATACCCCTCCTTCATCATCATGATTCGTTCCGACCATAAAATAAGCGGGACAAGCAGGAAAAGCTCCCTGACCGCCAGATACTTTAACGGCAAGATTCCGGCCATGAACCTGCTCCAGGTATCAACCAGGGTTTCATCCCCGGCTTCTTCCTCCAAAGCCCCCGGAAATCCGGCGACTGCATCATTCTTTCTCCAATGGGCATATCCCTTTGGCAGGGCTTGTGTTAAAACCAAACATGCCCGGACCGGATTCCAGTCCATGCCCAGCACATTTAATTCTCCAAAAAGCAATGCAATGCAACAAAATAATGCCAGTATCCAGCTGACAGACCTGGTTTTCTTTACCTGAAATCTCAATGGTAATCCTCCTGCGGCAGCCGCATCATAAAAAATATAATAATCGGATGATATCCTGTTGCATTGTACTACAATTTTTCCCGAAACACAACCCTGGCATTATGGAAAACGCTATATTCGCGGAGCAGTTCGTTCACTTCAGGATTTTTTTCAGGATATATTCAAGAAAACTTTTTTCTTCCTCAGTAAGCGGGGAAAAAACAAAGTCATTCCCTCTCTTCCAGTCCCTCATATGTTCTTTGGCTGCCTCCAGCCCCTTACCAGTCAAAAAGACCTTTTTTGCTTTTCCTTCATCCTGTTTCCGGCTGACCCAGCCCTTTTTCTCCAGCTTATGCAAAGCCTCTTCCAGTTCCCTGAAATGCAGCCCGGAATTTTCCTTAAGTTCCTTTTGTGTCAGGCCGCCTTTTTCTGCCAATGCTGCCATGATATAAAGCCTGACCGCTTTTCCGCCCTGCTTTCCTGCTTTCCGGTCCGGTTGCAAACGGCAGCCGGTCTGGCAAAGGCGCAGCAGCCTGATTTCAGACTGGATATTAATCCAATCGTCTGTTTCCGGTACTGTGACCGGTTCCTTTTTTTCTTCTTTTCCCCTCTTTTCTTTTTTTATCTTCTTCTCCGCCAATGCTTTTCCCTTTCCGCAATGGGGATCTTTTAAAGAACAATGTCTTTTACAGTATGGGCAGTGTTCTTTTGCAAGTATCTCATTTTTCATTCCTGCTCCTTCATATGTGCATTCTTACAGTTCCGCTTTAAGTATTGCAATGCTTTCGTTCATCCGTTGATACTGTTATTATATTTTTCTGTACCGGTTATTTCAAGTTATTTTTTTTAGATAATCCTTTTATTTTCCATGAATTTGCAGAAAAAGGCCGGAACCCCAGACTTATAAAGCCTGCAGTTCCAGCCTGACAGAAATCCTGCCTTTTTCCAATCCTTACAGTTCTAATAACAGCACCTGACAGCCTTTTTAATGGAGCATCTTTCCCCCACAGGAAATCTCCACGTGGTTATTTAACAGAACCCGGCTGCTTCTTATGAAAGAGGGGAAGTTAGTACCGGTCCCATCTCCGATCCGTTCCCGGCGCTTCTAATCAAATGTTTTCATAATATACAATCGCTTCGTATGGAAGAAGCCTGTTTTTGTCATCTCCGGTCCGATGCTCATAATTCCCGATCAGGCATTCCCCATCTTCCCCATGGAATTCATCAGGTATGGAAACCTGTAATTCTTCATCCGTGAAATTACACAATACAAGTAATTTTTCCTTTCCCAGCCTTCTAATGTAGGCAAATACCCTGAAATCCTCTTCCATTAAAGGCTCGTAGGTGCCGTACACAATGATGTCATGGCTTTTTCTCAGTTGGATCAGCTTCTTATAATAATGGAATACCGAATTTTCATCCGACACTTCCTTTTCAGCATTGATTTCTTCATAGTTTGGATTTACCTGAATCCAGGGAGTGGCTGATGTGAATCCTGCATGGGGATCATCATTCCATTGCATGGGAGTTCTTGCGTTGTCCCTGCTCTTGAATCTTAAATAGCTCATCATCTTCTCATGGCTCACCAGTCCTGCGCCAACAAGCTGCTCATAGATGTTCAGGCTTTCAATATCTTTAAACTGGGACATATCCTGGAACGGAAAATTCGTCATCCCCAGTTCTTCTCCCTGATAAATGTAGGGAGTCCCCTTCAGCATGTGGAGACATGTGGCAAGCATCTTAGCAGAAACTTCCCGGTATTTTTCGCTGTCATCTCCAAAATAGGAGACGGCCCTTGGCTGATCGTGATTATCCCAATACAGGCTGTTCCATGCACAATCCTCAAGCCCTGTCTGCCATTTGGAAAAAATGCGTTTTAATTCCACCAGATCCGGCTTTTTATCCGTCCACTTCCCGATTTCACCATTCATAGTCACATGCTCAAAATGGAACACCATATGAAGCTCCGATTCCTTCTCACCGGAGTATCGTTTCGCTTCCTCAAGGCTGACACCAAAGGTCTCTCCCACGGTCATTAAATCATATTTTGACAATACCCTGCGGTTCATTTCCTTCAGATAAGTATGAACATTCGGACCGCTGGAGGCATATGGGGAGAAATCTCCATACAGCCCATCCGTTACCGCTCCATCCGGAAGGCGCGGGTCTTTTGATATCAGGTTTATAACATCCATGCGGAAGCCGTCAATGCCTTTCCTGCACCACCAGTCCATCATCTCAAATACTTCATCCCTTACCTTTGGATTATCCCAGTTTAAATCAGGCTGCTTCTTAGAAAACAGGTGAAGGTAATACATTTCCGTTTCCCTGTCATATTCCCATGCAGAACCTCCGAAGCAGGCGCCCCAGTTGTTAGGACAGCTCCCGTCTTCCTTCCCTTTCCGCCATATGTAGTAATCCCGGTAAGGATTATCCTTACTTTTTCTGCTTTCCACAAACCACTTATGCTCATCTGATGTGTGATTTACCACCAGGTCCATAATAAGCTTTATGCCTCTTTGATGGGCTTCCTGTAAAAGTTCATCAAAATCTTTCATGGATCCGAACTCTTTCATAATCTCCTGGTAATCACTGATGTCATACCCATTGTCATCATTGGGAGACTGATAAATGGGAGAAAGCCAGATTACATCAATTCCTAAAAGCTTTAGGTAATCCAGCTTTTCCGTGATCCCCCTTAAATCTCCCACTCCATCTCCGTTGCTATCCTTAAAGCTTCTAGGATAGATCTGATACACCACAGCTTCCTTCCACCACTTTCGTTCCATTTTAACACTCTGTCCTTTCTAAAATTTTATTTGATCGCGCCTTCTACCATGCCCTGAATGATCTGTTTCTGTGCCAGCAGAAAGAGTATGATAATCGGTATCATGGCTAAAAAGGCCGCAGCCAGTATTAAGTCCCACTGCTTTACATAAGAGCCTACAAAGCTGCTTACCGCTACGGGCAGCGTCTTGATCCTGCCGTTTAACCCAAGCATCAGAGAAGGCAGAAGGTAATCGTTCCATATCCAGATTCCATTTAATATGAGAACGGTCATCTGAACCGGTTTTAAAAGGGGAAATACGATTTTGAAAAAGGTTCCCTCAGGGCTGCATCCGTCAATCCATGCCGCCTCTTCCAACTCCCTTGGAACCCCTTTGATAAAGCCATGAAGGATAAAGATGGACATGGAGCCGCCAAATCCCAGATAAGCAATGATAATTCCAGTATAACTGCTGAGAAGCCGGATACCGATAAAGGAAGAGAGCTCCCGGAATGTGGATAAAAGAGGGAGCATGACCACCTGAAAGGGGATTACCATAGCTGCAACAAAGGTCATGAAAATAACATTGGACCACCTCGTCTTATTGCGGACCAATACCCAGGCCGCCATACTGGAAAAGAGAGTTAAAAGTCCAAGGCTGACAATCGTTATAAACAGGGAACTGGAAAAAGACCTCCAATAGCTGAAATTCTGATTATGGATCACGTTCTGCAGATTAACTATCATCTGCCCCCAGTTATCAGGCGGAGCAATGGGACTAATAACAATGGCCGCACTTTTCTTGGCCGCATTGAAAATGACCAGAATAAAGGGGGACAAAACCAAAAGGGATAAAATAAGGGCTATCAGTTCGATTATGGTTCCTCTGAATTTTCTTCTGCTCACAGTTCAATCTCCCTCCTTTTGCTGATGGTCACCTGGGTCAGGGACACTATTGCCAGAATAATGAAGAATACAACCGCTTTTGTCTGCCCCTGGGCGTACTGGTTCTTGGCAATGGCCGTATTGTAAATATTAAGTGCCAAAAACTCGGTGGAGGCAATGGCCTTGGCACCCAGGATCCTGCTGGGCGCTCCATTGGTAATGGCAAAATTTAAGTCAAACTGTTTAAAAGAATTAACAAGGGTTAAGAAGATGCAGACCGTAAAGGTATTGGCGATCATGGGCAGCTTGATATGAAACAGGGTCTTTAAGCCGTTTGCCCCATCCACCCCGGAAGCTTCCAATACATCTTTGGGTACCGATTGAAGCCCAGTCACATAAATCATCATAATATAACCGGCATACTGCCAGGTACTGACGATCAGTATAGCTAAAAAAGCCAGATCAGGGTCCGTCAGCATGGATAGGCTTCCCTTAAAAAGAGATGGGAACACCTTGTTAAAAATGAACTGCCATACATATCCCAGAACAATTCCCCCGATTAAGTTGGGAAGAAAAAATGACGCCCGGTAAAAGTTCCTTCCTCTTGCCCCTGATGTGCATAAAAGCGCCAGAGCAAAAGCCGTGAAGTTTACAAAGATCATATTGACCACCGTAAACAGGAAGGTGATCACCAGGGAATACAGATAATCAGGGGACCGGAACATATTCACATAATTTGCCAGTCCAACGACCTGTGTAAACCCGATTCCATTCCAATTTGTGAAAGAATAAAAGATGCCGAATAAAAAAGGAATCAGGACCGTTATGACAAATGCCCCCAACAGAGGCAGTAAAAACAATCCATTCACGATCATCCTGTGTCTCTTTCCCGGAAGGAAATATAATCCGGCAATGACCAGAAGAAATCCAAGAACCAGAAGAATTCCCCTGTATGCCATATTCTTATAGAACAAATCTAAATAAAGTGCATAAATAACCATCAACACGCCAAGCAGCACGGGCAGCATGAATACAACCTTTTTTGCATTTCCATCCATATATATTCTCCTAACCTTTTCACCGATCCTCCATGGTGGCGACCACTTAGTTA
Source organism: Lacrimispora sp. BS-2 (assembly GCF_040207125.1). Classification (NCBI taxonomy): domain Bacteria; kingdom Bacillati; phylum Bacillota; class Clostridia; order Lachnospirales; family Lachnospiraceae; genus Lacrimispora; species Lacrimispora cavernae. The sequence continues at coordinate 2,664,637 of NZ_CP157940.1, forward strand.
AGGCGGCTTTCATAAGCCGCCTTTTCCCTAATTATTTTTTCACATAATCGGCAATTGCGGTTTCCATCATGGTGACAAACGTATCCCTGTCGATTTCTCCTTTTGCATATAATTCAAAAACTGCTGCCGTAGCGTTCATTGCCATGCCTTCCGGCATCTTCGCCCATTCCCAGGAATAGGTATTTCCTGCATCCACATAGGTTTTTAAGCTCTTTGCAAGAGGTGTTTCAGGGCTTACGGTACAGGTGGTATAGGGAGAAATCATTCCGCAATCGGTCACAAGGCTTTTCTGGCCGTCTGCCGAGGTTGCAAGTTCTTTTAAAAACGCTTTTGCTGCGTCAGTATTATTTCCTTTGTTATAAACGGCCCACCAGGATGGACAATCAGCAAGCACGCCCTTCATCTCTTCTTTGGTAAATGCCAGAGGAGCGATTCCGCAGTCAAACTTGACCTGATAATCAGGAAGGGAAGGATCGATCCAGTTTCCCTGAGTGATAAATGCAGTCTTTCCTTGAGCCCACAGCGCAAGCTGATCATCATAGGTTCCTGAAATCAGAGTATTCTTATCGGAATAATCAAAGAGCAGCTTCATAAAATCAGCAAACTGTCCCAGACGTTCCTCATCCACTGTGCCGGCTTTTAACATATCAATGTATTTGGCATCCCCTCTTTCTAAACCGCCGGATAAGTAATACCCAAACAGATGATTTCCTGTTGCCCAGTACATCTGTCCGGATTCCGCCGCAACAGAGCATACCGCGGTGATTCCCAGCTCCTCTTTTTTGCTGTCAATGGTTTCAAATACCTGCTTGAACCCATCATAGGTTGTCAGGGAAGCCGGATCAATTCCGGCAGCTTCCAGAACGTCCTTGTTATATGTAATTCCATATCCTTCCACGGCATAAGGAAAACCAACGGTTTTACCATCTGCCGACTGAAAACCGAAATCAGTCTGGGAAGCCCATTCTTCTCCGCTTAAATCTACCATGTAATCCTTCCAGGTCTGATAATCGCCTTCTCCTCCGAATACGAAGATATCAGGCATGTTTCCTGCTGCCAGATAATTTTTTAAAGCGCCGTTAATATCCACTCCGCCCCCCAGGGATTCAATCACCACTTCCTGGCCGGTTTTTTCCTGATACTGTTTTGCAAAGGCCTTTAATGGTCCGTCAATTTCAATCTTCCCATTTACAATGCGGATTGCCTCCCCGCCTTTGCCTGAGACAGCTTCTTCCTTTCCATCCTTGGAAGCCGGGCTGCCTGTATGATCAGTATTGCTCCCGCAGCCTGTCATTGCGCCCAAAACCATTGCTCCCACTAGTGCCATAGTTAATAACTTCTTCTTCATAATACACCCTCCATATATTAATTTTTGCTGTTAATTAGTGAAAAATTCCCGCTTTCATTGTAACTTATGCGCATAAGTTATTTGTACATTATATTATCATCTCTCAGGCAAGTTATCAAGTGTTTTTTTCTTTTTTTTATAAAAAAATGGATATTACCAGATTCCTAAGCCTAAGATCTGTAAATCAAACAGTCATTCATTACTTATACGCATAAGCTGCTCCGTAAATGTAGATGTCTAAGGTATACTTCACCGAAAAATCACAACCTGCTGACAGCTCTGCCGCCGTTACTACGGGCACTTGCCTGCCTATAAAACAAGGAAGCCTTACTCCCGCCCCTTTCGGGAAAGTAAGACTTCCTTGATATGCCATACTATCTTATTTCCTTTACAGAATTTCTTTCCACAAGAGAAACAGGAAGCTGTTCAAACTTGTCTCCATAATCCTCTTTACGGATCATATGAAACAGCTTTTCAACTGCAAGCCCGCCCTTCCTGGTAACATCCTGGTGAACGGTGGTCAGTGCCGGCCTAACCATCCGGCTGTAAACATTATCATCAAATCCCACCACAGATAAATCTTCCGGTATCTTAAGCCCATGATCCTGCAAATAATTCATGATATTGGCCGCATAGTAATCGGAGGCGCATACAAAGGCGGTAAAATCCCCTGCCCTGCGGTATACATCGGCTAAAAGCAGAGACATATCCGAGCCATTGGGTTCCAGCATGATAAAATCTTCTTCCTCATAAGGAAGCCCTGCTTCCATAATTGCCGCCTTATATCCCTTAAACCGCTGATAGTCTACTCCCACACAGTTATCCGCAAGAAAAGCAATCTTTTGATGGCCTTTGCGAATGAGGTATTCCGTTATTTCATAGCCTCCCCGTTGGTCATCTACCCCAACATTGACATATTCAAAAATCGAATCATCAAAATAGCAGTCAATAAAGACCATGGGCTTTTTTACCTTTTGTTTCAGAAGAATTCCATCCGCCCTCTGCATTCCCAACAGGATAAGGCCATCAACATTCCAACTGGCAACCGAATTTATTATTTCAGTGACATCATCAGAAATATACACCATGGTAAAGTATCCTCTTGCCCTGACAAAGCTTTCAACAGCTCCGGTCAGTTCTCCTGCAAAGGGATCCTTCATAAAGTTATCATATTTGTCACGGTTTGTTCTCATAGCCAGTCCAATAATGCCAGATTGGTTTCTGGCAAGATTCCTGGCATTAATATTGGGAACATAATCATATTCTTCGATCAGCCGTTTTACCTTTTCCACCATGGCAGGAGAAACCTCGCCTGTTTTTCCATGAATGACATTAGACACCGTGGTCGTACTGGTTCCAAGCATTTCCGCCATTTTTTTAATAGTAATCATACCATTCTCCTTAAATTTCCAGTAATGGCCATGATCAGATACCATTACGAATTTCCTCTAATCATTTTATTACTACTCTATTAAATATGCAAGTACCAGATGACCAAAGCTTTTGCTCCAGGGATCTTGTTGGTAAATAGGTACAACTTTTAAAAATTCTGTTGCATTTCATTTTAAATCATTGTACTGTGAAAAAGGACCGGCCCGGATGTGCATCATGGCAGCATTGCCGGAGGAAAGTATGGTGTTTTTACCATAGACCACACAGCCGAAGCAATGAAGCAGGCATGGGGAGCGGTTTTCCAGCAGCTTTTTACAGAAAACCATGTTCCTGACCCTTCGCGGCCGGTTTTAGAACGATACAAGGCCGAGCTGTTAGAGCGGCATCTTTGTGAAATCTGTATCCCTATTCAATAACCCCCCAATGCAGGTCCTGATTTAAATTTTACATTGTCAGCCTTGTTGCACTGAATCAGGAAATAGAAAAAGAAAAAGGCGAAGCCTGAAAAGACTTCGCCTGAAACAACTGATTATTCTCCAAATACTGCCTTATAATCCGCCTTGAATTTCTCAATTCCCTGATCAGTCAGCGGGTGCTTTACCATCTGAATCAGTACACTGTAAGGTACGGTAGCAATGTCCGCTCCTGCCTTTGCACAGTCAATGACATGGATCGGGTTGCGGACGCTGGCTGCAATGATTTCTGTCTCAATTCCGTGTTCCATGAAAATATCCATGATATCACGAATCAAATCAATACCCGGCATGGAAATATCATCCAGACGGCCTAAAAACGGTGAAACGTAGGTCGCACCTGCGCGGGCAGCCAAAAGCGCCTGAGCGGAAGAAAATACCAGTGTCACATTGGTCTTAATTCCTTCTGCGTTCAACACCTTAACGGCTTTCAGCCCTTCCACGGTCATAGGGATCTTTACAACCATATTGGGATGGATCGCTGCAATTTCACGGCCTTCTGCGATCATGCCTTCTGCATCTTCGGTCGTCGCTTTTACCTCTCCGCTGATGGGCCCGTCCACGATGGATGTGATTTCTTTGATGACTTCCACAAAATCCCGTCCCTCTTTGGCAATCAGGGAAGGATTGGTGGTAACACCACAGATAATTCCCATGTCGTTTGCTTTCTTTACATCTTCCGTATTTGCTGTATCAATAAAAAATCTCATAGCACTTCTCCTTAAATATTTATTTGTTAATAATTAATAACCAGCTTTGAAAATTCAATTTTCTCCCCATTAAAGCTTAAGGTGCCTCCTATGCCAGCAGGCTCTTTACATATTCGGCAATGGATTCATCCTTGCAGTTTGCGAAGAACAGCTCGCCAAACTTCTCGCCGCCAACGGCTCCCTTCACCAACTCCTGGTCAAGTCCCCTTAAGCAGGTCAGGATATCCTTTAAGTTATTTTCTCTTACCACATCTAAGATTTTCTTATTTCTCTGCTCCGGAATGGCCCTCTCTCTTGGGTAGCCCTGTCCGCTTGCTTCAGAGAATAACTTTTCAAATGTATATTCCAAATTCAGCTCTGCTCCCCAGCCAAAGCCCTTTGCAAACGGCATGGAGATTGCATTGCCGTCGTTGATCTGTGCAAACATGTAGCCGTCGCTTGGATCACACACATGGCCGCAGATTACGCCCGGGAAGCTGTTTAAAGCCAGCATGGCACCTTCTCCGGTTCCGCATCCGGTAACCACATAATCCGCTGCACCGGAGTTTAAAAGAATGGCCGCAAGGATTCCGTTCTGTACATAGGTCAGGGAATTGCTGTCCTCCGGGGAATACATGCCATAATTATCCACCACATAACCCTTTGAATCTGCAACCTTCTTTAAGCTGTTGTAAATCAATTCATTCTTAGCCGCCTGGCTGTTCTCATTAATTAATGCGATTCTCATGCTTCCAACACTCCTTTTATCTTATATACCTGTTTCTCACTCAGTCCGTATTCCCAGGAAGCTCTTCCGGTTTTCCGGACTGGCTGAATCGGTCCTGTACACCGATCTTCGCCAAGCAGATATTCGCAATCCGCTCTGCTGCTTGATTCGGTTAAATATTATGTTACACTTAACAGCATATTTTAAAATCCACTTCCTGTCAATAGGCTTAATGGTATACTTATTGACTAATGCAATGAGTATCTGTCTTTACCAGAGAAATTTCTCCGGGCAGATGTCCTCCCACTTTCTCTTTTACAAGGGCTGTCATTGGATTATTCATGGTATAGCCTTTTGGATTGTTTTTGCCTTTTTCCAGTCGCCCTTGTGGGGATAGATGAAAAATACAAAGCTGTGGTGTTCCTTACTGGGATCTAATCTGCCCCCATCTATCCGTCAGGTCAACGCCAGGGCGGTTACGGATTTAAACCGATGCCCTTCTTCTTCAATTTCACTGATCAGGACCTTTACTCCAAATGCCTCTTCCATATGCTCTTTTGTCACCACTTCATCCACTTTGCCAAATATGCTTTTTCCGCTGCGGTTCAAAATCAATGCCTTATCGGATATCTTCAATGCGTGTGCCGGATAATGGGTATTAAAAATACAGGATATGTTCTTTTCATCGGCCAGGCGCCGGATGGTATCCAGAATAATCAGCTGGTTTTTAAAGTCCAGATTGCTCTCCGGCTCGTCCAGCACAAGAATCCGGGGTTTCGCAGTCAGAGCCCGGGCAATCAAGACCATCTGCAGCTCTCCGCCGCTGATCCGGCTCACCAGCTTTCCTCTCAGATAATCAATTCCAACACTCCGGATGGCCTCATCGGCTATTTCCACATCCATCGTTTTCGGACGGCTGAAATTTCCGATATGGGCACTGCGCCCCATTAAAACCATCTCTTCCACCGTATAGGAAAAAAGGGACGCCTTTGCCTGGGGGACATAGGCGATGGTCTGCCAGACATCTTTTACAGACATATCTGTCAAACACGTTCCATCCAGATAGCTTCCCCCTGATTTCCATTTCAGCAGTCCCATCATATTGCGAAGCAGTGTGGTTTTTCCTACACCGTTAGGCCCCAGGATCGACAGTACCTCTCCATCCTGAAGCCGGAATGTGATTTCCTTAAGAATTTCTTCCCCTGCCTTATATCCAAAGCATCCTTTCTTTACTTCAAAAATCACAGCCATCCTCCTCCTGTCTTTCTCAGCAATAAAATAAACACCGGTGCTCCGATTACTGCCGTCAGGATTGACAGGGGAATTTCAGCAGTCGTTGCAGCCCTGGCAGTCGTATCCATAACCAGCATAAATATTGCTCCCAGGCTGATGCTGGCCGGAATGACCCGCTCGTTATTGCTCCCAAACAGCATCCGGACCCCATGGGGAATTAACAGCCCCACCCACTCAATCCGTCCACACATGGAAGCACAGGATGCAGTGATCAATGCTGCTGAAAGAATAATGATAATGCGAAGTTTTTTCAAGTCAATTCCCATTGATCTTGCTTCATCTTCAGACATTGACAGGATATTTAACCGCCAGCGCAGCAGATAGATCATCAGAATTCCCCCGCAGACCAGGGGACCGCCGATAGCCAGACTCTTATAGGTAATTCCAGCCATACTTCCTAACAGCCAGTAGGTAATGGTCGGCAGCTGAGACTCCGGATCAGCTACATATTTAATCAGCGATACCAGCGAAGTGAAAAGAGAAGAAACCGCAATTCCCGCCAGAATAATCATAAACGTGGAAGACTGACCTTTTACCTTGCTGATGGAATAGGTAAGCATAATTGCAATCAGGCCAAATACCAGGGCCACCAGCTGAACCCATAAAAGGCTGTCCGAAAACAAAAGAGCCAGTGCCGCACCAAAACATGCTCCCTGTGCCACTCCCAGGGTATCGGGAGTCGCCAGTGCATTGGAAAATAAAGGCTGAAAGGCTGCTCCAGAGACAGCCAGCCCTGCTCCGCAAAGAACTGCCAGAATGATTCTCGGCAGCCGGATATTGAATACAACGCTATATGCCTGAGGCTCGATTGCATCTTTTCCGGAAACCGCATAGGTATATAACAGTTTACAGATATCGGCCAGGTTAAAGGAATATCGTCCGATGCCCAGACAGATCAGGGCAGTTAATACCGGAGCCAGGATCAGTAAAATCCTGGTTCCGGCTCCATATCGTTTCATCAGCATGTTTATACTCCGTCTGCTGCTTCACGGGGAGGATTGAATATGCCTTCTACTTCCTCATCCGTCAGCTCCACATTATAAAATTTCAGATAGAAATCTTTAATTGTCTGGTTCAAATCAAGATCTGCAAAAGCTTCCGGATGATTTTTCTGGGCCATCCAGTAAAGACACAGAGAAGAATCAGATGACGGCGGGAACCAGCGGTACATTCCCAGAGGGAATTTATAAACTTTCTTTTCCCGTACTGCCTTAACCGGACTCCAGTCAAATCCTTCGATGCTGTTGTCATAGAAGTCCTGAGGCAGGTAAGGACTGAAGTTGGTTACATAGATAATATCCGGATCCCACTCATAGATCTGCTCCATGGTCAGATCCACGCCTGACCCCGGAATATCCTTTGATACGCTGACAGCTCCGGTGGCGTCGCACCAGTACTGACCGAAGAACTGGTTGCCGGAGGTCTGGAATACCCCGTCTTTATAATGATAAATAATCATTACTTTCGGTTTATCTTCCTCTTTTACATCTTTTAGCCGTTTTTCAATATCAGCGGCCGCTTCACGTCCGTAATCAGTAATACCGGCTACTTTATCCGGCTCATCAAATACTTCTCCCAACAGCTCAACCCATTTGTTTACAGTTTCCACCGTATTAAACCCGGCAATGGAAGTACTGAAGCCAACCACCGGAATACCGGTCTTTAACAGAACTTCCCTTTCTTTTGCATTATTGGCGTTACAAAAGATCACATCAGGCTTCAGCTTAATGAGTTCTTCCACATTGACCTCGCCGCCCTGAATAAAGGAGGTATCCACATCCTTTAATTCCGGAGCCACCTTCATTAACAGAGAATGCTCTGCCGCACTTTTAGAAGCAGGATGCATGCCCACCAATTTGGCGCCTGAGCCCTGATACAATGCATAAACCGACGGCAGCGGCCATAAGGACGCAATGGCCACACGCTTAATATTAACCGGAATAACCACCTCATTGCCGCCATGGTCAAGGATGGTCTTGGTCTCGCCGGCTGCCGGTGCAGATTCTTCCTTTTCCCCGGCCTCCGTTTTGTCTTCCGCTGACGCTGCCTCTGTACCGGCTGCGGTTGCCGGAGCCTCTGTGGAGGCTGTCTTGGCCGTACAACCGGATAATAAAGCCAGACACAGAGCCATGCTCAATACACGCGTTACTGTCTTTTTCATCATTTCATTTCTCCCTTCTTCATATCATGAGCCTGCGGTTCCTGACCGGCATTCCCTGCTTGTGACCATGAGCAGGCTCATCTTCGCTCTCTTTTGCTCATTCTATCATTGGAAGCCGAATAAGCTTCCGCTCAATCGTTCTCCCATCAGCTGGGGTGCATGATCCCAGCAGATCTTGCTGGAAACAGCCACATGGGGCAGCTCGATGAACCGTACCCTTTCTTTTTCCCGGATCAGCTGCCGGATCAGCGGATCAGCTATAATTGTGTGATATCTTCCACTGTTCACCAGTTTTCTGATATCACTCTCACTGTTCAGCGCAAGGCTGTCCTGCCGGTACACTCCCTGTGTTCCGCCAAATAAAACCGCCGTCTGAATTCCCCCTATTCCCCTCTCTTCACGAAAGTGAAATGCCAGCGACCGGATCAGAACCTCTTCACCGATGATCAAAACCTGACTGGTTTCTTCTGCCGCCGTTTCCAATACCCTTTCCCGTTTATCTGCCATTGTTTCTTTTAACATTACCGCCAGACGGTCGGCCGCCAGTTCCCCAGCCGGCACTCCCACCACGTAAGGAATTTGATACCTTTTTTTCATATATTCTGCCAGACCCAGGCCGCTCTTTGATACTACCAGGTTTACACTGGCTGACGGTGCCTGGCAAGCCTTGTGGAAATCAGATACCATAGAAAAATCCGCCTGAATTGTAAAGCCCCGCTTCTCCATTTCACCGATTAAGTCATCCGCATTGCTGTTGTTGGAGAAATCAAGGGGGGTCAGCCCAAGAATATTGATCCTGTCCCCAGACGGGCGAACCGCCTGAGGCAGCGGAAAGAACTTTTTCGCAAAAGCTATGTAAGCATCCGAAACCCCTTTATCATAGTAATGCAAACCGGTTGTGGCCAGTCCCATGGAAGGAATTCCGGTACGTTCTTCCAGCTCTGCCGCAATCCCTTCCAGATCTGTACCAATAACCATGGGAACAGGACTTCCCAGAAAGCAGAGGAAATTCGGCTTTAAATCATTTGCGGCGTTTTCTATCTTTTGTATAAATTTTTCATCATTGCCAAGAATCGCATCCATTTCCCTGAGTCCTGAGCAGTACACCAGACTGTGGGAATCATACCATCTTGGTTCATCATAACCGGTATAATTTCCTGTGCAGCCGGACGCATCATGAATCACCAGCAAGCCTCCAAATGCAAACAGCGCGGAGCATACACCGGAATAGTCAGGAGCAAACGGAGGCAGTTGTATCGAAAGTTTATGCATTATATCACCAACCCATAATTTTTTATCAGCGTTTCTAAATCTTCTTCCACTTGAACCGCATGAACGATTCCCTGCATCAACCGGACTAAACCGTCAAATCCAAAGTTCCCTTCATTGTTCACCAGACCATACACATGGCGGGAACGGGTAACATAAGCAGCTTCAAAGCCAATGGCAATGCTGTCCTCCGGAAATGTCCCGATCTTTCCAGGAATATCATGGGCGATTGGATTCATAATCTGAATTTGAGGCATATGTTCATAAATCCAGTCCGCATGTTCCTTTTCCTGCGCCCCGATGGTCCGGGCAAAAATTCCGGCCACATGGAAGCCTGCCTCACATAATGCCCTTGCTGCCGCAAAAGGAAAAATCACAGCCGTGTAATCGATAAATACCGGTCTGTCCCGTACTGCCTCTCTAGCCTCCCTGACAACCTCCCTAGCTCTCCTTTGGTACGGCTCCAGATCAAACCGGACGTCCTCTTTGTCTGCCAGCTTTTTCTTCAGCCGTTCATAGGTACTTAGAATATCTTCTTCCCGATAGTTAGTTATGGCTAACTCAAAATCAATATTCAGCCGTTCTTTCATGTCCATGGCCGTTTTCACTGCCGGCGGGGCTATGACCAGGTTCCATTGGGCAGCCGCCATCTGCTGGTATGCTTCAAATGTTTCAAACTGTGCAATGTGGTTGACCCGTTCAATTCCCAGTGCCTGTAAAAACCCGAACAGTTCGGATTCCGGACGGATCTGCACCGGATTCCCAATGAGATTGACCTGCCGTTTCTTTCCTTCCGACGGTTCCAGGAGACCGTACATCTTCCGGCGGACATTGACCGGAGGAGGATTATCCGTATCCAGGGTGATGGGGTTCATATGGCAGAAAGTAAACCGTACATCTTCATGCTGTTCCCGTAAAACAGCCAGTATGGACTCATGATCGGTTCCCAGCAGGTCATCCAGGCAGCTGACAAAGATCATCAGAACCTTAGGCTTTTTCTCCAGAGTTTCCAGAAGCTCTGCCACTGCTTCCGGAATTAAATCTTCATATCCTCCCGATACAATATCACTTTCATCAATGTATAAATAGGAGAGACGGTCTTTTAAGCCATGCCCGATGGCCCCCAGCGCCCCATGTCTCCCACAGGCAAAGGGGCAGACAAACAGCTGGTAACTTTCCGGAACCAGCATGGCCAGGCGGACTACTCCCCAACCGCCGTGGGCAGGCGATGTATAATGAAGAGTATTGCAATCAGTTTTCATGACCACATACCTCCAGAATAGATTTTGCCAGTGTACGGTATTCTCCTGCCATAGCACTGTCCGGAAATGCCTCCACAACTGTTTGCTTCTGGTGTTCTGCCTCCTGTACAATTCCATCCCGCGGCAGAATCCGCACGATCTTCCCGCCGCTTTCCTCTGCAAACTCTGATACAAGCTCCTGTTCTTTTTCAATATTTCGTGAGTTTAAAATGATACCTGAATACCTGGCATATCCCCGCCTGGAAAACTGCCCCACCGCACTGACAATATTAGCTGCCGCATAAAGGGACATCTTCTCACCCGAAGTAACAACAAATACATGTTCCGCATAGCCGCCCCGAATGGGCATGGCAAAGCCTCCGCATACCACATCACCAAGAACATCATAAAGTACGATATCCGGCTTGTATACCTCATAAGCATTTAATTCTTCCAGCCGCTCAAAAGCGGTAATAATGCCGCGCCCCGCGCAGCCGATTCCAGGAGTCGGACCTCCGGCTTCCACACATAACACCCCATTGTAACCAGGAAATACAATATCTGAAAGCTCCACATGGTCAGACTTTTCCTTAATTGCATCCAAAACCGTCTTTACCGGTTTTCCCAGTGTCAGATTCTGTGTGGAATCCGCTTTCGGGTCACATCCGATCTGCATCACCCGGTATCCCATATCAGACAATGCCGCTGCCAGGTTTGAGGTAGTTGTGCTCTTGCCAATTCCTCCCTTCCCGTATACTGCAATCTTTAACATATATGACTCTCCTTAGTCCGCTTTTAGTTAGCTTCAACTAACCCCTGCATACTAACATGTAGCCGCCTGGGAGTCAAGCTGATACCGGGAAAATTGTCTCAAATGAGATACATCCCGGATCACAATCTTCTGATCCGTATATTCAATCGCCTGAGAAAACCGGAAGTTGTCCAGTTCCCGATACAGACTGGCACGGCTGATTCCCAGGCTGGAACAGAGTCCGGTCTTGCCTGTACGCAGGAAAATCACCCCATTGCTATTGGCGTGGCTCACTAAATAATCTGCCAGACGGGCTTTTGCAGAGGTAGTATTAAGCATTTCGATTTTCTTCTGCAAAAACAGTATCTTTTTATTAAAAATCGTCATGATATGAAGCATCAGATCCGGATCCCTTTTAAACACCTTCAAAAGTTCACTTTTTTTTATGTACAGTACGGTTGTGGGGCACATGCACTGGAGTGTGTTAGGCATCTCGGCATGAGTAAAAATCGTGCAGATACCAAAGCAGTCTTTCGGGTAAATCCGTTTCATGGTCAGTTCCTTCCCATCCTGGGTAACCGAAGAGACCGCAATCTCGCCGGTTACTACAATGCCGATGGATTTCTCTCCTAAGTAGTGGTTGCTTACCAAGGTGCCTTTTTTTAAGCTGCTCATTCCATACTCCATATCCCTCACATTCATTCCCCGGAACAATTCTGTGGTTTTTAAAAATTCCAGGTCCTTTTCCCGTTGTGTCACATGAGACACCTCCCTCTTCCTATGTCTGCTATAATACGTTGGAAATACCATTATTATACAAGGAGACTGGAAAAATGAAAAGTAAAATAATTCTCATTAGCGGGGGAGCCGCCGCCGGTAAGACTCTGGCTGCCTCAAATCTGATCCGGCATATTCAGTCCGCCGGTAAACGCTCCTCTGTCTGCAAGATTGACTGTCTGCATTCTGATGATCCGGCTGCCTATCAGGCTTTGGGTGTTCCGTTTATACTGGGCCTGTCCGGTGACATATGCCCGGATCATTTCCTTATATCAAACCTGGAGGAAATGATCGCCTGGAATGAACAGCAGAAAACCCAATATCTGATAATTGAAACTGCCGGACTCTGTAACCGCTGTTCACCTGCCACCGCTCACACGGTCAGCATCTGTGTGACAGATTGTACCAGCAGCCTGCGTTCCCCCAAAAAGCTGGGTCCAATGCTGACAACCGCTGATATCATCCTCATGACCAAGATCGATATGGTTTCACAGGCAGAAAAAGAAATTATCCACTATAATATAAGCTCCTTAAACCCAACCGCTCATATCTTTCCGGTAGACGGATTATCCGGTTACGGCAGCGGACTTCTCTTCCAGTACTTAGAAAGCCTTCCCCAAACAGAGTGGAACAGTAGTGACACCCTGCGCCACACCATGCCTGCCGGTGTCTGCTCTTACTGTGTGGGAGAAAAACGGATCGGCACCATGTATCAGCAGGGCATTGTGGAAAAAATGGAATTTAAGGAGGTACCCCATGTTTCATGAATTGACAATTATTCCGGGCCGCAATAAAAACGGACAACCGGAATCCTTTGCTCCCCTTACCATGAAGCCGGGACAGCTGTACGCAGTTGTAGGCCATACCGGTTCAGGGAAAAGCCGGCTGATTCAGGACTTAGAGCAGCTGGCCTGCGGCGACACGGTCTCCGGGCGCCATGTATGGATCAACGGAAACTTACCGGATAAACAAGCCCGGTTCAACATCTCCAGGCAGCTGATCGCCCATCTCAGCCAGAATATGCGTTTCGTATTGGATGGGACGGTTGAGGAATTTATCCGCATGCACTGTACCTGCAGACAGCGGGACTGGCATAGGGTCCTTCCGGAAGTCATTGACCAGGCCAATGCTATCACTCCGGAGCATCTGCATGGAAGTGACGGCTTAAATCTTTTAAGCGGCGGTCAAAGCCGCGCCCTGATGATCGCTGATGTAGCGGTTTTGTGTGAAAGTCCCATTGTTCTGATCGACGAAGTGGAAAATGCCGGTATCCATAAAGAAAAAGCTTTGCACCTGCTGCTGAAAAAGCAGAAACTGGTACTGATCGCCACACACGACCCACACACTGCTTTAATGAGCGACTGCCGGATCTGTATGAAAAACGGCGGAATACAATCAGTAATTGAAAGAAATGAAAAAGAACAGGAAACCTGGGAACGCCTGCATACATACCAGCAATATATTGTAGAAATGCAAAGAAAGATGAGAGTCGGTGAATTATGCGTAAAATAAGTATGTACTGGAATAATATCTGTGTCCTGCACCGGTATGAAAAGAAACATATAGAAGAGGTAACATCGCTTTTAAAAGAACAGGATATCCTGCTGGAAACAGAATATTTTGGTCTGGGATATCCCAAAAAACTGTCGGAAGAGGTAAAAAAAACCGGGATCACACCGGACATCATAGTTTCCACCGATTTAGAGGTGTTTGAAGATCCGGATATCTATGGTTTGTTTAAAGAAGACCTGCTGGAAATACAGGACCTGCTTCCATTAAAAAAAGAGATTCGTAACAGCAATCTCTGTCAGGACAAGCGCCTTCTTCCTTTTTTAGTGATCCCGCTTATCATGGTATTTAACAGACAATTATTAGCCGGTCAGCCTTTGCCGGCATCTCTTAAAGAACTGGCAGAGCATCCCAAGGCCTTTGGCGGAAAGACAAATTCAGCCGGGAGGGGTGTTTTCAAACAGCTTACCTGGTTATACGGCAAAGAGTTTACCGATCTTTTTATGGAAAATGCCACGATCTTTGATATGCCGGTCCAGTCTCTCCAAAGTGTCCAAAAAGGGATAAGCCCTGCTGCAATTACTCCCTCCATCTTTGCTTTCCGGGCAGATGAAACACTGCTTTCACTCCGGTATCCCAAAGAGGGAGCCTTAACCGTTCCTTCTTTTATCGCTGTAAAAAACACACTGTCCGCCGATCTTGCCGGATGGATTCTGTCAAAACTGTTTACGGCCGGCTTTTGTAATTACTTTGCTGAATATGGGGAAATACAGCCCTGTTTCCAACATGCCAAAGATGTAAACATGGTGGCTGAGCATCAATACCGCTTTGTTTATCCTGACTTTGCAAAATCACCGGAAGGGTATGCGTAACATTGTCTATCGCATGTATCTCCCGATTCTGGCAGAAGGGGACAGCCTGAAAAACCAGCCAGGAATAAAGGGTCTGTCCGATATAAACGAAAAACAAGGCTTCGGCAAAATCGCCGAAGCCTGTCTATTCATCTTCCAGGAACATTTCATTTCCCGCCTAGAATCTAATTTAAACCCATTTTTCGTCTTTTTTTCATAATGTGATCTTCAATATCATTGGCTACCTGTACCGGATCATCTCCTAAAGCCACTTTACCGCCGGTCAGGCCCTCTACGTCTTCTGTGAGCAGCTTTACAAGCTTTGGTGCGCCGGTGATAAAGGGAGTGGGAGAAAGATGAGTATAAGCTCCATATGCAATGGCAAATAAGCCATCTATGGTGGCCTTCTGTTCCATCCACTCCGGTGCGGTCACTGCAATAGGCAGGTCAGAAATGTCTGCATCCAGATGGTCAGCCAGAGCCGTTACAAGCATGGAAATCCTTCCTGTATCCGTACAGGTTCCAAAGCTTAACACAGGGGGAATTCCCAAAGCCCTGCACACTCCCTGCAGTCCTTCTCCCGCCTGATCGATGGCGTCTAAATTGCACATACCCGCAACCTCTAACCCATGGTTTCCGCAGCCTCCAGCCACAACAAGGATGTCTTTTTTAATCAGTTCTTTTGTTAAATTCACCGTATTCCAATCCTGGGGACCATTTCTCAAGGTGGAGCAGTTTGCCAGAGCGACGATTCCTTTTAACTGGCCTTTTGCAATTACCTCCACCAGGTTATCTAAATCATTTCCGATTGCATTTAACACTGCTTCCGTAGAAAATCCGGCAATGGCTTTTTCCCTGTATTTTGGTACCATTGGCTTGATCTGGCCATGTCTTTTCTTAAAGTTCTCAATGGCAACGTTAATGCAAGTTTCCGCCATCTCCTCTGCCTTTCCAGGATAATATGGCATCTTATGTTCGGTGCCTGGAACACCGATAATCGTACTGACGCTTACAAGGGCAACCTGATATTTTTCCGCATATTGATCAATGGCAGGCGGGGAGCAGTTTTCCTCCATTACAAATGCATCCACCGTTCCTGTTGCTAAAAACGGCTCAATGGATAACCAGTTTCCCATAAGGCCCACAAACACATCATCCATTTCAAACCTCTGCAGTAATTCCTGTCCTGTTTCAATGGAGCCTACGATGTGGATACCCTTTGCTCCGGCCTGTCTGGCCATATCCTGATACTTCTCCATCCTTGCCTTCTGTAAAGTGGCGACCCCAATCCAGGGCTGATGTCCATTAAATGCAATATTTACGTAATCAGGATCCATAATTCCCAAATCCACATCCACTTCATGAGGCATTGGGGTTCCAAATAAAATATCCTGTGTCATTTCAAGGCCAATTTGCGCAGTATAAATAGTGGACAGACCCAAACGCAGGGCTTTTGTTGCCAGGGAAACATAATCACCATCTACGTTGGTAAGGCAGCTTGCAATGCTGTTCTGTACCTCATGTTCAACTCCTGAAGGGTAAATGTGTAAATCTTCCCAAATCTTTTTTCGTTTTTTGGGTGAAAAAACTTCTACCATAACACTTTTCTCATCAGGGCCTGATTTCATCTCCCGGTCAAGAAATTCTGCCAGGCAGACAGCCATCTGGTTTACATCCTGATTTGTATTGATCCCGGTTTTTTCACACATCCATTTTAATTTGTCAACGTCTGTAATCTGAAAAACTGTGTTCCCTTTTCCTGTTTCTTTTAAGGTCCGGAAGGCCTCATAAGCATGATGGGCATAAGTGGCAGCTCCCATAATGTTTCTCATAAGAAGATTTCTCATGGCCATGGCATCAGGGCCAATTCCGCAGACACCCTTTTCCGGTCCCTTCTGTTCGTTGATTCTGCAGGGTCCATTGGTACATAATTGGCAGCTTAATCCCTGCAGGCAAAACTTACATCGTATCTTTTCCTGCTCGTCCCATCTGGAAAATACGCTTGATAATCCGTCATCCCTTATCCTTACAAGCATCTCTTCCACGGAATCATGATAGCTTACCCGTCCTTCTGTCTTTTCTAAAACCGTCTCTGGCATAATTACCTCCATTAAAATATAATTCTGTCTGTAGTATGCCAAATTTTAGAAACCCTATTCTTTTTGCAGCGGAATCAAACGGTCTGTTTTGTGTATCTTTAGCCTCCCAGGGTTACATCCTGCCTGGAATACCATTCAATCGCATCGTATACGTGCTGCGGCGTAAAATCCGGCCAATAATCATCGATTACATACATATCCGAGTAAACGGACTGTACCGGCAGGAAACCGGACAGCCTTCTGCGGCCTCCCCACCGGATCACCAGATCGATCCTTGAAACATCGGCGGTTTTTAATTTAGGACCTATGGCTCCGTCATGAAGTCCCAGATCCCACTCCCAGCTGTAATTGACCAGAAAATTGATCTTCATTCCCCCCTTGCCGAACTGGTGTCTGTTGGTATATGGCTTCAGCTCCTCCGGAAACATGGCTGACGTTGTCTTTCCCAGAACCAAAAGCTCGGCATCTTCCTTTGACAGTTCCTCAACGGCTTTTACGCACGCCTTTGTAAATGCCTCCCTTTGAATTGACGGACGCTTTGTATTATCCACCGTAAAACCGTAAAAGGTCATTTCCTTAATCCCCAGTTTTCTGCAAAGGTTGTAAAGGACCATTCCAGGGGATATTCCATTGTCATACCCTGCCTCTTTTCCCATTCCCTTTCCAAGGGCCCAGCGGCGGTTGCCGTCTGGTATGATCCCAATGTGCTTTGGAATTCTCATACACTTCCTCCATCTTTTCCTGCTATATTTAAATTATATAGAAAGTATAGCCATTTTTTTCTCTTCCATAATTCTTCCTCCGGTAAATCATTATGGACAGGAAATCAAACAGACGGCACGCCCCTCTTCCCAGGGCATGCCGTCCATCTCCATACATGACTTTTATAGAAAATTATATTCTGTTAGTATCTTCTCCCGTCCCGTAGTCATATCCATAAAATATTCATAATAACTGATTCCCAGGAAGGAACCGGAAATGTTAAT
The DNA here is from genome assembly GCF_040207125.1 of Lacrimispora sp. BS-2. Taxonomy (NCBI): domain Bacteria; kingdom Bacillati; phylum Bacillota; class Clostridia; order Lachnospirales; family Lachnospiraceae; genus Lacrimispora; species Lacrimispora cavernae. The sequence continues at coordinate 2,682,203 of NZ_CP157940.1, forward strand.
GATATTGTCAAAACCCCGGCCCTTTAAGGTCATGATTGCATTATAGCTTCTCTGGCTGGTCCGGCAGTGTAAGTATACCGGCCTGTCATGAGGAATCTCTGATACACGCTGCCTTAATTCACCCAAAGGGATATTCACAGCTCCAATGAGATGCCCCATCTCAAACTCATCCCGGCCTCTTACATCAATGATGCAGGCTTTGCTCTCCACCAGCTTACGCACTTCACTTACATGAACCTGTTTAAAGACTCCGTGAAGGACATTAAGCGCCACCAGTGCTGCCAGATTAACCACATCTCTTGCTGTGCCGAACACCGGTGAGTAGCAGAGCTCCAGTCCTTTCATATCCTCCAATGTTCCATTCATGGCAATAAGGGTTGCGATCACGTCGATTCGTTTGTCCACATTGCCTTTGCCGATGGCCTGGGCCCCCAGGATCCTTCCTGTGGGCACTTCGAATACAAGCTTAAAGTGCATGGGAGAACTGCCGGGCATCAGGCCTACCTTATCCATGGTCATGGTGTAGACAGAATCGCATGGTATATTATTTTCTTTTGCGGTTCTCTCATTTAAGCCTGTGGCAGCAGCGTTCAACTGGAACAGCTTAACAGCGCAGGAGCCAATGACTCCGTTATTCCTGGTGGACATGCCATACATGGCATCAGCAGCTGCCCTTGCCTGGCGCAGAGCCGGACCAGCCAGCGGGAGCCTGGTTGGTTTGTGGGTCAGACGCTGGTAGACCTCGATGGCATCACCCACTGCATAGATATGCGGGTCGCTGGTGCGGTAATCCGGCGACACCTTGATTGCACCTGTCTCACCGATTTCCAGACCGGCCTGCTTTGCCAGCTCTGTTTCCGGCAGTACGCCAATGGAAAGCACCACTGCATCGCAGGCAAGTTCCCTGCCTGAGTTTAAGATTACCTTATCCTCAGTGATGGCCTTCACACCGTCACCCACAGCCAGTTCCACACCCTGATCGCAGAGCTCTTTTTGCAGGATCTGGCTCATATCATAATCAAAAGGTGCCATGATCTGGCCGGCAGCCTCTGCCACAGCTACCTGCTTTCCTGCTGATTTCAGATTTTCCGCCACCTCCAGGCCGATAAAGCCGCCTCCGATTACCACCACACTGCGGACTTCTTCCCTGGCAACATATTGATCCAGCGCTGCAATATCATTTACATTGCGCACTGTGAATACATGAGGGAGATATACCCCCTCGATTGACCTGGGGCGGATAGGATAGGATCCCGGCGAAAGCACCAGCTCATCATATGATTCTTCATATTCCCGGCCGGATGCACCGTCTTTAATACGTATTTTCCTGAGGGCGGGGTCAATGCCGTACACCTCACTGTTTACACGCACCTCAATATCATAGGAATGTTCAAATCCCTCCGGCGTCATCAGCACCAGATAGTCCTTATCCTCCACGGTCCTGCTTAAATAATAAGGAAGTGAGCAGTTGGAGAAGGATACATGCTCTCCCCGTTCAAATATGGTTATGGACGCATCTGCATCCAGACGCCTGATCCTGGCTGCGGCGGACGCACCGCCGGCAACACCTCCTACAATAAGAACACGTTTACCCATGATCACACCTCCTTTGTAAATAATTTTCTTATTAATCTTCTTTTGCTGAAGCCGGCTTCTTTTCCAGGTTCAGCGACTTGTCATTATATACTGTCATATCAATATTATTGGTCAGTTTTGCAGCAACCAGACCGGTTACCATGCCATCGCTTACATTCAGGGCAGTTCTGGCCATGTCGATAACAGGCTCAATTCCTACCAACAGGCCTGCAAGGCCAACCGGGAGTCCAAGTGCAGATAACACGGTGATCCCTGCAAAGGTTGCGCCGCCGCCTACGCCGGCGATACCGATAGAAGCAAACGTGATGATGACTACCATCAGGATAAAGAAGGAAGGGGTAATGGGCTGGCCTACAGCAGGAGCCACCATGATTACCAGCATGGCAGGATAAATAGCCGCGCATCCATTCTGCCCGATGGAGGTACTGAGGGAACCGGCCAGGTTGGAAATTCCGTTATCCACGCCCATCTCATCTGTCAGGGTTCTGATGGTCAGCGGCAGGGTTCCTGCACTGGTACGGGAAGTAAATGCAAATACCAGGGTTGTCATGGCCTTCTTAAAATAGGTCATAGGGCTTACTCCCACTGCAGCCAGTATCAGCCCGTGAATGATGAACATGATAAATATCGCTGTATAGGAAGCAAGAACAAAGGTTACAAGCCGCAGGATACTGGTGTAGTCACTTCCGGCAATGGTCTTGGTCATCAATGAAAAGATGCCGAATGGAGTCAGCATAATAATCATCATGACCACTTCCACAACCAGGGTGTTCAGCGAATTCATTATTTTCCCGAAAAACTCCGCCTGTTCCGGGGCATATGTCCGTACCCCGATTACTCCGATTCCAAGGAAAGCCGCAAAGAGCACCACGGAAAGGGTTGCATTGTTTCCCTGTCCGGTAAGGGCATAGATCGGGTTGGATGGAATGATATCAATAATGGTATCTTCAATGGAAAGACCTTCTTTCGCCTTTTCCTCCAGCTGGGAAGTCTTCTTGCTCTCAGCCTCTCCAATCTCCAGTCCCTCAGCACTGACACCAAATGCCGCAGCTGTAGCACCGCCTACCACTGCTGCAATTGCTGCCGTGGACAGGAGGATTGCCAGTACAAGAGCGGTAATCTTGCCAAGGTTCTTGCCTGACTTCTGGTTAATGATAGCGCACACGATGGATACAAAAATCAGCGGGATAACCATCATCTTCAAAAGTTTGGTATAAGCAGTACCCACCAGGCTGATCCAGCGCAGGCTCTCAGAAACCGCCGCATCATCTGCCACTGTCTTTAAAACCGCACCAAATATAATACCGCCGAACAAACCGGCTATTACACGTACATTAAAAGATTTGCCTTTTTTCTGCAATACAAACAGAACACCCAGATAGATTAAAAAACAGATTACACTAATAGAAACAGCCATTTATTCCCCCACCTTTTCTTTGATATTTTTGATAATGCTTTCAACAGCAGTAACAACATTCTTTGCATCTGTAGCCAGGTTAATACGGATAAATCCGTGTGCCATAAGGCTGAACCATTCCCCAACATCGCAGGCAAGACGGCACTTGTTCTGGATAAAGCCGGCAGTCTCTTCCCCCGTAAGATAGCCCCTTAAGTCAATCCAGGACAGATATGTTCCTTCAAGAGGCGTAACCACGATCTTTGGAAGCTCCCTTTCAAACTCCTCCTTCATATAATTGTAATTGTGAATAATCAGTGCCTTCACATTCTCCAGCCATTCTTCCCCTCCCCGGAAAGCGGCCTCCACCCCTGTAAGCCCCATGAGGTTGACTTCCGGTGAACCAATGCCTTTGATGTACGCATCGTAGGTTTCCATCAACTGTTTGTCAAATATGATCACATGGGAGTGAATCAGCCCGGCCAGATTAAATGTCTTGGAACCTGCATTTAAGGTGATCAGAATATCCTTATACTTGCCGTTACTGACCACTGCGGAAGATACGAACTTCTTCCCCTCATAGGTAAAATCCTGATGAATCTCATCTGAAACCACCAATACACCATGTCTGTGGCAGATACCGAACATGGTATCCAGCTCTTCCTCTGACCATACCCGGCTTACAGGGTTATGGGGGGAACACAGAATGAACATTTCTGCCTTGTTGTCCACGATTTCCTTCTCAAACTTTTCAAAATCCAGGGTGTAATAACCGTTGTCATTATCAAGCTCACAGGTTACCAGCTTTCTGCCAGTGTTCAGTATGGCATCATAAAATGGGTAGTATACAGGAGGGCAGATAATAACGGAAGCTTCTTCTTTGGTATATGCCCTTACAGCCGCATATAAGGATCCCACCACCCCGGTAGCAAACCTTACATTTTCCCTGTCAAGTTCTACATTATGATGCTTCTTCTGCCATGCAAAGAAAGACTCAAAGCATGCATCCTCCACTGTGCCATAGCCAAACACGCCGTGGTCCACACGCTTTGCCAGCGCTTCTCTTACTGCTGCCGGTGACTGGATCTCCATATCGGCAACCCAGAGGGGAAGCAGGTCTGCATCTCCAAAAATCTCCTGAAGTGAGTCCCATTTTAATGTACCTGTTCCCCTCCGCTCCACACAATTTCCCCTACAGAACTTCTCAATGTCCATAAAAATACCATCCTTTTTCAAGTATAAGCGAGATGTTGCGTAATATTGTTAACTAACTTAACTATATTATAAAATGTATAGTGAATGTTGTCAATATATTTTTAATATACTTTTTATAATTAGGGCATTTTAAACATAAAATATTAATTTTTAACTTTTATAGTTAATTTACTTAACAATATTTCCATTTTGTTTGAAATAATATATTGAAGCCCTATTCTATATATGGTACTATTACATGTACAGATATCATCAATGGAACAGGAGCATCTATATGAGTCATATTTCAGATATAAACAGTGCGTATCAAAAGTTGAATGCACGGGCAGATACATTGTATGAATTTATTATCTTATATCACAACTACATCTATGCCCATCACACATATGAGAATGAAAACTTTAACATGATGGAAATACACACCCTTACCTACATTGACGACTCCCCCGGTATTACTGCCACTGAGTTGTCAAAAATATGGCACAAAAGCAAAAGTGCCATTTCCCAGGTTATCAAGAAGCTGGTTGACAACGGATATATAGAAAAACGCTACAAGGAGAACAATGAAAAGTCCGTATGCCTGTACGTAACAGAAAAGGGGCAGAGACTTTCCTCGGTTCACAAAGCATACGATGTTGCAGACATCACACAGACCACCTCCTATCTGATTGAACAGTGCGGTGAGGCAGACCTAGACGCCTTTTACCGGATTATTGAGAAGTATAATGAACTTCTGAAATCTGATTTGGAATCATAGGCATATCAGCTGTTAATATATTTAAGAAAAGCAAAAAAGCTGCATGATCGAAACCGTATGGTCAGATCAAGCAGCTTTTCTCATATGTTGCATTCCTTTTGTATTTCAAGTATCCCTCTGATGCCCAAAGGGGCCGTGTACTAAACAGCCAGTACACAACCCCTTTTGAGTGTCATATATAGATTTTCATATAATATCTTTAATCGGTTATTATCCTTAATTGTTCAATGCTGCCTGTGCTGCTGCCAGTTTTGCAATCGGCACACGGAATGGAGAACAGGATACATAATCCAGACCGATCTTATGGCAGAACTCTACAGAAGAAGGATCTCCGCCGTGCTCGCCGCAGATACCAACATGCATTTCCGGACGAACGCCCTTGCCTAACTTGATTGCAGTTTCCATAAGCTTGCCTACACCGGTCTGATCCAGTTTTGCAAATGGGTCATTCTCAAAGATCTTGGTGTCGTAGTAAGCATCTAAGAACTTGCCGGCATCATCACGGGAGAAGCCATAAGTCATCTGAGTCAAGTCATTGGTTCCGAAGCAGAAGAATTCTGCCTCTTTTGCAATGTCATCAGCGGTCAGGCATGCTCTTGGGATCTCGATCATGGTACCTACTTCATATTTCAAATTGCTTCCTGCTGCAGCGATCTCTGCGTCAGCAGTGTCAACAACGATCTTCTTAACAAACTTTAATTCTTTCTCATCACAGATCAGCGGGATCATGATCTCCGGGCAAACGTTCCAGTCTGAATGTGCCTTCTGTACGTTGATGGCTGCACGGATCACTGCCTTTGTCTGCATTTTTGCGATCTCAGGATAGGTAACTGTCAGACGGCATCCACGGTGTCCCATCATTGGGTTGAACTCGTGTAAGGAATCGATGATGCTCTTGATCTGAGCAACAGTCTTGCCCTGTGTATCTGCCAGCTTCTTAATATCATCTTCCTCTGTGGGAACAAACTCATGAAGAGGCGGATCTAAGAAACGGATGGTAACAGGATTTCCTTCCAGAGCCTCATAAAGTGCCTCAAAGTCGCCCTGCTGTACAGGAAGGATCTTTTCCAGAGCTGCTTCTCTCGCTTCAACGGTATCGGAGCAGATCATCTCACGGAATGCATCGATTCTGTCTCCTTCAAAGAACATATGCTCAGTACGGCAAAGGCCGATTCCTTCTGCGCCCAGTTCTCTTGCTTTTCTTGCATCAGCAGGTGTATCAGCATTGGTTCTTACTTTCAGTCTTCTGTACTTATCTGCCCATGCCATGATTCTTCCGAATTCTCCGATAATGGCTGCGTCTACTGTCGGAAGGATTCCGTCATAGATCTTTCCGGTAGAGCCATCAAGGGATAAGAAGTCTCCTTCATGATATTCCTTGCCTGACAGGGTGAATTTCTTGTTCTCTTCATCCATAGCGATTTCAGAACAACCGGATACACAGCATGTACCCATTCCACGTGCAACAACTGCTGCATGAGAAGTCATACCGCCGCGTACGGTTAAGATACCCTGAGCGGCCTTCATTCCTTCGATATCTTCCGGAGAGGTCTCAAGACGAACCAGGACAACCTTCTCGCCTCTTTCATGCCATGCTTTTGCATCGTCTGCTGTAAATACGATCTTACCGCATGCAGCTCCCGGAGATGCTGCCAGAGCCCGTCCAACAGGTTCTGTCTTCTTTAATGCTTCCGTATCAAACTGAGGATGGAGTAAGGTATCGAGGTTTCTTGGATCGATCATCTTAACTGCCTTTTCCTCTGAAATCATGCCTTCATCGACCAGATCACATGCAATCTTTAAAGCAGCCTTTGCTGTTCTCTTGCCGTTACGGGTCTGAAGCATGTAAAGCTTTCTATCTTCAATGGTAAATTCCATATCCTGCATATCTCTGTAATGGTCTTCCAGTGTGTTGCAGATTCCTATGAACTGCTCATAGGCTTCCGGCATAACTTCCTTTAACTGGTCGATCTTCTGAGGAGTACGGATACCTGCAACTACGTCCTCACCCTGTGCGTTCATTAAGAACTCGCCCATAAGGTGTTTTTCACCGGTTGCCGGATCACGTGTAAATGCAACGCCGGTACCGGAGGTCTCGCCCATGTTTCCGAACGCCATCATCTGAACGTTAACAGCTGTACCCCAGGAATATGGGATATCGTTGTCGCGGCGGTAAACATTTGCTCTTGGGTTGTTCCAGGAACGGAAAACAGCCTTAATGGCTTCCATCAGCTGTACCTTTGGATCTGTCGGGAATTCAGCTCCGATTTTCTCCTTATATTCATCCTGGAACTGTTTTGCAAGCTCCTTTAAATCATCGGCCGTTAAATCTACGTCCTCTGTGATTCCCTTTACTTCCTTCATCTTATCGATGAGTTCTTCAAAATACTTTTTGCCGACTTCCATAACTACGTCGGAGAACATCTGGATAAATCTGCGGTAACAGTCCCATGCCCAACGGGGATTACCGGATTTTACAGCCAGAACTTCCACTACTTCTTCATTCAGACCAAGGTTTAAGATGGTATCCATCATACCTGGCATGGATGCTCTTGCACCGGAACGAACAGAAACTAAAAGAGGATCTTCCTTATCGCCGAACTTCTTTCCGGTGATTTCTTCCATCTTTGTGATGTGTTCCATGATCTGGTTCATGATCTCATCATTAATCTTCTCGCCGTCCTCATAATACTGAGTACAAGCCTCTGTTGTTATAGTAAATCCCTGGGGAACCGGAAGTCCTAAATTTGTCATCTCTGCCAAATTAGCTCCTTTTCCACCTAACAGGTTTTTCATGCTTGTATTACCTTCGGTAAACAAATAAACCCATTTTCTTGCCATAAGTATAGTTCCTCCTCAAATTGTGTTGGTTATTCGGCCTTTCTGCCGATTTCTTATGCGGAAAAGCCCTGCAGATATTATAGCATAATTCAAACGCTAGTAAAGGGGTTTCTTTAATTATTGCCAAAAATCAGCTCTTTTTTCAATACAATTATCTTGAAAGCACTTCCATATTCTGTCATTTTCTGATATGCGATTTTATTTCGCATATGCGAATTTATCACCTGAAAACCTCTCCTTTCCCCCTTGATTTTAACAGGAAAATTTCAGATTTTTTCAGGCAGAACAGATTTCTTTTCCTTCAGCAAGATCAGACAGATTCCCATCGCCAGAAATTCTGCTGCCGGCATGACCGACCATATCCCGGTTACTCCAAATACCATTGGAAAAAGAAATACCAGTACACTGCTTAAAACAAGCCCCCTCATCAGACAGATGAACAAAGCCTTTCCCGGCTTTAACACAGACTGGAACCAGGTGCTGAACAATATATTAAATCCCATGGGCAGAAATGACAGGAAATAAATCCTGACAGCAGGGACCGACATAGCTAAAATCTCATCCGTTGGTCCTACAAAGGCCTTTGTTACCAGAGCCGGAAAAAGCATACCGATCCCCACAAACAGCAAACCGGAAAAGCATACCGCCAGCTCTCCCATGCGGCGTGTTTCCTTTAACCTCTCCTTTTTTCCTGCCCCATAATTCATAGCAAGAATGGGCTGGGATGCCTGAGAGATACCATTATTAATAGAAGCAACGATCAGAGCGCTGTTGGATATGATACCGTATACCACCACTCCAAGGTCGCCAACGTAAGCCAAAAGCTGGCGGTTGAATAAAAACATGACAATTCCGCTGCACGTTTCCAATAAGAAGCTGGAAAGGCCGTTCACCAGGATTTCCCCTGCCCTTCTCCATTTGATGCGAAGGACGATTTTCAAGGAATTCCCCTTGGAAAACAAATGGGTGAGCAAAATGCCAAGAGTTAGGCAGGAGCCAATTGCAGTGGCCGCCGCTGCTCCCACCATTCCCATATTCATAGGAAAGATAAAAATATAATCCAGGATCACATTGGTGATACCGCCGGAAATCACGGCTGCCATGGCCACTTTAGGAGCCCTGTCATTTCTGACAAAGGATTGCAGAAAAGAAGAAAGCAGGAATACAGGCGCCCCTGACACCAGTATCCTTCCATATTCCCTGACATAGAGATCCATGGATTCATTTCTCCCCAAAAACTTTGTTACAGGATCAAACAGCAGATGCCCTGCCGTCACATAGAACACGCCGGCAGCAGCCGCCATGCAGAATGCAGCCGTAAAATACTCCCTGGCCCCCTGCTCATCTCCCTTTCCCTTGGAAATGGATAAGAGCACTCCCCCGCCTACGCCAAACAGCAGGCCGGTTCCAAAAAACAGGCTGTATAAGGGCAGAAGTAAGTTTAAAGCAGCAATTCCCATGGGACCTACTCCCCGCCCGATCATCAGGGTATCCGCCAGGATATATATGGAGGTGACCAGCGTGGCGCTGATGGAGGGCATCAGATACCTTAAAAATAATCTCTTCACCGGTTCTTCCAGTAGATTTGCTTTTTTCATAAGCAGCCTCCTTTTCAAGTCTTTTAACAGTTTAGCATTTTTTTCTTAAATAACAAGCAAAATCAGAGAAAACCGTCCTATATGCAGAGTTAAGGAATATATTCCATAAAATGCTTGATTCTTTTTTGATTTTTTCTGTAAAATAATACCAAATGAGATTGTTTCTGGGACAAAAATGTGGTACATTAGTGGTATCTCTAAAATCAATAAAAAACAGGAGGAAAAACAAGATTATGAAAAAGAGAGCACTAGCATTAGTAATGGCAGTTATGATGGCTGCAACCTTAAGCGGATGCGGTTCTTCCAATCAAGGCGGTGACGCTACCACAGCGGCACCTGCAGAGACCACAGCTGCTGAAAAAACGGCAGAGACAACCGCAGCTTCAGAAAAGCCTGAAAACGGGTATGAGCTTGCATTGGTTACAGACTTAGGAACCATTGATGACAAGTCCTTTAACCAGGGTGCATGGGAAGGCATGAAGAAGTATGCGGAGGAAAACAGCATTTCCTACAAGTACTACCAGCCCCAGGAAGGTACTACCGATTCCTATCTTGAGACCATCGGACTTGCTATCGAAGGCGGCGCTAAGCTAGTTGTTTGCCCGGGATTTTTATTTGAAGAGCCTGTATTCCTTGCCCAGGATCAGTACAAGGATGTTCATTTCATCCTTCTGGATGGCGAGCCTCACAATGGTGATTATTCCGAATTCAGAACAGAGGCTAATGTAATGCCGATCCTGTTCCAGGAAGACGAGCCTGGATTCTTAGCCGGCTATGCAGCAGTAAAAGAAGGCTATACAAAACTCGGATTCTTAGGCGGCATGGCAGTTCCGGCAGTTATCCGTTACGGCTACGGATTTGCAGAAGGTGCTGACTTTGCAGCAAAGGAAATGGGAATCGATGGCATAGAAATCATGTACAACTACACAGGTGCATTTGCCGCTACACCGGAAGCACAGTCCATGGCAGCTTCCTGGTACCAGAACGGAACAGAAGTGATCTTTGGATGCGGCGGAGCTGTTGGTAACTCCGTTATGGCTGCTGCTGAAGAAAAAGGCACAAAGGTTATCGGCGTTGACGTTGACCAGAGCTATGAATCCAATACTGTTATCACTTCAGCTATGAAAGAACTGTCCGTTTCCGTTTACGACGGAGTGAAAGCATTCTATGACAATGCTTTCCCAGGCGGAAAGACAAGCATATTCACTGCCAAGAACGATGGTATCGGACTTCCAATGGAAACTTCCAAATTCACCAAGTTCACACAGCAGGATTATGACGCTATCTTTACACAGTTAAAAGACGGTAAAATCGAACTTGTACAGCCTTCTCAGGATAACAACAATCCTACGGTTGACTTAAAGCTTGAAAAAACAAAAATCAGCTTTGTAGAATAGTCTTCAGGCATACCTATACACCCGGTAAAGCAGGGTGGGCACTGCCCAAAAAGCGCGGGCAATGAAAAAGAAAAGGAGATGCCGTTTGATTCACCAGTCATAACAGACCTGGTCTCTTACGGCATCTCTTTTTTATTTTCTTAAAAGCGGAAAAATACCAAGGTATATTTTATTAACCAGGTCCCATAGATAGGTACCGAATTAAGGGGGATTTTATGGACTACATTATTGAGATGCTTCACATCACGAAAGAATTTCCTGGTATCATCGCAAATGATGACATCACTCTGCAATTAAAGAAAGGCGAGATCCTTGCTCTGCTTGGTGAAAACGGCGCAGGAAAATCCACGCTCATGAGCGTCTTATTCGGCCTGTACCAGCCGGAAAAAGGCGTCATTAAGGTCAGAGGCAAGGAAGAAAAAATCACCGGGCCTTTAGATGCCAATGCCCTGGGTATTGGTATGGTTCATCAGCATTTTAAGCTGGTCGAGAATTTTACCGTGCTCCAGAATATTGTTCTGGGCATTGAAACAACAAAACGCGGGTTTTTAAAAATGGATGACGCCCGCAAAAAGGTTATGGATTTAAGTGAGAAATACAAATTATTCGTGGACCCGGATGCAATCATATCAGATATTACCGTTGGCATGCAGCAAAGGGTCGAGATTTTGAAAATGCTTTATCGCGATAACGAAATCATGATTTTTGACGAACCCACTGCGGTTCTTACCCCTCAGGAAATTGAAGAACTGATGCAGATCATGAAAGATCTGGTAAAGGAAGGCAAGTCCATCCTGTTTATCACCCACAAGCTCAATGAAATCAAGGCGGTTGCGGACCGCTGTTCTGTCCTGCGCCGCGGTAAATATATTGGAACGGTAGAGGTAGCAGAAACAACGCCCGAAGAAATGTCAGAGATGATGGTTGGCCGCAAGGTGAACCTGACCGTTGACAAGAATCCTTCCAAGCCCGGAGATATTGTGCTGGAAGTTAAGGATCTTTCCGTAGAGGCCAAAAGAGAAGGCCAGACAAAAAAACTGGTCCATGATGTCTCTTTCAAGGTAAAAAAAGGAGAAATCGTATGCATCGCCGGAATCGACGGCAACGGCCAGACAGAGCTCATCCATGCGATCACCGGCATTTCCGATATGAGCACCGGTACCGTTACCATCAATGGGGAAGACGTGACAAAAAAAAGCATCCGTTACAAAAATACCCATGGATTATCCCACATACCGGAGGACAGGCACAAACACGGCCTTGTCCTGGATTACAACCTGGCTTATAACCTGGTCCTTCAGCAGTATTTTGAAAAGGACTTCCAAAGCAGTACCTTCTTAAAAAATGACAAGATTTATGAATACGCAGAAAAGCTGATTCAGGATTATGACATAAGAAGCAGCGAAGGCCCCTTTACCACAACCCGCAGCATGTCCGGCGGAAACCAGCAAAAGGCCATTGTGGCAAGAGAGATCTCTAAAGTTCCCGATATTCTTCTGGCTGTTCAGCCCACCCGCGGCTTAGATGTGGGGGCTATTGAATACATCCACCGCCAGCTTGTAAAACAAAGAGATGCCGGAGCAGCTATTCTCTTAGTATCCCTGGAATTAGATGAAGTCATGAATTTAAGCGACCGGATTCTGGTCATGTTTGAAGGCGGAATCGTAGCCGACTTAAATCCTAAGAACGTCACGGTTCAGGAATTGGGTCTTTATATGGCAGGCGCAAAGAAAGAAGGTGGCAAATCATGAAACCGAAACAGATAAAGGATCATACAGGAATTCTCTCTTCCATCTTTGCCATTATACTTGGATTGATCGTAGGCCTGATCATTCTGTTCCTCTGCAATCCGAAGCAGGCTCTTCCAGGATTTGCAACGATTTTATCAGGGGCATTTACCCATGGAGCCAAAGGCGTAGGACAGGTATTTTACTATGCAACTCCCATCATCCTCACCGGTCTTTCCGTGGGATTTGCCTTTAAGACAGGGCTTTTTAACATCGGAACTCCCGGCCAGTTCATCATGGGAGGATTTGGCGCTGTCTATGTAGGAATCCTCTGGACATCCTTAGGACCTGCCCACTGGGTAGTCGCCCTTCTTGCCAGCATCATCCTGGGCGCCGTATGGGGCCTTGTTCCAGGACTTTTAAAAGCTTATTTTAACGTAAATGAGGTAATCGCCTCCATTATGATGAATTACATCGGCATGTATCTGGTAAACTGGATCGTAAAAAGCTATAAGCCCTTATTTAACAACCTGCGCAATGAGTCCAGGAATGTGGCGGCAACAGCCAACATCCCAAAGATGGGGCTGGACAAGATATTCCCAGGCTCCAGCGTAAACGGGGGAATCCTTATTGCAATCCTCACGGTAATTCTGATCTGGCTTCTCCTTAACAAAACCACCTTTGGCTATGAATTAAAGGCTGTGGGCTTTAACCGGGATGCCAGTAAATACGCCGGCATCAATGAAAAAAAGAGCATCATCCTGTCCATGATGATCGCAGGAGCCATTGCAGGACTTGCCGGAGGGCTTTTGTATCTGGCTGGTACCGGAAAGCACATTGAAATCAAGGACGTGCTGGCATCGGAAGGCTTTACGGGTATTTCCGTTGCATTGCTGGGCTTAAGCAACCCCATCGGAGTTCTCTTCTCCGGCATCTTCATCGCATACTTAACAGCCGGAGGCTTTTACTTGCAGCTATTTGAATTTTCAACGGAAATCATTGACATCATCGTAGCGGTCATCATCTATTTCAGCGCCTTTGCCCTTATGGTAAAGATTATTCTTTCTAAAATCCACAGGCAGAAAGATGAAAAAGCTGAAAGTGCAAAGGAAGGAGGGATGAAATCATGAACGTAATTTATTTTATTTTCCAACAGACCATGTATTTCATGATTCCTCTCATGATCGTAGCTTTGGGAGCCATGTTCTCCGAACGAAGCGGCATCATTAACATCGCCCTGGAAGGAATCATGACCATGGGAGCTTTTACCGGAATCCTGTTCATTCATTTTACAGGCGGCTCCATGACCGGACAACTCCAGCTCATCATTGCGGTGCTGATTTCCATGGCAACCGGTATGGTATTTTCCCTGTTCCACGCTTACGCGTCCATCAACATGAAGTCCAATCAGGTAATCAGCGGTACTGCATTAAATATGTTTGCTCCCGCCTTTGCCATTTTCGTGGCCCGTGTCATTCAGGGCGTACAGCAGGTACAGTTTACCAATACCTTCCGTATTGTATCCGTTCCGTTATTGGGAAAGATTCCGTTTTTCGGTCCTCTCCTGTTCCAGAACGCTTATATCACCACTTATATTGGCATTGCAATCTTTTTGCTTTCAACCATTGTCCTTTATAAAACCAGGTTTGGTTTAAGGCTTAGGGCCTGCGGCGAGCATCCCCAGGCGGCCGACTCTGCCGGAATTAACGTATACCGGATGCAGTATGCAGGCGTCCTGATCTCCGGCGCACTTGGCGGGCTTGGAGGACTGGTTTTTGTGGTTCCCACCTCCACCAATTTTAACGCAGACGTAGCCGGATACGGCTTCCTGGCTCTGGCTGTTTTGATCTTCGGCCAGTGGAAGCCGGTCAATATCATGCTTGCCTCCCTTTTCTTCGGGCTCATGAAGGCGATCGCATCCGCTTATTCCGGAATCCCGTTCTTAAGCGCAATGGGCATTCCAAGCTACTTCTATAAAATGGTGCCTTATATCATCACCCTGATCGTGCTGATCTTCACTTCCAGAAACTCTCAGGCTCCAAAAGCAGAGGGTATTCCTTACGATAAGGGACAGAGATAAAAGACAGAAAATTGCAGCCGCAAAAAAGAAAGTATGGATTTTCTTTTTTGCGGCTGTTTCTTTTTTATCCTGCCGGCTGTATTCTTCCTGTTTATGGGGAAATCCCTGATTTCTCCTAATATCTAGTCACTCAGAAAAGACAAAGCCATATAATACACTACAATGCACGAAAAGAGTGAGTCTAATGATGTCATATAGCTGTTATGTCAGTCATTCTAACTGCGTATCGGACAATGCTTATCTTACCTGGGATATAAATGACTACGGACCGGCGCCGCTGGTGCTCAACATTGTCCATGATACTCTCCGGAACCCCACCTTTCTCACGACCCGCTGGACCGGGGACCATATGCAGCTTGCCCTCATGAGCATTCCTGTGAACGGGGAGACAGGTCTGGGAAACAATCCGGAGTTAGATCAGTTTATACGCATAGAATCAGGAGAAGGGCTGCTACTTATGGGAGACAGTCCTTATAATCTTACTTTCCAGGAGCCTGTAAATGACAAATGCGCTATTATCATCCCGGCGAATACCTGGTACAATCTCAAGAATACCGGCGAAGATGCCTTAAAGCTTTTTACCATTTATTCTCCCGTCGTACAGCCCTCTGGAACGGTACATTGGAGAATGAATGATTTAAAAAAAGGGGAATAACAGTGAAATAAAAAAAGGTGCAGGAAGAAGGGGTTGCCTCTTCCTGTACCTTTTTTACAAATCCCACGGGCTGCTTCCCGTCAAAGGGAAACGATCCTATTTAGAAACGGAACTTATCTTCAAAATAACTTTTCAGCTCTGCAATGGGAACTCTCACCTGGTCCATGGTATCACGGTCACGGACAGTTACTGCAAAGTCCTCTTCGGAATCAAAATCATAGGTAACGCAGAACGGGGTGCCGATCTCATCCTGTCTTCTATAGCGCTTTCCGATATTGCCTCTGTCATCGAATTCGCAGTTATAGTATTTGCAAAGCTCTTCATATACCTTTTCCGCGCCTTCATTCAGCTTTTTGGAAAGAGGCAGCACACCGATCTTAACAGGAGCAATGGCAGGATGGAAGTGAAGCACCGTACGCACATCTCCTTCTGCGATCTCCTCTTCATCGTATGCAGCGCAAAGGAATGCAAGGGTCACACGGTCAGCTCCCAGAGACGGCTCTACCACGTAGGGAACGTACCGCTCCTTCTTTTCATCATCAAAATATGTCAAATCCTGACCGGAGGTATTCTGGTGCTGGGTTAAGTCATAATCTGTTCTGTCTGCAATTCCCCATAACTCACCCCATCCAAATGGGAACAGGAATTCAATGTCAGAGGTTGCCTTACTGTAGAAAGAAAGCTCTTCTTTCTCATGATCCCTGACACGCATCTCGTCTTCTTTGATTCCCAGGGTCTTCAGCCAGTTGATGCAGAACTCTTTCCAGTATGCGAACCATTCCAGATCCGTATCCGGCTCACAGAAAAATTCCAGCTCCATCTGCTCAAATTCCCTGGTACGGAAGGTGAAGTTTCCCGGAGTGATCTCGTTACGGAAGGATTTTCCGACCTGTCCGATTCCGAATGGTATTTTCTTACGGGAGGTTCTTTGTACGTTTTTGAAGTTTACGAAAATACCCTGAGCTGTCTCTGGTCTTAAGTATACGGTATTTTTGGCATCTTCTGTTACTCCCTGGAAGGTTTTGAACATCAGGTTGAATTGACGGATATCCGTAAAATCATGCTTTCCGCAGCTTGGGCAGCAAATGTTCTTCTCATCAATATAGCTCTTCATCTCTTCCTGGGACCAGGCATCTACAGAGCCTTCGATGGTGATATTGTTTTCAGACATGTAATCTTCAATCAGTTTATCTGCACGGAAACGCTCCTTGCATGCCTTGCAGTCCATCAGCGGGTCGGAAAAGCCGCCTAAGTGTCCGGAGGCGACCCAGGTCTGGGAATTCATCAAAATGGCACAGTCCACGCCCACATTATAAGGGCTTTCCTGAATGAATTTCTGCCACCATGCTTTTTTTACATTGTTCTTCAGTTCCACGCCTAAGTTGCCGTAATCCCAGGTATTTGCAAGGCCGCCGTAAATTTCGGAGCCAGGATATACAAATCCTCTTGATTTTGCAAGTCCCACAATCTTTTCCATTGTCTTTTCCATGATCTTAACCTCTCTTATTTAAAAATGATGTAATTTTTCCCTTGCGCTGTCTGAACGGTATAGTGATCCTTTATAACTACATTATTGGAAACAAATAAAAGCTTTCCCTGGGTTTGTATTGTCACCGGCTGTTTAGACTCCACAACAACGGCGAAGCACTCCCCTTTGCTGGATAACGCTTTTTTTTCTGCCTGTTTCCCATCAGAGGCCTTTACAAAAGTCACTCCTTCTGACTCACTCTGCCCTAATACATCGGACAAAGGGGTCACAGAAATGGAATCCACCTGGTTTTCTTTATCCTCATACTCAGAGGAAAAGCCGACCAGATCGCTTCCTGACCCATAGCGGAAAACCATTCTGGCATTCCCCTTTTCCAGAGTACAGGTATCCAGGGTTACTGCTCCCTGACCATGGGACTCATTATATCTGGAAACGGCTTCTTCCAGATATGCTTTTAATTCATCTGCACGATAGTAATCCTGTTCCGCATAGGTTTCCACCGTCGCGGTCTGAAGGGTTCCTTCTTCCGTTACATAAATTCTGCTGCTCTCCGAATTCAAGGTGCCGCCGCCGCTTCTGCCTAAGCAGCCTGTCAGCATTCCGGCAAACAGAAAAACAGCCAGAACGGCTTTCTTCTTTTTCATTCTTTTCCTCCTGCTTTGAATCCGATGTAGTGCTGCTTGTGAAACGCAGTGCTGGCCGCGAGAACGTTGGGCTGACTGTGAGAACGCAGTGCACCCGCGAGACCGCAGTGCAGCCATGGAATCCCGAGGATTCCATGGCTCACGGGCATTCACCCTATGAATCAGGGCACGAGAAAATTTTCTTATGTGCAAGCACAACGAAAATTTTCTCGTGCCCTGATTCGCACTGCTCATAGCATTCTTGAACATTATACCAAATCCCCCCCGTCATTTCAATACTTTCCCCCCGGTCATGGTGTGTAAAATCTCTAACGAATGAAATTCCCTGTCCACGTAACGTTTTTTATTGATTTCCACGCAGCGGCCAAATTCCTCCAGCACCGGGTCTGTCAGGGTAAATGTGTATAAGTGTTCTGCGGGTGAGGCAATTACATATTCCCACGCATAGCCTGCCGAATCACTCACTGGGCAGGGTGGGGCTTCTGTGTATTCTCCGTTTAGTACCATTGCTTTCAGTTCAAAAACTCTTTGTACCAGCTCATTTTTCAGAGCCGGTTTTAACAGCGCCCGGATGGACTGGTAAAGAAGCTTTAGAAGCCCTGTTCCGTCCATATTCTCCCGGGCATAGTAATCAGCCAGTTCCAGAAAATAAGAGCCATAACAGGTTCCTTCCATATCCAGGGCCAATGCTTCAAAATAATTGGTGATCTCCGCTGACCTAAGGGTGTAGGAATCCCTGCCCTCGTACAGGGAAAACTGCCCGAAGGCAAAGGGGCGGCTTACCGCCATAAGCGGATTACCCGGCCGCCTGGCCCCTCTGGCAAATGCGGTGATCTTTCCTCTTTCCCTGGTGAGTATCACAAGGCGCTTATCCATTTCTCCAACCGGGGACACTCTTATTACCATCCCCATCATGGTTTCAACTTCCCTCAATTTCTACCACCACTTTTAAATATCTTTTTCATTATATCCATAATTCTTCATATACAGATCGCTGTCACGCCACTCTTTCCGGACCTTGACCCAAAGCTGTAAATTTACCTTTGTATCCATCAGGCCTTCTATTTCCCTGCGGGCAGCGCTTCCGATCTTTTTAAGCATGGAACCGCCCTTTCCAATGATGATTCCTTTGTGGGATTCCCGCTCGCAGATAATTTCGGCTTCTATATCCATGATGCCGTTATCCCGCTCCTTCATCTTCTCAATGGTCACCGCGATCCCGTGGGGAATCTCATCGTTTAAAAGACGAAGGGCCTTTTCCCTGATAAGCTCCGCTGAAATCTGGCGCATGGGCTGGTCTGTAACCGTATCCTCATCGTAATACTGAGGTCCCTTTGGAAGATATTTATAGATAAGCTCCAGCATCAGATCCGTATTTTTGGCCTTTAAGGCGGAAACCGGCACGATCTCAGCAAAATGGCACACATCCTTGTAAGCATTTATAAAGGTCAGGATTTCCTCCTGGTTTTTCAGTGTATCAATTTTATTGATAACAAGGATCACAGGAGTTTTAACCTGGCTTAACTGCTCTGCAATATGCTGCTCCCCGGCCCCGATGTAGGTAGTCGGTTCCACCAGCCAGAGCACCACATCCACTTCCTTTAAGGTGCGCTCCGCAACGCTTACCATATATTCACCCAGCTTGTTTTTGGCTTTATGGATTCCGGGAGTATCGAGAAAAATGATCTGTCCTCTCTCATCCGTATATACGGTCTGGATTCGGTTTCTGGTAGTCTGGGGCTTATCAGAAGTAATGGCGATCTTCTGGCCTATGAGCTGGTTCATCAGGGTGGACTTCCCAACGTTGGGACGTCCGATCAGGGTTACAAAGCCTGATTTATAGTTGTTTTCCATATAGGTTTTCCTTTCCTCTTTCGTGTCCATGTTCTTTGGACATAAAGGTATGCCTGCAAGGCTTAATGTCATGAGTGGAACAGGTTCTTTGTTTCTCCAAACAGATCCTTCTCCGCCATGATTTTTTCTTCATTTCCAATAACGCAGAGACTTCCAGTATCCAATACGGCCTTTACAAGAGAAGCCAGGCTGCGGATGTCTTCCTGGGTAGCGTTTAATACCTCTTCCCGCTCTTTTTCCATCATTTCCTGGGTGACGCCGGATAAATAGGCGGAAAGACCCCGGTTTCCTCTGGTAGACGGCGGATATGGCACATCCATGTCGCTGATGGTGCCAATGACGTACTTTGTCATATCCCGGTCCGTGGCCTGGAAGCTCTCCAAATAATCCACGATTCCGTCATAAATCTGGTTTGTTTCTCTTACGTTTGGATCCCGGTAGGAAGTAAAATACCCTTCTCCTGAGCGCCCAAAGCCGCTCATACAGCCATAGGCTCCTCCCTTGACCCTTAAATTGATCCACAGGTAATCATAGCTTAAAATGACCTTTAGTATTTTAAGAGCTCCGGTATATTCCTTGCCGCTTCCTGCAAAGGATCCGCATCTGGCCACATAATTGACCTGGGAAGCGGTGCAGAAGCCTTCGTTCCTTTTTCCTGCCAAAAAGGTAAAGGGATATCGCTTTCCTTCTCCTTCCGGCAGCAAATCCGTAAGCTTTTTAAGTGCCTCGGGAAGCAGCTTATATCCTTCTTCATCTGCCGTATAACTGACCAGCATGTTCTGGGTGGTGAAAAGCTTTTCCATAACCGCTTTTAAGCGGGCAATGAACTCCTTCTTATGGGAAGGATATTCCTTTTCCAAATTCTCCAAAAATTCATAATATCCGATCCCGCCGGTCAAATCGTTAAAAGAAGAAGTGGCGGAGTAATAAGAAGTGGCTCTGGCCACTGCTGCCGAATGACAGGAGCCTTCCAGTTTCATTCTGGCCCTTGACCTGGTTTCACTGATGATCTCGCCTACACGCTTTTCATCATCCAAAATAGAGCGGGTCAGAATCTCGCCAAGAATGGAGAAACCAAAATCCAGTTTCTCATAAAGCACTCTGGCACTTGCCATAAAAAAGCCTTTAAACTCTCCCTTATTCCTTAAGTCAGGATAAGAGGTCACACTAAAGCTGACGCCGCCGCTGTTTAAATGGATCTCACTGGTCAGATCTCCATAGGTGAAATTTTCCGTATTCACATAGCCAAGCAGGGATTTTAAAAATCCCACATAAGGCAGATCCTCCACAGGAACTGCGGAAGTATCAAACAGAACCTTTAAATACCCGATTCCGGAGGTAAACATCTCATGATGGATCACTTTGACACCATGGGCCGTTTTCTCTTCCCATATGATCTCCTCTGCCTCCCTGCTGATATCTTCTCTTGAAAGCATGGGAATCTTTTCCAGAGTCTCCTGGGGAGATGGTGTTTCCTGGTATTCCTTTAAAGCACGGGTCTGTTCTGCAAGTTGACGAATCTCCTCTTCTGAAAGGGAGGCTTTGTATGCAGCCAGCTTCTTCGCTTCCTTCTCATCTTCCATTGCCGTTAAATTCTTTTTGGGGCTTACAGTCAAAACGGCCTCAAAAGGATTATCCAGAAGGTATTCCCTGATGAGCTGCTCAAAATATCCGTCATCCACTACCTTTTTTAAATAATCAAAGGTCTCCTGATATTCTAAGTGCATCATGGGATCCCCGTCATAGAGCCAGCTGTCCATGCATTGAAGCCCATACATCAGGCCCTTTGGCGCTGAACCGTAATCTGCTTCCCGGTAACGGAATTCGTAATAGTTCATTCCTGCTTTCAGGCTCTTCCTGTTGATTCCTTCGTCTGCAAGCTTTCTTAAAGTACCTTTTACAACGGCGAGGAATTCCCCTCTCTGCTCTTTGTTTGCATTTTTGGCAATGATGGTAAAATAGGGCTGAAGAATGCCGCTGTCATACCCGCCTAAAATGTCCTGGCCGATCCCTGCATCAATGAGAGCCTGCTTTAAGGGTGCGCCCGGCGCATCAAGAAGGGTGTATTCCAGAATCTGGAATGCAATATAAAGCCTGGGATCTAAATCGGTTCCCACTGCTGTGCTGATGGAAAGATAGGTTGCATTTTCTTCGGATTCTCCTTCGGTAATGGAATAGAAAGTCTCTCCTTCCACAGGCTCTGAAAAGGGCTTCTGTCTTGGGATTCTGGAATCAATGGTTATTTCATCGTATTGGCTTAAGTATTCTTTATCAAGCCATGCAAGCTTTTCTTCCATATCCATATCACCATAGAGGTAAATGTAGCTGTTGGAAGGATGATAATATCTTTTATGAAAGGCCAGAAAATCTTCATAGGTCAGGTCCGGAATAAAGGCTGGATCTCCGCCTGATTCCTGGCCATAGCAGTTATCCGGGAAAAGAGTTTTCCTGGTGTAGCGGTCCAGCACTTCTTCCGGGGAAGAAAATGCTCCCTTCATCTCATTATATACCACACCATTGTAAATCAGATCAGATTCCGGGCTTTCCAGCTCATAATGCCAGCCCTCCTGCATGAAAATCTTCGATTCTCTGTAAATATTGGGATGAAGCACGGCATCCAGGTACACGTTCATCAAATTCTGGAAATCCTTTTCATTGCAGCTGGCTACTGGGTATACCGTTTTATCGGGGTAGGTCATTGCATTTAAGAACGTGTTTAGAGACCCCTTTACCAGTTCTACAAACGGATCCTTTACCGGAAATTTGTCTGATCCGCAGAGAACGCTGTGTTCCAGGATATGAGCAACTCCGGTGCTGTCTGACGGCGGGGTACGGAATCCGATGGAAAATACTTTGTTCTCATCATCGCAGGATAAGAGGAATAGCCTGGCTCCGCTTTTTTTATGGCGGAGCACGTATCCGGATGCTTTGATTTCCTTAATTGCCTTTTCTTCTACAACCTCATAGGCTGCAAGGTTTTTAAACTGATTCATTCTGTGTTTTTTCCTCCTGCATGTTTATATTATACGTGAGTCCGCAGTGCAGCCAGCGAATCTGAAAGATTCGCTGGCTCACGGGCATTCGCCCTATGAAACAGGCCATGATAAGATTTTCTTATGTGCAGGCACAACGAAAATCTTCTCCTGTCCTATTTCGCACTGCTCATTGCATTCGTGTAATTACATATTGCCCACTAATTTGTCTTTTAATATCGCGGCGCACTCTCTAACGCAAAAGTGTACGAAAAGAATGGGGTCGGATTCACAGGATATGCCATAGATATCCGGTATTCCCCATTTCTTCCCAATCTGCAGCGCCCGAAATACATGAAAATCACTGGTGAGGACGCCAATCTTAATGGGCTTATCCGGCACCTCCTCAAAGGTTCCCGGCTCCATGAAAATCGGCTGATCCTCCTGACGGCGGGCTTTTCTTTCTGCCTGATCTTCTTCAATGGCTACGCGGCTGTATGCAATATTCTCAACGGTACTGGTGGAGCGGGTCTCTAATATCAGCTGTTCCTCTTTTACTCCGTTAAAGACCAGGTAATCCCGCATGGCCGCGGCTTCGCTGACAGGTTCATCATCACCCTGGCCGCCGGACAACACCAGAATTGTGGACGGATTGTCATCTAAGTACTCCATGGCTTTATCCAGCCGTTTTTTTAAGGATTTGCTGACTCCTGTTTCCTTTACCCTTGCACCCAGCACAATGACATAGTCCAGATTAGAAGTATCCCGGACAGCAACTCCTGTAAATACCAGGATCTCCACCACCAGGAACACCAGAATTCCGGTACAGCACATGGTAATCACCGACACTGGAATCCATAAGGGAACCTTATCCTTATGCTTTACATAGGTTTCCCATCCCATCGGCAGCAATATGCATATGGCAGCAAATACAAGCCATATAAATGAAAGAGATGTGGTCAGACCTGAATAAAGAATGATCACAACATAATAAATAATGCAGGAAACGGCTATCAGCCAAAAAATTAACGCCATATGCCAGCCTCCATTCTACACGTTTTAAAGCCAGGTAAATTCTGGGCATAATTCTTTTATAGCATACCACAATATAGGCATTTCTACAACAGTCGCTGAAATGATACTTTCGGAATCTTAGGATTTATCAGATATAAAAATGCCCGCTGATCAAAAACTATTAAAATCTATTATCTGTGCGATACAGACCTGCTTAAACAGATAACATAAATTCTAATAATAATGATCAGCGGGCATTCCTCATAATTTCCCGGCAGTCTTATTCCATTTCACTTCTGCGAAGAATATCATACGGCTCCATTTCCACATCCAGATCCACATAGAGGGTCTGCTGGGGATGAGGAGCACTTTCCTGGGAGATGCCCTCCTCATCATATATAGCTTTTACAACGACTTCCAGGTTCCTGCCGTCGGGCTTCATCACCTCAATGGTCTCTCCTACGGTAAACTTATTCTTTTGCGAGGTACGGGCAAAGCCTCTTTCATCCACCGCCTCAATGGTACCCAGATACGTATAGTTTTTCACATAAGTATTATTGTTATAGATCTGTGTGGTGGAATCAGGCTTTCCAAAATAAAAGCCGGTGGTAAATTCCCGGTAAGTACATTTTCCGATTTCAGAGCGGTACCACTCCATATTGGCCCGGTAGATTTCAGGGTCCTTGTTATAATCATCAATGGCTTTCCTATAGGTCCTTGCCACAGTAGCCACGTAAAGAGCTGTTTTCATGCGGCCCTCTATCTTAAAGCTGTCGATCCCCGCCTCCATCATCTCCGGGATATATTCGATCATGCATAAATCCTTGGAATTGAAGATGTAGGTTCCCCGCTCATTTTCATAGACCGGCATGTATTCTCCGGGACGTTTTTCCTCAACAATGGAATACTTCCAACGGCACGGATGGGTGCAGGCCCCCTGATTGGCGTCTCTTCCTGACATGAAGTTGCTTAAAAGGCAGCGCCCGGAATAGGAAATGCACATGGCTCCGTGGATAAAGCTTTCGATCTCCATATCCTCCGGAATCCGGCTGCGTATTTCCTTGATCTCTGCCAGAGAAAGCTCCCTGGCGGAAACCACCCGCTTGGCTCCAAGCTGGTGCCAGAACAGATAGGTCCCGTAATTGGTGTTGTTTGCCTGGGTGCTGATATGGATTTCCAAATCCGGCATGATACGCTTTGCGATGGCAAATACTCCCGGATCGGAAATGATCAGGGCATCAAGGCCTGTTTCCTTTAATTCTTCAAAATATTCCTCTACGCCGGTCAGGTCATCATTGTGGGCCAGAATGTTGGCCGTGATATAGACCTTTACCCCTTTTTCGTGAGCAAAGGCAATTCCTTCCCGGATCTCTTCCATTGAAAAATTCTTTGCCTTGGCACGGAGGCCAAAGGCTTCTCCTCCGATATAGACAGCATCTGCTCCGTAAACTACCGCAGTTTTAAGTACATCCAGGCTGCCTGCCGGAATTAAAAGTTCGGTCTTTCTCATAAAAATCCTTTCTTGTGTCTATATTATGAAAACAAAAAATGTTTTCATAATCGGATGAACGGCTAAAAAGCAGCCCTCTTATGGAAACCTGCTTTGCAGATTCCCATAAGCTATATTAGAATGCTGACGGTTATACCATCACCAATGGGTACAATGGTCGTTGTAAGCCGCTCAGAATGCTTTAGCTCATATAAGTATTCCCGCATCCGCCCGTGAATGGTCCGGTTTCTGCGCTCCACTGCATAGCGGGATTCTATGATATCCCCATCCTGAAGGACATTGTCGGAAATCAGCATCCCCCCGGGGGCCATAAGCTCTAAAATCCCTGGCAGCCACAAAAGATACTGCCCCTTGGCCGCATCCATGAAAACAAGGTCAAAGGGGCCGGTAAGCCCCTTTAATATTTCCTGCGCATCTCCCTCAAGGAGGGTGATCCGTTCAATTTCTCCGGCCTCTTTAAAATTTTCTTTGGCCTCCGGAATCCTTTTTTCATATTTTTCTATGGTAGTGATATGGCAGTCATGAGGCATGGCCTCTGCCATTAAAAGAGTGGAATAACCGACCGCAGTTCCCACCTCTAAAATAGCCTTTGGCCTCATGGCGGCTATCATAGTTTGAAGGAAGGCAGCGGTCTCTTCCCTGATAACCGGGACGCCTTCCTGCCTTGCCTTTTTTCCGATTTTTGAAAGGAGCGGGCTTCTGTCTGTTTCCAGAGATTTGATATAATCCGTTATCCTGTCGTTTACAATCATTTCTTCTCTTCCTTTTCCCCTGTATTCTCATTCATCATCTGAAGGATTTCCTTGGAGGTCATGGAAGTGTTAAAGGTATATCCTCCCGGATTTACCTTATAATCAAAAAATTCCGCCTGTATGATAAAGGAATATTCATTGGATATCAAACCACTGTCCTTTAAAAGCTTCGCCGTCTGGACCACAGAAGTTCCTTTGCTGATCGTTATTTCCTTATCCCGTCCCGGCTCTGAATCCACCGCGGAGGCGTAGAAAATATCATGGCCAAACTCATATCCTCTGGTAACTCCCTCATAAAGCAGAAGGATCACCAGGGCAAAGATAATAAGCCTGCTTGAAATCGCAATGACTGCTCCTGTTATTTTATTAATCTCTTTCGTTGCACGGCTCATATCCTGCTCCCTTTCCTCGTTATAGCCCGCTTCCCAGGGCATAAAGGTATACCCGCAGGGTGTTTCCTCGTTATAGCCCGCTTCCCAGGACTTAAAGGTATGGTTTCTTCCCCTGTACTATACTTCCATAATGATCGGCAGAATCATAGGATTCCGTTTCATCCGCTTCCATAAAAAGTCGCTTAAGCTGTCACGTATAACGTTCTTAATTTTCCCCCAGTCATTGACATGGCGGTCCAGACAGTCAGAAACTGCTTCATTGACAACATTCCTGGCTTCTTCCATTAAATCCTCAGACTCACGCACATAAACAAATCCTCTGGACACAATATCCGGCCCAGCCAAAAGCTGGTTGGAATATTTCTCCAGGGTCAGAACCACCACGATAATTCCGTTCTGGGCCAGGTTCTGTCTGTCTCTTAAAACAATATTTCCCACATCTCCGACACCAAGGCCGTCTACCAGGATTCCTCCTGCCTGGACGTGGTCCACGATCTTCCAGGATTCCTGTCCCAGCTCAACCACATCACCGGAGGACATGATGATCACGTTCTCCTTAGGAGTTCCCATGGCCTGAACCAGATTTTTCTGGGCCATGATATGACGGTATTCGCCGTGGACCGGAATAGCATATTTAGGGCGGACCAGGGCATACATCAGCTTGATTTCCTCCTGGCATGCATGTCCGGACACATGGGTATCATCGCTGATCACCTCTGCACCCTTCATGGAAAGCTCGTTAATGACCTTGGAAACAGCCTTTTCATTGCCCGGAATCGGATGAGAGCTTAAAATAATCACATCAGTTGGCTTAATGGAAATCTTCTTATGAGTGCTGCTTGCCATTCTGGAAAGGGCTGCCATGGATTCTCCCTGGCTTCCGGTGGTGATGAGAACGGTCTGCTCATCGGGATAATTTTTTAACTGATCGATTTCAATCAGGGTTCCATCGGGAATATTTATATAGCCAAGCTCACTGGCCGTGCCGATCACATTGACCATGCTGCGGCCCTCTACCACTACCTTACGGTCATACTTGGCTGCGGAATTGATGACCTGCTGTACCCGGTCCACGTTTGAAGCAAAGGTGGCTACAATGATGCGGTTATTCTTATGGTCTGCAAAAATGTTATCAAAGGTTTTTCCAACGGTCTTTTCCGAAGGAGTGAATCCTGGCCTAATGGCATTGGTGCTGTCACACATCATGGCCAGAACGCCCTTTTTGCCCAGCTCGGCAAAACGCTCTAAATCAGCCGGTTCCCCGAATACGGGAGTATAATCAATCTTAAAATCGCCTGTATGCAAAATCACGCCGGCCGGTGAAAAAATGGCAAGGGCGGAGGCATCGGCGATACTGTGGTTTGTTTTAATAAATTCGATACGGAAACAGCCTAAGTTTACGGACTGTCCGTGCTTGATCACCTTTCTCTTGGTGTTTTTCAGTAAATTGTGTTCTTTCAGTTTGTTCTCGATCAGGGCAATGGTAAGCTTTGTTCCGTATACCGGTACATTAATATCCCTTAAGATATAAGGAAGGGCGCCTATATGGTCCTCATGACCATGGGTGATTAAGAATCCTTTTACCTTATCGATGTTCTGTTTCAGGTAAGAGACATCCGGTATCACCAGATCGATTCCAAGCATATCATCCGTGGGGAATGCCAGTCCGCAGTCCACAATGATGATGCTGTCTTCACATTCAAACGCAGTGATATTCATACCGATCTGCTCCATTCCGCCTAAAGGAATGATTTTAACTTTCGCGTTGCTGTCTTGTTTTTTCAATATTTTACCTCCATCTTATGATTTTCCGTCCTGTTCTTCTTCCATTGCCTCCCGGCATTCCCTGCAATACCCGTGCAGCTTCACTTCATGATCGGTAACAAGAAAACCTGTCCTGTCAAGAAGGGCCTGCTCCAGCGTATCCAGTAAATCGCCTTGAAAGGAAAATACGTTTCCGCATCGGTTGCAAATCGCGTGGTGATGGTGATGTCTGGACTCACGATCCAAGCCCCCTAATTCGTAGCGGGCGAATCCATCGTCAAAACTGACCTTGTCAATTACTGATAAATCCACCAGTACCTGCACGGTCCTGTAAATCGTGGCAAGCCCAATCTCCGGGCACTTCTGCCTGGCCAGATCGTAGATCTCTTCCGCAGTCAGATGCTGCCCGGGGCGCTCTGCCATGAGCTCCAGTACCAGCATGCGCTGGTTGGTCACCTTGAGTCCTTTCTCTCGGAGCATATTTTTAAATATTTCCTGTTTCATGTAACAGTCCCTCAATTACTCACCATTAAATTTCAATATCCACATCTGCTCCGTCAAGCAGTTCGGAAAATATCTTAAATAAATAATCTATCTCGTTATCATCCTCTACAAACTCATACAAAGCCTGGCTGTCTTCCTGCTTTGACAAATCCTTCAAGATGTAACATTCGCCTTCGTCATCTTCATCTGCCGCATCAGTTACCAGCAGATAATTCATCCCATTAATTCTGGTTTCTTCCAGAACGTAAAATTCTACGGTTTCCCCTGAATCCGTTGTCAGGGTAATTTTCTTTTCTTCACTGTTCATTTCCTGTCTCCTGCCTTAAGCTGTCCAGATAGCCCTGCAGGATCAGTCCTGCCGCCACCTGATCAATGACTGCCTTGCGGTGTTCCCGTCTTACACCGCTTTCCTGTAATATTCTCTCCGACGCCACGGTTGTAAGTCTCTCATCCCAGAGGATGACGGTAAGTCCGGTACGTCTCATGAGCATCTCTTTAAACTGCTCCGTTTTCTCGGCCCGGTCACCGGCCGAATTATTCATATTTTTAGGATAACCGAGGACAATGGTTTCAATCTCATATTCCCGGATCAGTTCCTCAATCCGGGCACAGGTTTTTCTCAGTTTATTCTCGTCTTCTCTCGTAATTGTCTCCACTCCCTGGGCGGTTATACCAAGTAAGTCGGAAACTGCAACTCCTACAGTTTTAGAACCGTAATCAAGCCCCATAATCCTCATATTTTTCCTCCAAGGCGGCTCCTCTTCCAATCTTTATGCAACAAAAGAAAGCTGGTCCAAAGCCAACCGTATAAAAACAAACTGTCAGACTCCGCCTTCGTTCACTTCATCTGACAGCTAGACTTATGATTATCCACAGCCTTATTTCAACATTGTATTAATATATACCCTCATTAGCTCTTCCAGAATCTCATCCCGCTCCACTTTCATGATAAGACTTCTGGCGTTCTTATGGCTGGTAATATAAGTAGGATCTCCTGACATAATATAGCCTACGATCTGGTTGATAGGATTATAACCCTTCTCAGTAAGGGCAATATAAACCTGTTCCAGTACCTGGCTTACATTTAGTTTATTTTCCTGCACTGCCTTGAAAAATTGCGTATTATGAATATCGCCCATGTTTCTCACGTCCTTTAACTGTTCTACTATATTCTAAACCAAAATATTGGATTCGGCAAGCCAAAAATAAAATTTGTCTCTTAATGCTTTAAAAATGCCACTTCATCAGTCATCATTTCTGTCAGAGTTCCCTCTATTACCACGCCCTTTAGGCCCTCTTCAAAGGGAACCACGGCCTTCACATATTCTCTGGTGTGACCGATCATATAATGGACGTCATTTAACCAGTATTCCTCTTCCATGAGCACCTCTGTCCTGGAACCCAGACATGACTTCCGGTACTCAAGAGACATTTCTCTTTCCAGGCAAAGAAGCTCATTGCTGCGTTCCGCCTTTGTGGATTCCGGTATCTGATCCGGCATCACCGCCGCCCTTGTACCGTTTCTTTTGGAATATTTAAAAACATGCATCTCATAGAACCGGACATTTTTTAAATATTCCCTTGTCATCCGGAATTCCTCTTCTGTTTCTCCCGGAAACCCTACGATCACATCAGTGGTAATGGCAGGATTTTTAAATGCCTTCCGCAAAATCTGGCAGCGGTTCAAATAATCCTCTGTGGTATAATGGCGGTTCATCCTCTTTAAGGTATCATCGCATCCGCTTTGAAGGGATAAATGGAAGTGGGGACATATTTTATCAAGTTCTGCAAGCGCCGACGCAAACTCTTCGGTCACGATCCTTGGTTCCAGAGAACCAAGGCGGATCCGTTTTAAGCCTTCCACTTCGTGTATGCTCCGGATCAGATCCAGAAGGGTAAGACGCTCTTCCTCGGGAAAATCCTTTCCATAAGAGCTTAAATGGATTCCTGTAAGCACGATCTCCTGATATCCGGACGTGGTCAAGCGTTTGACCTCTTCTACCACCTCAGCAGGCTTCCGGCTTCTCACCCGTCCTCTGGTATAAGGTATGATGCAATAGCTGCAAAACTGGTTGCAGCCATCCTGGACCTTGATAAATGCCCTGGTATGGTCCGAAATCCTGTCAATGGACAGATTCTCATATTCCCTGGTATCATTGATGTCAATAATATTTTCCACCCCTTTATCGGGCGCATAAGTATGCTTAACGGATGCTTCTTCTTCCGTCTTCTTCCTTTGGGCAAAGTAGTCATCCAGAATAGAGACCAGCTCGGTCTTTTTGTTGTTGCCTACGACCAGGTCCACCGCTTCATCCTTTTTAAGTTCTTCTCCTGCTGCCTGGACGTAGCATCCAGCCGCCACGACCACTGCTTCCGGGTTCATCTTCTTTGCCCTGTGAAGCATCTGTCTGGACTTGCGGTCCGCGATATTTGTTACGGAGCACGTATTAATGATATAAACATCGGCCCCTTCCGCAAAGGGAACGATCTCATATCCGGCGCTTTCAAGAAGCTGCTGCATGGCCTCTGTTTCATAGGAATTAACCTTGCATCCAAGATTATGCAGGGCTGCCTTTTTCATCTTGTTTTCTCCTATCTAAATAATCAGTTCATTTTCAGTATTTTCATGTAAAATTACCATTGACTTTTATACAATATATCAGTAGTATTGAAGAGAAAAAGGGGGGTTCCTCACTTTAATTTAAATAAAAAAGCTTACCTAAGGAGGTTTTTCACATGAAAACAGTTCGTATATCTTTAAATTCCATCGATAAAGTAAAATCTTTTGTAAATGATTTGACAAAATTTGACACTGACTTTGATCTTGTTTCCGGCAGATACGTAATTGACGCAAAATCTATTATGGGCATCTTCAGCCTGGATCTTTCCAAACCCATCGATTTAAATATCCACTCAGAAAATAATGCCGATGAAATCTTAAACGTTTTATCCCCATATATTGTAGATTAATAAATCAGGAATTACGTTTTAAAACGGGGTCCGGCCTTTTCCAGAAGAGAGCCGGACCCCGATTTTATTTTTCTTTTAACACCAGACCTTTTCTACCGTGCTTATGGCCGTTTCAACCAGTTCTTCAATCTTTTCTTCTAAGTTTTCCTCTGACCGTTCAATCATCTTTAAATTTGGCTTTGTCACCGGATGCTTTGCCACAAAAATGGTGCAGCAATCCTCAAAAGGAAGCACAGAAGTCTCATAAGTACCAATCTTTTCCGATACATCCACGATTTCCTGTTTATCAAAGCCGATGACTGGGCGGAATACCGGCATGGTGGTGGCTGCATCCGTAGCTGCCAGTGACTGCATGGTCTGGGAAGCCACCTGTCCGATGCTCTCTCCTGTAATAAGGGCCATGGCACCGCTGTCTCCTGCCAGCCGCTCTGCGATCCGCATCATATAACGCCTCATGATGATGGTAAGCTCCTCATGGGGGCATTTATCATAAATATACAACTGGATGTCCGTAAAATTCACAATATGAAGGTGAATCGGCCCGGAATATTTAGAAACCAGCTTTGCCAAATCAACGACTTTTTGCTTGGCCCGCTCACTGGTATATGGCGGCGCATGGAAGTAAACGGCATCGATCTTAACTCCGCGCTTTGCGATCATGTAGCCTGCTACCGGACTGTCGATACCGCCGGACAAAAGAAGCATGGCTTTTCCATTGGTTCCTACCGGCATGCCGCCCGGACCTGGAATGGTATGGGAGTAAATATTGATCTTATTCCGGACTTCCACATGAAGCATCACATCCGGCTTATGGACATCGACCTTTGTCTCAGGAAATGCATGAAGTACCAATTCCCCAAGATCCCGGTTGATCTGCTCCGAATTTATCGGATACTTTTTGTTTCCTCTGCGGGTATTGACCTTAAAGGTGAAATTCTTATCTTCATAGAATTCATCCACATAGGACAGAACCTGTTTCTTTAAATCTTCATATCCATTGTCCTCCACCTGAACCATGGGACAGATGGCAGCAATGCCGAAAATGCATTTAAATGCTTCTATGACCTCATCAAAATCATAGTCAGACTCTGCTGTTACATAGATACGTCCTGATTCCTTGGAAACCACAAAATCGCCGTCTACCCTCTTTAAAGAGTGGCGGATCTGAGCCACCAGGGCATCCTCGAACAGATAACGGTTTTTTCCTTTTACACCGATCTCTGCATATTTAATTAAAAATGATTGATATTGCATCTGTTATCCTTTCCTCTTTCCTGCCCATGGTTACCCGGCAGGCTTTTTCCTAGCCTCTCTGATACCGCCTTAAAACAGGCATAAGCTCCTTAAGCACATCAATACAGTAATCTATTTCCTCTTTGGTGTTATAAACCCCGAAGCTGAACCGCAGCGTGGAATCCAGAAGCTCTGGTTTTACACCGATTCCTTTTAACGTCCCGCTGACAGCCGGATGGTTGGAAGAGCAGGCAGACCCGGAGGACACATAAATGTCCCTTTCTTCCAGAGCATGCAAAAGCACTTCGCTTCGGACACCTAAAAAGCTTGCGCTGACAATCTGAGGCGCTGAAAAATCACCGGGAAGGCTGTTTACCGTGACCCCGTCGATTTCTGAAAGCCTGCTTATCATGTAATCCTTAAGGGCGATCATGGACTGCATCTTCTCTCCGTGATCCGTATACATGATTTTAGCCGCTACGCCCATGCCTGCGACTCCCGGAACATTTTCCGTACCGGAACGCATGCCTCTCTGCTGGCCTCCTCCATAAATCAGAGGTCTTATTTTCACTCTCTGGTCAATGTATAAAAATCCTACTCCCTTTGGTCCATGTATCTTATGGGCGCTGACGGATAATAGGTCAATCCCCTGGCGCTTTGGCCGGATGACAAATTTTCCGTAAGCCTGAATGGCGTCCACATGAAACAGGATGGAGGGATTCTTCTTTTTTATGACCTTTGAAATGGCTTCAATGGGTTCTACTGCGCCGATTTCATTATTCACATACATGATGGAGACCAGAATGGTTTCCGGGCGGATAGCCGCCTCCAGCTCTTCCAGGCGGATGTGCCCATGGGCATCCACAGGAAGATAGGTCACGGAAAAGCCCTGTTCCTCTAAAAATGCCAGGGAGTTATACACCGAAGCATGTTCAATGCCGGTGCTGATGATGTGGTTTCCCGCCCTTTTATTGGCCATGGCAGTCTCGATCAGGGCCATATTGTTGGATTCTGAGCCGCCGGAGGTAAAAACAATCTCCTTTGGTGCAACTTTTAATGTCCCGGCTATGATTTCCGCAGCTTCCTTAGTATACCGTTCCGCTGCCATTCCCTTTTTATGCTTGGCGGAAGGATTTCCATAATCCTCCGTCATGATCTTTACAACAATATCTTTTACCGGCTCCAACACTCTGGTTGTGGCCGAATTATCAAAATAGGCTTCCATATATGGCTCTTCCTTTCCTCGTGGTTTCCCGGCCCCCATCAGCCTTCCAGCTGGAAAGCCAGCACGGATACAATGGCAAGGCCGGCAGTTTCCGTCCTCAGAATCCGTTTTCCCAGGGTAATGGGTTTTGCACCAAAACTCTTTGCAAGCTCCACTTCAGAATCTTCAAAGCCGCCCTCCGGTCCGATAAATATCCCTGCGCTCATTCCAGGTTTAATACCGGACAGGATTTCTTTTGTCTCTGCCATATCCTTTGCATGTTCAAATGGAATGACTGTTATCTCAAGCTCTTTTGCAAAGGCCAGAGCTTCCTGAAACGACATGACACCGGACACCTCCGGTATAACAAGCCGCTTGGACTGCTTGGCAGCGCTTTCAGATACTGCCCTCCAGCGGCGAAGCTTTGATTCTTCCTTCTTTTTATCCAGCCGTACCACGGCCCGTCTGGTCTCCACCGGGATGATCCTGTGTACTCCAAGCTCTACGGCCTTCTGTATGATTAACTCCATCTTGTCGCCCTTTGGCAGCCCCTGAAACAGATAGAGCCTTGCAGGAAGCTCGGCGCCTCCCTCATCTACAGACAGGATTTTAGCCGTCACTTCCAAAGAAGCCACGCAGGTTATCTCACACAGGTAATCTTTGTCTACCCCATTGCTGATTAAAATCTGTTCCCCGGCGCCCATGCGCAGGACATTTTTAATATGGTTCACATCCGGCCCCATGATCCGGATTACTGAATCTCCGATCTGATCCGGATTAACAAAAAAGTGATACATTCTGTTTCCTCTTTCTTGTCCATGTTCTTTGGACATAAAGGTATGCCTGGAAGGCGCCCTCTTCCTATTTCTTTCTGACCGTTATAGAGACCCATTCGCCCTGATAAGTGGTTTCCACAAACTCAAAGGCATCATTTTCCTCAAATGCTTTTTTCACCGCTTCTTCCTTCATGTTAATGATGCCGGAAGTAATGAAAACAGCGTCTTTTTTCATATGGACAGAAATTTCCTTCTGAAGCAGGATGATGATGTCCGCCAGGATATTGGCTGCCACCACATCGTATTTTTCAAAGCCTGCTTTCTCCTGTATTGCCCTGTCATTAATAATATTACCCTGCAATACCTGAAACTTATCCACAGGAATATCATTGGCTTCCATATTTTCCTTAACAGCAGCAATGGCATTTTCATCAAGGTCTGTTCCAAACACCTCTTTTGCCCCCAGCTTTAAGGCAGTGATCCCAAGAATTCCGCTTCCGGTTCCCACATCAAGGAGGGTTGTCTCCGGTGTCACGTATTTTTGCAGCTGACGGATACAAAGCTGGGTCGTCTCATGCTGTCCGGTTCCAAAGGCAGTTCCCGGATCGATCTCAATTAAAAGCTTGTCCTTGTGCTCCTCCGGGATTTCCTCCCAGGTAGGTTTAATCAGGATATCATCCACGGTAAACGGCTTAAAATACTGTTTCCAGTTATTGATCCAGTCCTTATCCTCTGTCTCACCGGACTCTATGGTACATTCCCCTAAATCCGTGAACATGGAAAGCTCGGAAAGCCCTTCTTCCACACGCTGTAGCATGCCCTGGATATCTGAATCCGGTTCCAGATAAAAGCTGACCTTTGCAACACCCTCATCCGGCGGAAGCTCCGGCAGAATGTCGATAAACATGCCTTTTGTCTCTGCTTCCGTAAGAGGGATATTATCTTCGATTTCAATTCCTTCTATTCCGATTTCATCAAACATGCTGCTGACTAAATCCACGGCCTCTGTGGTTGTGGTCAGCGTAAATTTCTTCCATTTCATAGCAATTCCCTATCCTTTTATAATTTTTACAAATAAACACAAAAGCACCACTAAAACTACCGGGCGCACAATCTTTAATCCATTTTTCACTACAAGACCTGATCCGATATAATGGCCTGCAATACAGAATAGTCCTGACGCCAGTCCTAAGGGAATCAAAACCTTTCCATTTATTAAAAAAGTCACCAATGCTGCAATGTTGGAGGATAAATTGATCACTTTCGTGGTACCTGATGCACTCCTGACATCCATTTTGGCTAATCCGGTCAGAATAAGCAGTAAGAAGGTTCCCGTCCCTGGTCCATAAAATCCGTCATAGCCTCCAATGATCAGCGCTGCACATATGCTGATTAAAAGCATCTTTTTCTCAGGCAGACTGCCTTCCTCCTGATCTCCCAGGTTTTTATTCCTGAGAACATAAAAAGCAACAACCGGGAGTACCGCCAGCATCATGCCTTTTAATACCCGCTCACTGGCAAGCATGGATAAATGCGCTCCGATTACAGAGCCGACCACAGCAAAAAGTGCGGCAAGCAGAGACAGCTTTGCTTTAATGTAGCCGCCCTTCGCATACCTGGCCGTAGAGATCACGGTTCCCATGGTGGAACCCAGTTTATTGGTCCCAATGGCCAAATGAGGAGGCACCCCTGCTGCCAGATATGCGGGAAGGGATATAAGTCCTCCGCCTCCTGCTATGGAGTCCACAAATCCTGCCAGAAAAACAAGAGGGCATACGATCAGATATTGGTACATAGGCGTTTTCCTTTCCTTGGCATCCGGGAGCCGGATTTTCTTATTATAGTATAGGAACGAAGTTCTTTCAGCTTTAAACCACAAAATATCATAACATACAATGAAATCCCTTGCAAGCATCTAACATCAACGAAATTTGAAGGGTTATTTCATCTTTTACAAAAAAAATAATTTTTTTTAAAAAAGATGCAATAAAATCTGTAGCTGATGCATTAACTAATTGAACGGATGAGAATAACTTTTGTTTCGTTCCGGTCGCAAGGGCAAAAAAATATCAAGTAAACGAAATTCCTTGATGCATTACACCCCATCACACCCGCCTGAGCGATTGGAATTGAAACAGGAACTATTTTCACAAATTACAAAGCAAAAAACATTTGTAATGAAAAACAGGGGACGCACCTCATGGCTGAAGCATTTCAGCCGTCAGGTGCGTCTCCTGCTTTTTTACAATGAAAGCTTTCTGTTTCATCTTTTATTGTTTTCCATCTAATGATCAATATCTCTTTTTGCCTCTAAAACTGCTTCCTGACAGATTGCCAACTCTTCCTCATTTGCAAAAAATGATTCATCTCCCTGGCCCCGGGACGAAAAATACGATCCGGAAAAATAAAAATCAAATGAAAGAAAAGGTACGGCAGAAAATTTCCGCCATACCTTTTAAAAACATTCAATCAAGTTTACTGAATCCATGCGCCGTCAGCTCCCACCTTATATCCGTCAGGAGTGGTCGTATTTGTAAGCAGCCTTCCCAGATGGCCATCGGACATGGTATTAAAGTAATAAGCTTTTCCGCCAATGATCTGCCAGCCTATTCTCATAGCACCCATTGTACCGTCATCCACCGGATTTAAGTAATACTTAAGACCTCCCTCATCTGCATACCACCCGGTCAGCATATGGCCCTCCCAATTAAACCGGTACCATCTGCCATCGATATACTTCCAGCAGTTAGATGGCCAGCTTCCGTCACTGTATTGAAACCACCAGCCGGAAGGGCTGTAGCGCCAGCCTCTCTGGCAGCTATAGCTGCCTGGGCCGTCGTCATCATCATCATCGTCCCAGTAGTCAAAAGATTCACTTCCCTCAACAGGCCCTTTGATTTTTGTACCTGAACCGTTCCAGCCGGGAAACTCCCGGACAGTCTGCCCGTCTGCGGCCATGACGGCAGCCGGAAACAGAACCGCTATCCACATAACAGCAACTGTCAGTGCCAGTTTTTTTGCAAGCCTTCCCATACCTTCCCCTCCATTTAAAACCATGTATCTTCCGGAATCCTTATTTAAAGATTCCCTTTTTTTTATGTTTGTCGCCTTCGCCTGTGCCGTTCATGGCTTCGTCAAACTTACGAAGCGCCTCTTTTTGAGCCTCTGTCATGCGTTCGGGCACTGAAACCACCAAAGTAACAAAATGGTCGCCGCGAATGGCCCGGTTGCGCAAGGAAGGGACACCCTTTCCTTTTAAGCGTACCTTGGTATCAGTCTGAGTTCCCGCCTTTACTTCGTATTCCACTTCCCCATCCACAGTCTTGATCCGGATGGTTCCGCCTAAGGCAGCTTTGGCAAAGGAAACGGGTACTGTTGAGAAAATGCTGGTATCCTGGCGTTTGAAAATCGGATGGTTGGATACCACTGCCTCTACCAGCAGATCGCCTCTCTCTCCGCCATTGGTTCCCGGCTCTCCTGCACCTGCAAGGCGCACGGACTGTCCGTTGTCAATTCCTGCCGGAATGGTAACTTTAAATTTCTTTCTTTTTGTATTGTATCCGCTGCCATAGCAGTCCGGGCATTTTTCCTTAATGATTTTCCCGCTGCCTCCGCAGTCCGGACAAGTCTGAACATTCTGTATCTGGCCGAAGAAGGATTGCTGGGTATACATGATCTTTCCTTTTCCATTACATTTCGGACATGTAACCGGTGAGGTCCCCGCTTTTGCACCGCTTCCGTGGCAGGAGGAACACTCTTCCTTAAAATTGATCTCAATCTCCTTCTCGCAGCCGAAAATCGCATCCTCAAAGGTGATGCGGATGCTGGTTCTGACATTTGCTCCCCTAGATGGCCCATTGTACTGGGCGCTGCTTCTTCGTCCTCCGCCAAAGATATCTCCGAAAATATCTCCGAAAATATCTCCCATGTCTGCTCCGCTGAAATCGAAGCCGCCAAAGCCGCCTGCTCCTCCGCTTCCGTCAAAGGCAGCAGAACCGAACTGGTCATACTGGCGTCTTTTATCAGGATCGCTAAGGACACTGTAGGCCTCGGAAGCCTGCTTAAACTTCTCAGCAGCTGCGGCATCTCCGGGATTTGTGTCAGGATGGTATTTCTTAGCTAATACCCTGTAAGCCTTCTTAATGGCTGCATCATCCGCATCCTTTGGAATACCCAGGGTTTCATAATAATCTTTTTTACTCTCTGCCATCTTAGGTCTACCTTTCATAGATTAAAGCAACTGGGAAAAAGTGCTGTATCGCTACAACACTTTTCCCAAAGTCCTGTCTACTGACCAGACTAGTTTACACCTCTTTGTAATCTCCGTCAACTACATCGCTGTCCTGGTAGGAAGCATTTTCCGCTCCCATGTCAGGGCCTGCGCCCTGGGCACCGCCCTGAGCCTGGGCCTGCTCATAAACTTTTGCAAATAAAGCCTGAGCACTGTTCATCAGTTTTTCTTTGCCGGCCTTGATGTCTTCGATCTGAGCATCAGTCATCTCATCAATAGGAGCTCTGCCTATGGCCTCTTTCAATGCATTTAAGTCCGCTTCCACAGATGCCTTATCGTTTGCATCGATCTTATCTCCTACTTCCTGCAGAGCTTTCTCTGTCTGGAATACCATGGAGTCTGCATCGTTTCTTGCGTCAATGCCTTCCTTGCGCTTCTTATCCTGAGCCTCGTATTCAGCCGCTTCCTTAACTGCCTTATCAATATCAGAATCAGACATGTTGGAGCCGGAAGTAATGGTAATATGCTGTTCCTTGCCTGTTCCCAAATCCTTAGCGGAAACATTTACGATACCGTTGGCATCGATATCAAAGGTAACCTCGATCTGAGGAACGCCTCTTCTTGCAGGAGGAATTCCATCCAGACGGAACTGGCCTAAGGTCTTGTTATCTCTTGCAAACTGTCTTTCACCCTGTACCACGTGGATGTCAACCGCTGTCTGGTTGTCAGCCGCTGTGGAGAAGATCTGGCTCTTCTTTGTGGGGATAGTCGTATTTCTTTCAATTAATCTGGTAGCAACGCCGCCCATGGTCTCAATGGATAAGGAAAGGGGAGTTACGTCCAGAAGCAGGATATCGCCTGCACCTGCATCACCTGCAAGCTTTCCGCCCTGGATGCTGGCGCCGATGGCAACACATTCATCCGGGTTCAGGGATTTAGAAGGCTCCTTGCCTGTCAGCTGTTTTACTTTTTCCTGTGCAGCCAGCATACGGGTAGATCCGCCTACTAACAATACTTTTCCTAACTCAGCAGCAGTAATGCCGGCATCCTTTAATGCATTCTGTACCGGGATCGCAGTGCGCTCGATCAGATCTGCTGTCAGCTCATCAAACTTTGCTCTGGTCAGATTCATATCCAGATGCTTTGGACCTTCAGAGGTAGCAGTGATAAACGGAAGGTTGATGTTGGTTGTGGTAGCGGAGGATAATTCCTTCTTTGCCTTTTCAGCAGCTTCTCTTAATCTCTGCATTGCCATCTTGTCGCCGGATAAATCAACGCCTTCTGCCTTCTTGAATTCATCTACCATCCACTGAGTCACGCGGTTATCGAAATCATCACCGCCCAGACGGGTATCGCCGTTGGTGGAAAGAACTTCGATGACGCCGTCGCCGATTTCAATGATGGAAACATCAAAAGTACCGCCGCCTAAGTCATATACCATGATCTTCTGCTCTTTTTCATTATCAAGTCCATAAGCCAGAGCTGCTGCTGTCGGCTCGTTGATAATACGCTTTACGTCAAGGCCTGCAATCTTACCGGCATCCTTGGTTGCCTGACGCTGTGCGTCGTTAAAATATGCCGGTACGGTAATAACCGCTTCGGTTACTTTTTCTCCTAAATAAGCCTCTGCATCTGCCTTTAATTTCTGAAGAATCATGGCAGAAATTTCCTGAGGGCTGTAATTCTTTCCGTCAATAGCCACCTTGTAGTCCGTGCCTATATGTCTTTTGATGGAAGAGATGGTGCGGTCAGAGTTTGTTACTGCCTGACGCTTTGCAGGCTCACCTACAAGCCTCTCTCCGTTTTTAGTAAATGCAACAACGGATGGTGTGGTTCTTACGCCTTCGCTGTTGGGAATTACAACTGGTTTACCGCCTTCCATAACGGCTACACAGCTATTTGTTGTACCTAAGTCAATACCAATGATCTTGCCCATAGTTTTTTCCTCCTATTTAATAAACAAAAATAAATGATTACCAATTTTATGTTTCCTGATGCCATATAACTAATTAGCCACCTGCACCATGGAATGCCTTACCACGGTGTCGCGGTAGGTATAACCCTTCTGGAGCTCCTGGGAGATTATATTCTCACCCAGTGATTCATCTTCAATATGCATTACCGCATTATGGAAATCAGGATCAAACGGCTTTCCTACTGCTTCAATCGGTTTTACACCGGCCTCTTCCAGGGTTTTCATAAGCTGTTTGTATATCATTTCCATTCCATCAGCAAAAGGAGCTTTTTTTTCCTCCTCTGAAATGGCTGCAAGGCCTCTTTCAAAATTATCAACTACCGGAAGGATGCGCTCAACAATATCCTTTGCTCCGATTTCAAACATGGCTGATTTTTCTTTTTCTGTTCTCTTGCGGTAATTATCAAATTCAGCCATGGACCGCTGCAGGCGGTCTGTCAGTTCCTCTATTTTTTCATCCCTTGGGTCTTTTTTCTCTTTCTTTTTTCCGAAAAGGCCCTTTTTCCCGGATTCTTCTTTGGAATCCTCTGCAGCCGTTTCTTCCTCCGGAACATTTTCCTGGGTTCCATTATCCCCGCAGGCTTCTGCGCCTTCTATTTCTTTTTCAGCGGAAACGGCATCCTCTGTATAAACAGTTTCGTCTGCCAGATTCTCATCTGTTTTCACATCTTCCATGCTCAATGCTCTACCCTTTACCTTTCATCTTTTTTCAAAATGGTATCCAGCTGCGTCATGAGATTGCGCAATGTGCTGAGTACCTTTTCATAATCCATCCGTTTCGGACCAATGATTCCAATGGTACCTCTTAAGCCTTCCCCCAGTTCATAGTTGGCGGTTACAATGCTGCAGTCCTTCATTGTCTTAACAGGAGCCTCATCGCCAATATATACCTGGATTCCGGATCCGCTCTCCGAACTGTTCACATCATCGATCAACCCCTGTAAAAGATCCTTCTGTTCCAGCGTACC
The DNA here is from genome assembly GCF_040207125.1 of Lacrimispora sp. BS-2. Taxonomy (NCBI): domain Bacteria; kingdom Bacillati; phylum Bacillota; class Clostridia; order Lachnospirales; family Lachnospiraceae; genus Lacrimispora; species Lacrimispora cavernae. Next base: position 2,723,717 of record NZ_CP157940.1, read on the forward strand.
GATAAGCTTACTGGCCCTTTCACCATCGCTTAACTCCGGATACTTGAAAATGTTCGTAGCACCGCTGGTATAAATCTGAAGGTCTTCATCATCCCCCCGGATGGCTGCGGCCACCTCGGTGAGAACCCGGTCCACCACATCACAGTGGGACCCTGCCTGAACTTTCATCCTGCTGATCACTTCAAGATTGATCTCCTCTATGGTCAGCCCGTTAAGGGCATTGTTAAGAAGAATGTTAAGATTCAGAAGTCCTTCGTCATCTAATTCCGTATGAATGGGTATCATGGTGTTCTTAATAATATTGCCTTCCACCACAATTACCAAAAGAAGCTTTTCATCATCAACCTTGGAAAGCTGAATGAACTTCAGTTTGTTCCGGTGGTACTGGGGTGCGCTGATCATTGCCGCGTAATTGGTGTTCTGTGCAAGAAGCTTTGCCATCTGCTTTAATAAGAGCTCTACCCTATCCACCCGCTTTAACATCATATCTTTGATTTCAGTGACTTCCTCTTCTTTTTCCTGCATGATCTGGTCCACATAAAAGCGGTAACCCCTGTCAGAAGGAATCCTTCCAGCGGAGGTATGGGGCTGAACAATATATCCCAGCTCCTCCAGATCAGACATCTCATTTCGGATGGTAGCAGAGCTTAAGTGCAAATCCGTATACTTTGATATGGTACGGGAACCTACCGGCTCTCCGGTCTCCAGATAAGTTTTGATGATGGCTTTTAATATAGTTACTTTTCGCTCATCCAACTGATCCCTGTCACTCAAACTGCCCCACTTCCTTTCTGAGTCTTTTTTTGTTAGCACTCAACGTTTGGGAGTGCTAACATCTTCTTTTCATAATATATTCTTTTTTTCTACTTTTGTCAATACATTCCTGTAAAATTTTTTGGTGAAGTTTTTGTGACCTGCTTGTACATTTTTCCTCAATTATCTATTAAATATTACAAAGCTATTGACATTTTTTTCTTGACATTTAACACTTTTGTAATATAATGGTAAATAAGACACCATAACAACACGATTAAGAGGCCGGTTAAAAGAAAAACTTCTTACAACCTTAAGCTTGTGAACAGCGTGCCCCGCTTTGCCGGGCGCCAGCTGGATATGCAAGCATATCCCCTTGATCCATTTGGAGGTAAATTATGAATAGTTTTTCAGGGAAAAAGAGTATCACAGGATTCCTGACACTTCTTTGTATCCTGCTGTTGTCTACAACTGCACTTGCAGCTGAGACTACGGGAAAAGACCAAACTGTGAATCAAGTACAGTCCGAAAGCGCTGGAACGGATCACCAAACCATACAAACCGAAACGGAAAGCCAGACGGCATCAGCCAGTACCGAGACGGTTTCTGGGGAAATCGGACCTGGCATTAAGAAAAAAGCGACCGAGCCGGAAAAACCGGAAGAGCCGGCAAAGCCGGTTTATGAAAAAGGAGAATCCCTGGGGCTCTTCTCCGCCACTGCATACTGTCCGAACAGCGAAAACTCCGGCAAACAGTGCCGGACCTATTCCGGAACAATTCCGCAGCCGCAGCATACCATATCCGCGGATATCACGATCCTTCCTCTTGGAACAAAGGTCATGATTGACGGCATCGTCTATACCGTTGAGGACATCGGAAGCAGCGTGAAAGGAAACAAAGTAGATATTTTCTTCGCAACCCGTACAGAAGCATTGAATTTTGGAAGACAAACAAAAGAATTATTTGCAGTCATTGAACGGTAGGAAATGCCATATGACACCGCAGAACAGCGAATCACTTCACTGTTCTGCGGCTTTTTTTTCGTCTTAACCTTGACAAATTTGGAAAAATGTGTAAAATGATTACTTGTACCTCATTTATTACAATTCTGTTACATATAATTATAAATATATTTAAAATATGTTACAGTTTGTAAGAAAGAAAGGAAGTATTTGTAATATGCAAAGAACAAAACGAATTCACTGGTTCTTAGGAACCTTACTAATGATGGCATTTTTCCTAATAAGTGCATGGAATACCCTGGCAGCCCAGACAGCAGGTATTATTGACAATGCAGACGAAAGCAGTGTCAGAGGCTGGGCCATTAACAACTCTGATCCCAGCTCTGCGGCAGAAGTAAAGATTGTCATTACCAATCAGTCAAACGGGCAGATCGTGGCAGAGCTTACCACTGCTGCCTCCAAGTACCGGGAGGATCTGGTATTCAACGGAACCGGAAATTATGGTTTTGAAATACCGGTCTCCTGGAATTCCTATGGAGACGGCACTTACCTGGTAGAGGCCTATACAGCCGGCCAGAAGCTCTCCGGTACCAGAGTTCATGGAGTCGGCGCTGCCGCTGCCGCCAGCCTTCAAAACAGCAGCTCTAATCTCCGTTCCCTGGGCGCATTTAAAACCACTGCCTACTGTCCCTGCCGGAAGTGCTCCGGAGGCTGGGGAGGACGTACCAGCACAGGAACCATTGCAACCGCAAACCATACCATTTCTGTTGATCCAAGGGTCATTCCCTATGGCAGCCGCATCATGATAAACGGAGTCATCTATACGGCAGAGGATTGCGGAGGCGGGGTCAAGGGAAACCACATTGATATTTTCTTCAACACCCATGGAGAAACCCGCGCCTATGGCTCCAGAAGTGTGGAAGTATATCTCGTTCAATAGCACTGTATCCCGGAAAGAAAGGGGTAAACGGCACTCTAATCGTTAAACACAGCGTCTTTTTCTGTGTCTTACCATTAGGATACCGTTTACCCCTTTCCTTTCAGCATACGGCTCCGGCTTATGCCAGGAACCGGCTCATGACATAGTTACTGATGTCGATCCCCCTGTACGTCAGGCGGTAATATCCGTTTTTAAACTCCATAAGGCCTTCTTCTTCCATCGCATCCAGCACCATACCATAAACATTCCTGATGTTGTGGCCAAAGCTGCTGACAAATCCCTGGGCCGAGACACCTTTCGTCAGACGCAGTCCCAGAAACATGTACTCTTCCATCTTCTCCTCTATTGTCAGCTGTTCAAACTCCTGCCTAAGCACTTTCTGAAATTCTTCCTCCTGATCCAGGCGGGCGCTGCAATACTCATTGAAAACAGGAGTGTTGTGAAAACGGCATCCATTCATATAGGAAGCAGACCCCAGACCTAAGCCCAGATACTCCACTCCTGTCCAATAGCCGATGTTATGCCTGCACTCGTAGCCCTTTTTGGAGTAATTGGATATCTCATACCGTTCATACCCCTGGTCAGCCAGAAATCCCCTGGTCAGGTAATACATTTCACGCTCTGTATCCTCATCCGGCAAATCCGGCAGGGACTTAAGACAACAGGCTTCTTCCGGTGTCAGGGATTTGCTTTCCATCTTACTATCTTCCTTATACCGGTCATAATAAGGAGTTCCATGCTCCACGATCAGGCTATAAGCAGAGATATGCTCCGGCTTCAGCATGGTCACCTTTTTTAAGGTATTCTTCCATGATTCCAATGTCTGCCCGGGAATTGCTGAGATCAAATCCACATTCACATTGTCAAATCCTGCCATACGGACTCTCTGATAGCTTTTCAGGAATTCATCATAAGTATGAATTCTGCCCAGATAGCGCAGCTCTTTGTCATCCGCAGACTGAAGTCCCATGCTGATCCGGTTCACTCCTGCTTCTCTGTAGCAGAAAAGGGACTCAGCCGTAACCGTACCAGGGTTTACCTCCATGGTGATCTCTGCATCAGCCAGGATATCAAATCCCTCCTTAAGAGAATGGAGAACCGCTGTCATGTCCTCTACACTTAATATAGAAGGAGTGCCTCCCCCTATGAATACGCTGATCACCTGGTATTCTTTGACTTTGGCACTCTGGCATTTAATCTCTTCTATTAACCTTTTTGTATATTCCCGCTTCATCTGCTGGTTTCCGGGAAATGAGAGGAAATCGCAGTAAGCGCATTTACGCGCACAAAACGGGACATGCACATAAATCTCAAGACTTTTTTTATTCATCATCTAATTTCAGTACGCTCATAAATGCCTTCTGTGGTATCTCTACGTTACCAACCTGGCGCATACGTTTTTTACCTTCTTTCTGCTTTTCAAGAAGTTTTTTCTTACGGGAAATATCACCGCCATAACATTTGGCAAGAACGTCCTTTCTCATGGCCTTCACTGTCTCACGGGCAATGATCTTGCCGCCGATAGCCGCCTGGATGGGGATTTCAAAAAGCTGTCTGGGAATCTCATCCTTTAGCTTTTCGCACATCCTGCGGCCTCTGTCATAGGCAGATAATGCGTGGACAATAAAGGAAAGGGCATCCACTTCTTCCTTGTTCACCAGGATGTCCAGCTTTACAAGCTCAGATCTCTGGTAGCCCTTTAATTCATAATCAAAGGACGCATATCCCTTGGAACGGGATTTTAAAGCATCAAAGAAATCATAAATGATCTCGTTTAAAGGAAGCTCATATTTTAAGAGTGCCCTGGTAGCTTCCATGTATTCCATGCCCAGATACACGCCTCTCCGTTCCTGGCAAAGGGTCATGATGGCGCCTACAAATTCCGTGGTCACCATGATCTCAGCGCTGACAATTGGCTCTTCCATATATTCGATTTCCGTTGGGTCGGGCAGGTTGGAAGGGTTTGTCAGCTCCAGCTTCTCGCCGTTCTTTTTATAAACACGGTAAACAACGCCGGGTGCCGTTGTCACCAGATCCAGATTATATTCCCGCTCCAGACGCTCCTGAATGACCTCCAGATGAAGGAGACCTAAAAATCCGCATCGGAAACCAAAGCCAAGGGCAAGAGAAGTCTCCGGCTCAAAGAACAGGGAAGCATCGTTAAGCTGAAGCTTTTCCAACGCATCCCGCAGATCGTTATAGCGGGCTCCATCCGCAGGATACAGGCCGCAGTAAACCATGGAGGTCACCTTCTTATAGCCTGGAAGCGGATTCTTGCAGGGCCGGTCCGCATTGGTAATGGTATCACCTACTGCAGTTTCCTTTACATTCTTTATGCTGGCTGTCAGATATCCTACCATACCGGCGCTTAATGCTTCACAGGGGAGGAACTGGCCTGCGCCGAAATAGCCTACTTCCACCACCTCTTCTATGGCTCCGGTGGCCATCATGCGTACCCTGTCGCCCTTTTTCACTGTTCCCTCCTTTACACGGAAGAAAACGATGACACCTTTATAGGAGTCATAAAGGGAGTCAAAAATCAGGGCCTGGAGGGGAGCATCCGGATCTCCCTTTGGAGCCGGGATCTTTTCAACAATGGCATCCAGGACTGCTTCCACATTTTCTCCTGTCTTTGCGGAAATCCTGGGAGCATCCTGGGCTTCAATCCCAATGACATCTTCGATCTCCTCCACCACGCGCTCCGGTTCTGCGCTTGGAAGATCGATTTTATTTAAAACCGGAAATACGTCAAGATCGTGGTCCAGAGCCATATAAACATTAGCCAGTGTCTGTGCCTCGATTCCCTGGGAAGCATCCACCACCAGGATTGCTCCGTCACAGGCAGCAAGGCTTCTGGAAACCTCATAGTTAAAATCCACATGACCCGGGGTGTCAATCATGTTAAAAATGTATTCTTCGCCATTCCCGGCCTTGTAAATGGTCCGGACTGCCTGGGCCTTAATGGTAATTCCCCGTTCCCGCTCCAAATCCATATTATCAAGGACCTGGGACTGCATTTCCCTGCTGGTGAGCAAACCTGTCTTCTCTATAATCCTGTCTGCAAGGGTTGATTTTCCATGATCAATATGAGCGATAATACAAAAATTGCGTATCTTGTTCTGCTGGGCAGCTGCCATATATTTAATTCCTCTTTTCTGATGTTTCTGGTGTTTTTCCGGCCAGCCCCCATCCCAAGGGCATAATCCGCCAGATTACTATGATATCTTTAAAAATATACCATTAAAATAGAAGATTGTCCACCTTGATAGCGTTGTTTTTCCTCGCTAATCTGTTGGAAAAACAACGGCAATGCTTGTTTTGCTGTCCTTGCTAAAAATAACGGTATCATTTTAGTATCTCAAAAGCCGCTTAGTTTGATCCCTCGTTATTATAAAGGAGGATAACTCTTAATGATCTGCTTATAAACTAATCCTTGACTAAACTAAGCCTTGAAATAATATGCGCAGTGTGATATATTAAAAGCACAAAAGGAATAACCGCCACACAAGGTGGAAGCTCCCAGAAAACAGTACAATGTCCTAACGGACACCGCCTATCCTGTTCGCAGCAGGGTAGGCTATTTTTTTAACTTATCTATGTAAGTCAGCAAGGCCAGGATAAAGGTTGCAAATAATAGCACATCTGCAAATGAAAACATATCCGGCACCACCTCCCCTCTCGTTATGGCATAAAGGCATAAAAGCGGGAAGGTTCCACCCTGTATTCGGTTACTCCTGATAGCATATTACCATTTTTTTAATTTCCCTGCAACACCATATCCAAAATTTCAGACAGAGGTTCCATGGCGTTTAATGCTTCCTGGTATGTATTGGTCTGGGCACCTACTTCGATCAGGGCAGATCTTGCCCTTAAATGCTGGTTATACCGAAGGCCTTTTATGTATATTTTCCGGGTCAGATTGGGAAAATAGGCCGCCGCATCAAGCTGCATCTGAAAGCTGAAAGCAAGATTCTGGTCTCTATAAGGATTGGGAAGATATTCAATAGTCCCTTTTGGCGTCTGGCTGACTCCATTAAAAAACATAATGGGGGCTGTTGGTTTCCCATTGACCTGGTTTACCATATGGAGATTCTCGTTTACCCCATCCCGGTGGACATCCAGTATCACCTCAATAGAGGGGTTCTTCTGAAGGATTCCTGTAATTCCATCCAGAGCATAAGTATATGCTTTGTTTCTGTCCAGCTTACCGTTTTGCAGATCATAGACCGAGGTATCATGGATCACATTGTAGCCCTTTGCAGTCAAAAGCTCCGTAAGATAATTTCCGATTCCAACTACGGTGGCACCGGGATTATCCGGCCCGTGATCTGCAAATTCCTCCTGGGAATGGGTGTGGTAAATGAGAATCTGAGGTTTATCGTTTGCTCCCTCCAGGGTAAAATCCTCGGAAAGGAACTTATCTGACTTCATTAAATCCCTGCCTGCCGTTGTGGAGGTATGGACGCTGTAAAAATGCTTTATGAGGAAGTCATAATCTGCCAGCTGCTCCTTGCGGTATAGGGTCCCTGCTATCGGCCATATGGTGCTGGTTGCACAGGTCATGGCAGGGTCTTTATCCGCCGGTCCCCCATGGCCGGTCTCTGGTGCCTGATTTTGTTCCGGTCCCTGGCTGTCTGCCCTATCTCCCCCGGCAGGCGGTTGCTCTGCCGGCTGTGCCTTATGGGTTCCCGCATTGATGCTTCCATCCTCACCGCTTTCCTCACCGCCGTCATATAAAAGAAAGCTATGTTCCTCATAAAATCTTCCGCTTTCCAGATATCCTTCATAAGCCGGATCCGCTTCCCCGTAGTCTGTTGACCCTTTGCCGCTGCTGCCGGCATACCGGTAAAGAGGGGACTGGCTGAAAAGGAAATCACAGAGAGCATTTATCATGGATCTTTCATGGGTGCCGGACTGGTTGCCCTTCTGGTCCTTTTCTTCCCATGTTGCGGCCGGATACTGGTGCCTCCAGATATAGGAAGCCCCAAGACCCGCCCCTTCTTTTGCCCAATTTTCCGCTTTATGAAAGTCCGCCTTTTTTCCGGCTTCCGAAACCTCTTTTATACTGAGAAGAACGGCCAGTACCAGGCTTACTGTAAGCATCATTTTTTTTATATACCAGTTAATTCCCTTGTTTCTCCGCCTCATAACCGCCTTCCCACATAGATTATTCATAATATCCTATGCAGAATGCCTGTCATTTACTACGAATCTTCCTGTCCCAAAAATGCCAGATGGATTCCTTCGGAGATGGTGAAACTAAGTTCCTTTACTGTTTCATCAATATCCGGAGGCGTCACATACATTGGCCCGAATTCCGGCTCCAGCAATTCCCGGATCAGATCATACTGCTCATCCGAGTTCAGCTTTCCGATAAAGTCCCCCATTCCCTTTGTTTCCATGCTTTCTGAAAGAGCGCCTATCATGGCGGAAACCGTATCATGGACAATGGCTGCCGCTCCTACAACAGTAGGGACTCCGATGGCCATGACCGGCACGCCCAGGCTGTCAAACGTAAGGCTGTGCCTGTGATTTCCCACTCCGGAGCCTGGGTGGATCCCTGTATTCGTAAGCTGTATGGTGGTTCCAAGCCGCTTTACGCTTCTGGCTGCCAGCGCATCAATGGCAATGATGATATCCGGCTTTGTTTCTTTTATAATCCCTTTTAAAATCTCGGCGCTTTCCATTCCTGTCTGGGCCATGACTCCAGGAACAATCCCACTGATTATAGGCATGGTCCTTCCCTTCCAGAAATCATCTCCGTACTGGATTTTTAAATGCCTTGTTACCTGCAGATTTTTAAGGACCCTGGGTCCAAGGGAATCCGGTGTTACGGAGTCATTGCCAAGCCCGGCCACCAGCACATGAAAATCCGGTTTCCGGTAATTTTTCCCGGAAAGGAGGCGTTCGATCTGGTTTGCCAGTTCCTCTGAAACCTCTCTGTGATAATCTTCGTCTTTCATGGAAAGTTCATCGGCCTCCAGGGTAATATAGGTCCCAATGGGTTTTCCCATGGCTTTTGAACCTTTCTCGTCAAGAATTTTTACCTCGGTCATTTTTATATGGCTGTCTGCCCGATGCCACTCCCGCAGGGACACTCCCGATATTTCGCCGCCGTCACCCGGGAAACTCTCTCTTTCTTCTACCGCAAGGTCTGTACGCACTGTAAATGTGTTTTCCATTTTTTCCACCTTTCCTCTTTACTGCCCATGCTTTTTGTGCATAAAGGTATGCCTGTATGGCTTTTCTCTTTATTGCCCATGCTATTTGCGCATAAAGGTATGCCTGCATAGCTTTCCAGCATTTCTTAGGTATTTTCTGCAAAAATGCGGGAATTATGTATTGACATATGCGTTGAAATTCGTTAGAATACAAAGGTATGTTTACATTGAACTGTCCGTGTCCAGGCTTTGATGCAAAACAAAGAATAATCATATATCATTTTATTGGAGGTGTACCGATTGGCTAACATTAAATCTGCAAAAAAGAGAATTTTAGTAAATGAAACAAAGGCTGCAAGAAACAAAGCGATCAGATCCAAAGTGAAAACATCTATCAAGAAGGTAGAGGCTGCTATCGTTGCCGGTGACAAGGCTGCTGCACAGGCAAGTTTAACAAACGCTATCTCAGAGATCGACAAGGCTACTACTAAGGGCGTATATCATAAGAATACTGCTTCCAGAAAAGTATCCAGAATCTCTAAAGCTGTAAACACAATGGCTTAATTCATAGAACAGACTTTTATCCCATTCAGAATAACCCACTGAATGGGATTTTTTATATGGTTTTAAGGCTTTTGCAAAATAGTTTCATTCAGAATCATTTTGCAAAAGCCTTTTTATTTTACAGTGAAATAAAGTTATTGATAGATCACCAGCGCTTCATAAGGTTTCAGCTCTCCGCTTTTTCTCTCCTCTGTTTCATAATTGCTGATCAAAACGGTTCCTGATTGAAATTCCTCAGGAATGCTGTAATTTACCGTCCGGCCGCAGAAGCTGCATACCACCAGAAGCTTCCGGCCTTTAAAGGTCCTCACGTAAGCATAAATAGACGGGTCATCGGGAAGCAGCAGTTCATAACTGCCGCAAACAATAATCTCATATTCATGGCGCAAAGCAATCAGTTTTTTGTAAAAGTGGAATACAGAAGTCTTTCGGTCCATCTGCTCTTTGGCATTGATCCTTTCATAATTGGGATTTACCATGATCCACGGGGAGACTTCCGAAAATCCGGCATTGGGGCTTGTATCCCACTGCATGGGTGTTCTCGCATTGTCCCGGCTCTTGTACCTTAAGTACTTCATCATTTCCTCTTTTGTGAAAATTCCTTTTTCTGTCAGCTCATAGTAGGCATTTATGCTGTCTAAATCCCGAAAATCATGAATCGATTCAAAAGGAACATTGGTCATGCCCAGTTCCTCTCCCTGATACACATAAGGAGTTCCCTGCATCATGTGGAGGCAGGTAGCAAGCATCTTGGCTGAACGTTCCCTGTATTCCTCACAGTCATTTCCAAAACGGGAAACAACTCTTGGCTGGTCATGATTATTCCAGAACAAGCTGTTCCAGGCAATTCCCTCAAGTCCTTTCTGCCATTTTGTCATAATAGCCTTAAGGTCAGGAAGATGCATCTTCTTATCCGTCCATTTGTTGTCGGGATCCCCGTCCACATCCATATGCTCAAACTGGAATACCATGTTAAGCTCACTTCCGTCAGAGGAGGCGTACCTGGCTGCTTCCTCAAGAGTCACACCGGAGCACTCTCCTACGGTCATGATATCGTAGCCGGATAAAACCTCCCGGTTCATTTCCTGAAGATATTCGTGAACCCTTGGACCATTGGCTGAAACATTAAAGCTGGCATACCCATTGATCATGGCCGGACCGTCAGGAAGTCCTTCCTGTTTGGAGATCAGGCTGATCACATCCATGCGGAATCCGTCGATGCCCTTATCCAGCCACCATTTCATCATATCGTATACCTCTGCCCGGACTTTCTCATTATCCCAGTTTAAGTCAGGCTGCTTTTCGGAAAAAAGGTGAAGGAAATACTGATCTGTTTCCTCATCATATTTCCATGCAGGTCCGGAAAAGCAGGAACCCCAGTTATTGGGCTCTTTTCCGTCTTTTCCATCCCTCCAGATGTAATAATCCCGGTAGGGATTGTCCTTTGACTTTCTGCTTTCCATAAACCAGGAATGCTCATCTGAGGTATGGTTTACCACAAGATCCATAACCAGTTTGATTCCCCGTTTATGCAGCTCTTTCAAGAGTCTCTCAAACTCCTCCATGGTTCCAAATTCCTTCATGATTTTACGGTAATCACGAATGTCGTAGCCATTGTCGTCGTTTGGGGAATCGTATACTGGGGATAACCAGACCACATCGATGCCCAGTTCCTTTAAATAGTCCAGCTTGCTGATGATTCCCCCTATATCACCGATCCCATCCCCATTGCTGTCACAGAAGCTTCTGGGGTAAATTTGATATACCACGGATTCTTTCCACCAATTTTTCATAGTCTTTTCCTTTCTAAATTCAATAAATAATCAGGCCGCAGAATAAGAAACACAGCCTTATCCAACGATTTCCAACAACTGGCTGAAGGCTGACAGCTTATAATCTGCTAAGATAGATTTTACCGCATCTCCCACTGCTGCACAATCCATTCCGCCAGATTTTGCAGCCTTAAGCCCTGCCTCGGCATCTTCTACTACAAGACAGCTTTCTGCCTCACAGCTTAGCATGGAGGCTGCCTTTTGAAATACTTCCGGATGGGGCTTTGAATGGGTGATTGTATTTCCATCAGAGACTGCGTCAAAAAAATGTTCCAATCCCAGCTGTTTCAAGATCAGCCCTGCATTCTTGCTGGAAGAGCCGATTGCCAGCTTTATCCCACGCTTTCTAAGTTCTATTAACGTATTCTTTGTTTCCGAAGACAAATCGGAGGTGGTCATGCCTTCCAGCAGCTTTTTATACCCCTCATTTTTTTTCGTAAGATACATTTCCTTATCTTCCTCTTTCATCACCTTATCATACCGTTCCAGTATGATATCAAAGCTTTCCTTCCGGCTGACTCCCCGCAGACGGTTATTGATGACTTCATCAAAATAAATCCCCAGCTCATCTGCCACCTCTTTCCATGCAAGATAGTGGTAATGATCGGTATGACAGATCACTCCATCCAAATCAAAAATAACCGCTTCATAGATTTTCTTTTCCACATACACAGATGCTTCCGGTTCCACCCTTCTCTTTCTTCCAAATACCATAAGCGACACCGGGCTGCTTCCGCTGTTTGCGATTGTGACGCCTTTCTTTTCCACTGTAACCGTCAGCTTCCGGCCCTTCCATACCAGGGGAAAACGAAGCTCATCCCATGCTTTTGGCAGCTTGGGATTAAGCTCCAGGCTGCCGTTTCGGATCCTTACTCCCCCAAAACCCATTATGCAGCTTAACCAGATTCCTCCGATGGAGGCACTGTGAACTCCTTCCTCTGATGATTTCATATCTGGTCCCAGATCAATGGAGCAGGCCGCCTGATACATTTGGTATGCCATGTCTTTCATTCCATAATCATTGGCTAACACTGCATGAACACATCGGCTTAAAGAGGAATCATGAAGGGTCTTATCTTCATAAAATATAAAATTTTTTCTTTTTGTTTCCAGGGAAAATAAATCCGGCAGCACAAAATCCAGCATGACTGTATCGGCCTGTTTGGAAACCATCAGTTTCCCCATCTGCTCCATATTATAATCCTGGTGGATTCCCAGAACCTTTACAGAGGATTTATAGGGTGCCAGATCAATGGGCTCAAGGCTCATATACTGGTCTGTCTGAGGGACAATGCCATTTTCACCGGGCACCGGCAGGTAGAGTTTTTCCCTCTTTTCCTTAAGCCTCTGTTTTAACTGGTCAAAATGGAACTTCTGGTCCAGCCGGTCTGAAACCTCCTTATTTTCCTTTGGTAAAGCTTCCATAATACGTTCTGCCAGCTCCATATTATGATCCGCCATATAATTGGTATAGGTGTTATTGTCCACATGCTCCTTATACTCATCCGGGCCGATCACATCAAGGATCTCGTAACAGGCCTTTTTCTCATTCCATTCCAGGCGGCTGGCCCAGAAAAGAGCCGTATCCAGTATGATTTCATATCCGTAGCGGTCCATATAGTCCTGATCTCCTGAGACCTGATAATACTGCCATACCGCATAAGCCACATCAGCGCTGATATGGTGCTCGATTAAACCTGTGAGGCACTTTTGCACCTTGCCCGTTACCACGTCAGTACCAAGATATAAGGGAGTTACCTCGCCGTCGTCGATCCAGGCGCACTCCCATGGATACATGGCCCCCTCCCAGCCGTTTTCGGCAGCTTTTTTACGGGCGCCATAGAGATTTCTGTACCGGTATTCCAGAAGGGTTCTGGCTGTTTTTGGCTCCGTAAGGGTAAAATACGGCAGGATAAACATTTCCGTATCCCAAAAGGAATGGCCCTTATAGCCTTCTCCTGTCAGGGCCTTTGCACCGATTCCAACCCGGTTGTCATCCTTTTTCACCATAATATTCAAATGGTACTGGGCAAACCTGAGAGCAAGCTGATCAAAACCATCATTTCCCCGTATAGTCACCTCATGGTCTTTCCAGAATTCTTCCCACGCTGCTTCTGACTCATCCAGCAGTCTGTCATATCCCTTATCAAATTCAATCCGTAAGCACTCCATGCCGTCTGCCTTCAGCCGTTCAGACATACCGGAGTGTTCTTCCTTTTCATAGGCCAGGTCCCTGGAGGAATGAAAACAGGATATCTTTTCCATGCGGATGGTTTCACCGGCCCCTGCTGTCATGGACCAGCGCAGATCCATATTTCTTCTTCCCATGACCGGAAGGGGCTTTTCCTCCCGGCTCATCCGACAGGCACTGTGGACCGCCGCAAGCACCCGGGACTCGGTCGTTTCTGCCAGAAACTGCATGGTGACGCCGTCATAGATCCTGCGCCTTAAATTCTCAAAGTGCATGGCTCCATGGTTTGTCACATCCCCATGAATTCCTGTCTCAATCACCAGCTGCGCGCTGCCGTCACAGGACAGCTCCAGGCATTCCGCCGCAACATGTTCATTTTTCAGGGACACAAACCGTTTAAAAACAGCCGTTACCTGAGTCTTAGAGGGGCATTCCCATACGACCTTTCTGGCGGTTTCTCCGTTCTTTAAGTTCATGACCCTTGAATACTCTTTCACCTTTCCTGACTGGAGGTTCAGACGGTATCCGTCAACATAGATGTCCACTGCGGTTACATCCGGAATATTGGGAAGCTCCGTCACCTCTTCATCTCCTGCTTTATTAAAGGTTCCGGTAATGAACGTGTTCCTCACCTCTTCTACATACCGTTCTTCCAGGGCGTTCCGCATTCCTATGTAACCATTTCCCTGGGCAAAAATCGCCTCGTATTTTCCCAGATTCCTGGCATCAAATTCCGTTTCCTCCACCAGCCAGTTTTTTAAGTCTCCCTGGCCCTTTAAAAAATTCATTGTATTAAGCATTATGTCCTCCTATATTGTCAGCCTTTTACTCCTGATGCCGCAACACTGGCCTGTACCTGCTCCTGGGCCAGCGCATATAAAATAATGCCCGGAAGCACCACAAGGGTCAAAGCGGCAAACAGCTTTGTATAATCATAAGAAAATGATTCGGTAAAAAATTGCAGCGCCACCGGCAGAGTCCTGTTCTTATTGGAAGAGGTCAGCAGGGAAGCGTAAAAAAATTCATTCCAGTTATTTAAAAACATGAGAATCCCGGCCGTAGCCAGTCCGCCTTTTGCCAGAGGCAGGTTGATCTGGAAAAATACCCGGAGAAAGCCTGCTCCTTCCAGCCTGGCCGCCTCATCTAAGGATGAGGGAATGGACATAAAGGTGGATTTTAAGATAAACACGGACATTGCAAGTCCCATGGATAAGTAAACCACTGCCAGCCCCCAGATGTTGTCATAGAGATTCATCTTCATGATCAGGGAGAAGATGGGCTGTGCCTTGGAATGGGATGGGACCAGCAGAGTAATGGTAAACAGGGCAAAAATCAGGGATTTTCCGGGAAAACGATACTTTCCGATCACATAAGAACCCATGGCAAAGAACAGCAGCGACAGGAGCGTTGAGGAAATGCAGACCAGAAAGGAATTGACTGCATACCGGAAAAAATCGTACTTTTCAAATAAGTATATATATGGTTCAAAACTTATGGAAGAAGGCAGTGTAAATGGATTTCCAAGGATCTGGGCATTTGTTTTAAAGGATGACATGATCATCCAGAGAATCGGAAAAACCGATATGATCACAGTAAAGATCATAAGAAGATACATACAAAATTTGGTGATTTTTTTCTTCATTGCGCCCACCTCCTAATAGATGCTGTCATTCATGCGGAATGTAATATTGACAACTGCCAGAATAATAAGACCAAGGGCAAACATGACCATACCGTTGGCATTGGCATAGCCGTATTTCATATCGGATATGGAATTGACCAAAATCAGCGGTATATTCATGGTATCATCTCCCGGCCCTCCTGCGGTCGTCAGCCTGATCTGCTCATACATGGCAATTCTGGAAGTAATGGAACAGATCACCCCGGTTCCAATGGCATTCCTGCAAAGGGGGAGCATGATATGGCGCGTCAGCTGCCACGGGGAGGCCCCGTCTACCCTTGCGGCTTCCACCACTTCCTCAGGGACTGCCATTAAGTCATTTAATACAACCAAGGTTACAATCACCGCATAAAAAATCCAGGTGCATGTAACCGCCCAGAATGCATATGGGGACTGGTAGAACCACTGGACGTGAAATCCGGGGTGAAACCATCGGATCATGTTATTTAAAATTCCCATATCATCATTGAAAATGAATTTGTATATCATGGCCCATGCAGCTGCTGAGATCACATTGGGCACCATAAAAATCACTCTGGTAAATTTCCAGCCCTTGGGCTTTGCGTATAAGACAAATGCCATCAGCACGCCGAACCCAACATGGAGGGTGGCCGCGATCACGGACCAGATAAGAAGATTTTTCAAGGATATGCGAAAGGTTTCTGAATGAAAAAGATCTATGTAATTTTTAAGTCCTATGAAAACCGGTTTGTTGAAGCCATCCCACTTGGTAAAGGAAGTGGCGATTACCGTAAGGATAGGCGATAAGTAAAACAGCAAAAATATCAGGAGGGAGGGCAGTAAAAATAAGTAGCACCACTTATAATTCCTTCTCTCCAAAACGGTGGGATTTGACTTTCCTGCTTTCATTTTCTTCCCTCTTTCTAAAAAAATACTGCTGCAACACACCCCTTTCACAGGATTTTTACAGCAGTATTTAACCGAATCAAGTAGTAAAGCGGATTGTGAATATCCCCTTCACTTCCCATGTACGATGTTTAGTTTTTAGCTTCCCCTGCCTTCTGAGTTAATTGACTACAAAATTCCTCCGGCGTAAGAGTTCCATCTGCCAGCTTTGGAAGCAGCTTTCCAAATTCCGTATCAGCAACGGAAGCTGGCATCACATCGAAAATAGATGCCGTGTATCTGGTATCTCCATCCATGCTTTCGGCAAGCTGGGATAAGATGCGGTTCTCCGCCTGTTTCTTTAAGAACTGGTCGCTGTGATCAAGTTTAGGAGCCACGCCGCCTTCGGTCAGCACCAGCTGCTCGATTTCTTCTTTAGAGTCTCGGAAAGCAAAGAACGCTTTTGCCAGTTCCTTTTCCTCATCAGAGGCGGTATTGGCGATCCAGAACTCACCAAATACTCTTGGATTTGCAATGGCGAAATTGCCGGGATAAATGTCTGAAGTCACTTCCTCACCGGTAAAGCCGTTAGACCACTTGTCTGCTGATTTTTCATCAAAATCGGAGGCCATCCAGGAGCCGTTGCATATGAGGGCAGCACTCTTGCTCATAAATGCATTGGCTGCATCTGCGTAAGCCGCGCCAATGGTATTGGATGACGCATTATTCTGAAGGAGATTCTGCAGAATGGTTATTGCGGAAACGATCTTTTCATCGGTATAATCATACAGCTTATCATCCACATACTGAGCCAGGTATGATTCTCCGCCTTCCTGATTGGCAATAAGGACAGTGAGAAAAAGTCCTGTTGTCCATGCATTCTCTGCGGTCTGGAATGCGAACTTGTTATCTCCAATGCTTTCTGTAAATTCGTCAAGGGACATATCCTTAAGGGCTTTTTCCGGCTTATACATGGTATTGTTATAATACAGACCCACAGGCTTTAACACGGAAAGGGGCTTGCAGATCAGTTTTCCGTCTACGGTGCAGTAATCCATGGAATCGTCAATCCAGTTATTCTTTACTTCCGGGTTGGCATTTGCAAATTCAGTCAGGTCGTATGCCATGTCATTGGCAAGAGCTACGCTCTTAAACCACTGAAGATCGATTCCGCCTGAACCGGGTGCATGGACAATGGCGGGAAGCTTGTTCTGCTGGGCCAGCTGCTTGATTTTTTCTGCATACTGGGCCTGAGGAACCTCCTCGACCACGATCTTATACTTGCCTGCGTACTTCTGATTAAACCGTTCTACTTCAGGGAGAAAGAAAACAGCTCCTACATTTTCACCTGCAAGATAGGTTGGAAATGTCATCTGTATTTCCTTGTTCGAAGCATTTTCCGTATTGCCTGCCCCTGGTGCCGTTGTTTTACTGTTCCCACCAGAGCAGCCGCTGATCACCGTTGCCGCAGCCATAACAGCCGCCATAATCCCCGCCAATCTTCTTTTCATAAAATTCCTCCTTTATATTTATTTATAATTGCTTCACACTTTTGCCTTCCTCAAGAAAATAGTTTGTCATATGAACCTTGGAATACTTTTCATCATTAACCATTTTCATGAGAAGCTTTGCCGCATCGTAACCTTTTTGCAACATGTTCTGGTTGATACGGGTGATAAAAGGGTCTATGTATTTCATAAAGTAATTGCCGTCATAACCGGTAATAGAAAAATCCTCCGGACTCTGATATCCCAACTCCTGAACTGCTCTTAAAACACCAATGGCCGTTAAGTCGCTCATGCAGACAAAGGCGGTGCCAGCCTCTTTTTTATACTTCTTCAGCAGCTTTTTGGTTCCTTCATATGCTGTCTGTTCCATAAAGTCCGTATAGATCACTTTGCAGCTTTTTGGATCAATACCGTTCTTTTCAAGGGCATCTAAGTAACCCTGTTGACGTCTGATAGAAACATCGGACTTTTTCCGGCCATAAACAAGAATCAGATTCCGGTGTCCGCGGTCGATCACGTACTGGGTAATCTGCTCAAAAGCTTTTCTGTCATCTGTCATAACAGCCGATGTATATGCTCCGTCCAGCTGAATATCAATGGACACACATGGAAGTGTGGAATGAGGCAGACTTTTTACCAATGGATCTGTTATCCTGAGTCCCATAATTACGGCCCCTGATAATGAATATTCTCTGCAAAATGTGTCAAAATCCTTTTTTTCCTGTTCTTCCTTCCCAATGGAATACATAGCCAGATTGATCTCATGCTTCATCATGTAGGTATAAGCTCCCTGGATAACATTCATCATGAACTCGTTTGACTGAGCCTCCTCCAAAAGTCCGCAGATGAGTAACGCCACATTCTTTTTGTTTTTAGAAGATAGATTTTTGGCACTGGTATTGGGAACGTACCCAAGTCTTTCCGCCGCCTCTTCCACGCGCGCCCTGGTTTTGGCCGACACATCACTGTATCCGTTTAAGGCTCTTGATACTGTACTTACTGATAATCCTGTTTCCTGTGCCACGTCATAAATTGATTTTGCCATTTTACACCTCTTTTTTCCAAAAACGTTTTTGTCTTTTGAATTTTTTTAACACTTCTTTTTAGAAGTGTTGCATGAAAGTCTTTTTATCAAAAACGTTTTTGATAATTACAAAATAACATTTTCTTAGGGCTGTGTCAATATATTTTGTATTGTTTGTTATAAATTCCTAATTTCAATCGTTATCTTTGGATATTTTGTCTTGTGGTGTTTGTTTGAGAAGAATGCTTTTTCTCTCCACTGGCTGGCTGGATTTCTGTTTATGTCCTTTTTTTGATATTTAATTTTTGATTTTCGTTATACATTTTGTTCGATCATCTCATAGTGTTTTGGGATTTTGTTGCAGATGGCGTTTGATTTTTTTACAGATTAATTGCTGTAATTGCAAATTGGATCTTAATGCAGGAACGGTCAGGCGATGGGAATATTAATTATTTTTTTATATTATTATTAGGGAAGAGAAAAAGAATCGGCGGTTCGGACGCCTGATGTTTTGCTGCATAGCTGCAGCAGGAAAATGCCTGGCATCCGGACCGGTCAGAAGCATGAGGAAAAGGATGTTCAAAACGAAAGCAATAGAACATCACGGATGGAATCTATTCCTTTTGTTTCGATATATATAAAAGAAAAGCACAATAAGAAAAGAAAGTGTTTGTGCAATTGCAATCCGGACCGTCAATAGTTCATCCTCGCCGGAAGCCGTAGCCACATGCAGCAGATTAACCGTGGTGTTATTCACAAAATGTGCCGCCATTCCTGCCCACAGGGATCCTGTAAGCTTGAAAAGCATGCAGTACTGAATGCCAAGCAGAGTGCTTGTGGCCACCAGCATTAAGCCCGCCATGAGTGCGCCCGCCATGGACTGATTGCCGTCTATTACATTTCTCAGGGGCTGCATGATATGCCAGATTCCAAATAGAACGGAAGACAGTATACATGCGGCGGGAAAGGAATATTTTTCTTCTGCCAGCCGGACAAACAATCCACGGAAAACTCCCTCTTCCATAATTACATTGATCATGTTTCCAGCTATGCAGATAATGATGAACAGAATACTGCTCTCCATCCCCCGGTTGCCTAAAGTGGAATAGCTGGTTACATAAAACTTAAGCCCTGAAAAATTACCTGATATCGATTGCATCAGTATTTCAATTCCATAGCCTGCCGTAAAAACAACGGCGCCAAGCAATGTTCCTAATAAAATATTGCGGAATGTGTTTTTAGGAGAAAAGCCGATTTCTGACCATGAATACCTGAAAAATGGTATGACAGCCGCCAACAGAAGAATTCCGGTCAGTTTATGTATAAATGCTTCTCCGATCATCGACTGATCAGTACGGAATATGAAATATTCTATGACCCGGAATATAAAGCAAATGGCATAAAACATAAAAATGATTGGGATTGGATTTCGTTTGTAATTAAGCATAAGGATACCTCTCTGGCTGTTGTTTATGAAATTGGAAAAATTCTGTTGCCGCTGATTCATGGGATCATCTTTTGATGTATTTTTTGATTTTTACTAATCTGTTATACTGGTCATTTTAACATAGCATGTGAATATTTTCCAGCATTTGGGGACGGCTTTCATAATTTTAGACGGGGCCGGATTGCCGGACTCCCGTCTTCTTTTCATACAATGTGCAGGGCACCTTTTTCATCAGTGCTCAGATTGATTTTTCCTTCAAACAGGCTTCCGTCTTCTGTAACACGGTATAGTTCTTCTTTCCAGATGATCCAATGGTTTTTGGCCATGGCACCGTTGTCATTTAGATAATACCATTTGCCGTCTGCCCCGGTTTTCCATGTGTCTTTTACCATATATCCGGCACCATCGAACCAGTACCAGTCTTCCCCATCCTTATACCAGTCGTTTGAAACATATTTTCCGGTATTCCCTAAGTAGAATTTCCATCCGCCCTCTTCTTTAATCCATCCGGATTTATGCTGGGGATCTTCTTCCAGTGCTGCTTTAAAATCATTCCAGGTATGCTGGGTATGATTATATACGTAAGGGTTGGGGCAGATTTTTCCCGTTACATCATAGTGGCGGATTACATGATCAGCCGGAATATTGTACTGCTCCATCAGCCCTTTTATCAGCTGGACAGCGTTTTCTACTGTTGCAGCTTCAAAATACCAGTCCCTGCTTGTATCTGTCTGACTGCCATTGTTCCTGACACAAAGCTCTATTCCCAGGCTGTTGCTGTTGCGGCATTGCGGATGAGTATATGTTTTTGATCCGCAATGCCATGCAATATCTTTATCCTCAACGGACTGCCATATTTCTCCGCTGAATCCAACAAAATAATGAGCGCTGGCCCCAATGTATTGGGAGGCGTAATATTTGCAGTTTGCTTCTGCGCCTCCAAGTGCCCCCACATAGTGGATTACTATATATTTTATCCGGTCTGTCTGACCGTTGCTGTAGTTGTAGGGTGTCAATAGTTTGTGAACTTCCATATTAAATTCCTTCCCTTAAGCCAACAAACCCCATCTCATCTGCATCAAAGGATTCCCGGAAACGTTCAATTTCTGCGTAATCGGAATTCTTTAGATTTTCCTGTATTCCCAGCAGCACCATGTTTGGCATATCTTTTGTGGCTTCGCTTATGACCATAATGTCACCTTGTCCTTTTTGATTTATCATATGATGGATTTGGTGGAGATGTACCGGGGGTGGGATGGGCTTCTAATTGGTATTATGATGTTTGTGATTTTTTGTTTAAAAGGTCTATGGCATTAATTAGAGCCGCTGGGAGAGGCAGGCCCATGAGGCCTGCATTTTCTACTATGGATATTAGCTCGTTTGCCATAAAGCCGATGATGACTGTGTCGCGTATGTAGGAGGTGCCTAGGGATAGGTCCAGGCGGTGGGCGATTAATACAAATAACAGGGTCATGCATTTTCTGCATAGACCTTTCCAGCCGGCTTTGGATTCAAGGGTGCCGGTTTTTGTTTTGGTACTCCTCTTAAAGATCCCGGCCACGGCCAATCCGGAAAGAAAATCAATTCCCATAAAAAGAATTAAAGTTCCTATCCCAGTATCCCACCCTCCAAATAAAGATACTATAAAGCTGCCTGCCACCCCCGCGGCTGTACATAATGTATTTTTCATTCTCACGTTCCTAACTCTTCCAATATTCTTTTCCGACAATCTCCTGGAACTCATCTGCATTGATCCAGCGATCCACGGCATTCCGCACCATTTCTTCTGACCATAGACCTGAATCATAAAATTTTTTTACTTTATCGAAATTCTTACTCATTGTATTATACCTCCATTTCATATCCTGACATCATAGACAGGTAAGATACCTGGGCATTCAGCGTCGGCACCTGCTGTTCTACAGCAGGAACATAATCGATTTCTGTTTCACTTCCATCCTCGCTTATGTGATAAAAAATTCCATCATGATATTTATCACCTATCTCACACGGATATTGTAAACAGTCAACTGCAAAAGCCTTATCTCCATAAGCTGCCCTTGCTAGCCAGTTTGCCTTTTCATAATTGTCACATACAATAACATTCTTTATTTCTTCCTCAAAAATTTGAGCAAATAACTGATGAACAAACATCTTAAAATTCTCCTCTCTTATTATCCCCATCGCACAATACAGATACCCGAACCACCAGCACCACTGTATCCATTGTGATATTCAATATCTCGGCCGCCACCGCCACCGCCGCCGCCTGTATTTGGTGTTCCGTGAGTTGGTGCCGATCTAAAACCACCACCATTTCCGCCTCCACCTGCTCCACCAGGTTTATTATTTCCTCCGCCCCCACCTCCACCAGCATATAGGGTATTCCATGATTCTTCAAACGCTCTAGTTGTAGTATGTTGTCCAACGCCTCCATAAACAGGTGTATCATTACCTTTATATGAGGTTATACCATCTGCTCCATCAGTTCCACCTGCTGTATCATAATGGTTCCTAAAACCACTGCTATAACTAGTAATATAATTCACACCTCCTCCTGATCCACCATTACCTGGATCACTGATTCCTGGTTTTACTCCTCCTGCAGCTGAGACTAAATTACTAAAAGTAGTAGTAGATCCACTATACGTGCCTGACTTTGAACTTTCTCCTCCGGCACCCACTGTAATTGCAAATTGCTGACCTGGAGTAACTGTAATATTTTTAAGTGTAGCAGTTCTCCCACTGCTTCCGCCTCGTCCAGCATCGCTAGAAGAGCTGCGCCCAGTGTCGCCTGAGGATCCACCACCTACACAAAACACATCAATTGTCCGTACTCCTGCAGGTACAGTAAATGTGCCAGAAGAAGTAAATACTTGCTGACCTCTTGATGTAGTGGAAGCAGCAGTATTTAATGTATTTCCCCACATATCCGAAGGGTAACCAGACACATAAGCTGTAGCACTAAAATAATAAGTAGTACCAATTGAGGGCATCGTAACAATAACTTGTGACCAGCCACCAGATGTTGCATTATTACCATATCCTGTATAAATTCTAGTTCCACCAGTTCCCGGATATCCATTGGTAGAATAGTTAATAAATACTCCGCTAAAAGGTTTTCCTCCGGCCGCATACGGATTCTGCCATTGTAATAAAATTTGGTTTGTACTGTATGCGGCCGCACTAAAATTTAATATACTGTGTACAGAAAGAATCCCTGTAAGTTTACTTCCATTCACCCAAGCCGTTTGCCCATTTAAAATCTGTGCTGCAGTAGCTGTGGCAGAAGTCTGGCTTGCAAGGCTATTTACCGTAACCTTACCTCCCCCATTGTGAAAACCGGCAGGCACTGTATAGGAAGCACCAGCATTCAAACTCAGGGACACAGCGCCATGGTTTACCATAGAACCCTTTCTCTTAATCTTTGGATTCGAGTTATAATATGTTTTTCCTTCCAGTACCTGACTATCTGATACGTCACCGGTAAGCTCTAATGTACCTTCTACCACCTCATCCTCAGAGTCAGCTGTAATCACATTATACCCCTTTAATACCTCCGCCTTTGTAGCCGTGCATTCATCTGAACCAACTCCTGATCCACCGCTTCCGGCAATAATCACTTTACCCATTATCACTCACTCCTCTCAAATACACGCTGAAATCTCCGGTCGGTTTCTTTTCTCCACAATAAAACGTTACATATCCATCTTCTGTTTCCCCATCAGTTATCATTCCAACCATTTTTCTTCTAAGCTTCACCTCTGCCGGAGATAATTCCTTTGGAGTACATGGACTGATTACCGGGTTATCTGACGCTTTTATCCCAGTTACCGCAACCTTCTGGCTATATGGAATCATATTGCTCCAACCAGAGGCAGGAATAATGACCTCTATAGGCCGCTCATGCTGCTCCTGAATCTTCTTATTATAGAAAGTATTATTGAAAAGCTGTTCTATTTCAAAAGCCATTTCCTGACCGTCTGCCAGAGTTTCCCTGTCCCACCTTCTGATTTCCGTGGTATATTCAGGCGGATTTTTTACATTGCAAAATATCATAATTAAACCTCCTTAAAAAATTTCATCCATATCATAAATCTGAGGGATGTCCGCATCTTTTCCTTTACGCATAAATGTACGATAGGCAACCAGATCGCCGTCCAAATCAAACAACCCCATTTCCGATATTTCTTTTCCTGTTAATTCGCCCTTATCCAGAGTAGCAGTAAAACGGCATGTCGATCCCGCATCAGTTATGTATGCATGCGTTTCTATTTCTTTCATCATCAACTCATTGTAAAGCCCAATTTCATTGCCTGTTGTTGTCTTAGGCTGTCCGTTTTCATCCACGCCTCCGTCTCCCCATGCCATATGAGTGATCGTCGGGAGTGTTATATCCCCGGCATGAGCCTTGCAGAACTTCTTCCTGCCTGTTGTTGTTATTACTCCATTTGATGTTTTTGTCATTTTTCTCTTCCTCTCTTATAAAATTGATAAGCCACCATTTAACTTACGCCTACTATCTAATTTCCAAGTGCTATTCACTATATTTACGTTCATAACACGGGTAGGGCCTGCTGTCACCTGTTCCTCTGTTTCGGATGCAAAAGCCGCTTTCTCTTTGCATTGTATATCTCCCCTTAAATCAGTTCTAAATCTTAAAATATTACTACCTGTGGTAATTCGCTCCACAGTTACCGTAGGTACCTTTATTCGTTCTGCCGCTTGAACAAATTCAGGAACATTCGCCCCAAATCTGGATCTTATCGGATAAAAATCGATAAATTCTCCACTGTTATACCCATTCAGACTGCGGCTGCCATCGAATGACCAGAGATTGTCCAAATATAAATGCGGTAGATTATAGCGAGGATAAAAGCCTGTCCAGTAGCGGATTGAATTTTTACAAGAAGTATGAATATTATAATTTCCCTGATATTTACTTAAAAAAAACGTCTCCAAATTGGCTGGTATCATTTCCCGAATCATTCCTTGAATACTTTTCAGGACAGTTATCGGTCTCTCCTTTACCACAAGCTTTAATTTATAAATATGATGAAAAATATATAATTCATAGTCTTCACCTAATAAAGCCGTTAGCTGTTCTCCTAATTTACTCTTCGAGTAAGGAAGCTGGTAATTCCAATTTGCCAAAACTGCTGATCTTCTCTCATCAAGAGTAAATTGAGGCTCTGGTTTTAAATCCAAAAACAGCTCCCATTTCTTTATTCCTTGATAGTCTGCCGTCAAAATGAATCCAGCGTCCCAAAGATCCTGGCAACCATCATTAAGAACTTTGAATTCTTTGGCTTCTAGTTTGGCAATACTATCAAACTCAACAAATTCCTTAACATAGTCCGGGAAATAAGATTTCAAATCATTTTCTCTCCGATCATACATGAATCTCACCCCTCACAGCTATTCTGTCTGGTGGAATTACATAATTTCCACTTTTCCCATTGATGTTTGTATCAAACACATCAAGTATTCCTTCCACATCGAGCAGTTTGCTTTCAATTCTGGAAATCCTCACTACGTTTTCACTAACCTCCTGCCAGGATTTGTTTAGTTCTGCCAGATAGTCATCTATTGCATTACTGATATCACCAAAACACCGACTAGCATCATACCCTGATTGATATGCAATATTAGTTACAACAGATATTTTCTCCTCCTCTGCGCCAACTACTGTTACTTCATGTCCAATAGGTGCTAGTCCATAACCTTTTCCTTGATTCGGCTCTGGGTCAATTTCATCCTGTACTGTTTGAATCAAATCAGCAGTAGGAATACTATAAGATGAATCAATAATAACCAGCTTCACAGTTCCACCACCAGTCCATGCAGGAAAGACCTTTACCCCTCCCACTCCGGAAATTGCAGATACCTTTTCTTTATAATCTGCTATATTTCCACCATACGCCTGTGATTTTAAACTACTAAAATAGCGCTTACGAAATCGCTCTGTTTCTTCCTCATCTTCTCCAGGTATTAATAATTCCGTCAATTCTGCCTTTGTCAGCCCTTTTATATATTCAATAGGGATTAGCCTGCCGAAGTTGCTGTTTCCTGCTGCTCCTATTGTCTCGCATCGCATTCTATATTCACCAATACCTAATCGCTCTACAGCTGTGTAATTAAAAACATTTAATGAAAAACGGCTGCCTATAGGTATTTCTATATTGAATTCTCCTTTTAATTCTGCAAAAGTAGCGGCTTTTGGTATTACTCCACGCTCTGCTGCCCTTCGAATTAAAAACTCTCGGCTTGCTGAATCAGCAAACATTTCCTTTAAAACATGGTCCAATTCAATATACGTAATTGCAATTTCCGCTGCTGACGGAGCCAAAGCCGTGTAAATGATGGATCCTTCCCTCCTATCCAGATCTTTTGGAACTCTATCCAACATCCGTCTCAAAATAACTTCATACGTCATATTCTCATACATTAAATACTCACCTCCCTTTCCATCATAATTTCACCATAAGTGGTATGAACCATAAACCTTACATGAAGGATCTTCCCATTACCTTCAAAGGAAAATGTATCAACACTCTGAATCCTGTCATCCTGCTGCAATGCTTCTTTGATTCTTTTTTTTATCTTTGCTTTTACTAGCCCTGTTGACTTCCCAAATAAGCCGTTAAGCTCCACACCATAATTCCAGCTATAAATGAGCCAGTCAAACCGTTCTGTATTAAGAATACAGAAAACCGCTTGCTTTACCGCCTCTAAGCCATCTACCGTTCCGATTACCCGTTTTCTTTCCATATCCAATCGAAAGGTCTTTGACGGCACCTGTACCACCTTAAAATCCTGTTCTAAGATATTACCTGTTACCGGAAGCATGGCAACACCCCCTTTCCTACCATGTGCCTATTACCACGTACTGTTGTCCGCCCCTTTTTTGAAGCAAAAGAACCTTCTGATCAGCTTTTAATCCATTTTTCACGGCTACAGTCACCTCTCCGACCCCAGGAATATTCATCACTTCCCCATGATCTGTAAACTGCTTCGGCAAAATAACCTGGGATTTGGATAGGATCGTTTTCTGGTCAATTTGGATTTCAACGGGATTTTCCTTTATTACAGTCCCCGGAATCACATCACATGGGTCTCCTGCTTCAACCGCCTGAATAACGATCCGCTTTATATTTTCAATCCATTCTACATCAGCCACTGATTTTCGCCCCCCTCAATGTCAAATCCATAGTATGTACCCCCTCGTCAATTTTATGGGTTGCAGACTCGACTACCAGATAATTTTTTATTCCCTCATCCTTTATATCAAGGAATACCGGAATCAGGCAGCCTGCCCGTACCCGGATATCTCCAAAGGCATCCTTGATGGTCAGGGTCCTGGATGGGCGATTATACAAAGTCAGATATGTTTCCGCTATGGCCTGGCCGTCTGCCCCTTTATCAATGGACTCATCTTTCTGGAGAATCCCCCATTTATTGATATTTTCTGTGTGCTTTGTCATATAGATTTCTCTTTGCTTTGTATCACTGTCGTCACAATACAGTTTGATCTGGTTGTAAGTATCGCTGTCAATGCTGACCTTATAGTCATAATCCTGGGCTGTCTTGTCATCAATCATGATGTCAAGCTTCATGTTCTCCATATTTTTCAAAGTGAGTTTTCCTGCATCATCATAAAATGTAAACAGGTTTTTCGTATGTATCATTGCAAGATCCAGATTGTTTAAAATAATATCAAACAGCGTTTTATCCTTTTCTTTTCTGGAAATCCTGTCTCCCGTATCCTCTAATTCCCCCGTTTTCAAATGATAGTCCCTGGCTATCATCTGGATCACCTCTCCGGCAGTTAAATCCGTATAATTATAAGTCTCCTTATTTTTTAGATATCTAAGCTGATCGTAAGCGGTGACCTTCATTTCTCCATCACTGCTCCAGCTACGCTCAAAAATAAATCCAAAGAAAACAGGTTTCCCATCCACATCCAGTCGGAGGGCATTGCCCTCCTCGATCTGGAGGCGTTTGTCCGGGATCAGGGTAAAAGAACACTTTCCTGGCTGCCCTCTGCGCTGTGTTTCCCAGGTAATAGCTCCTTTCACTACCGGTTCGTATACGGTCTGACCGTTCTGGATATATAAATGTGCTTCCATTTTCTACCTCCTATGGCATAGTGAGAACCTGTCCTGGATAAATAACGTTTGGATTTGTTATTTTGTCCCGGTTCAGATTATGGATTTCCTGCCACCGGCTTCCGTTGCCAAGCTGTTTTTTCGCTATGGACCATAGACAGTCCCCCTTTGCAACCGTATAGTTCTTTACTGGCGGCGGCTCCCCCTGGCGTTCCCCTTCCTGCTGCCCAGACTCTATTTCCTGCTTCTCCTCAACAATGGTAAAATTCATTATTTTAGTTCCATAACTTTTATATTCCTTCATTGTGAGGGAGACGATAAGATCAAGTCCTTCACTCACATCATCTGTAACCTTGTAATCTTCCAGAGTTACATCCATGCTGGTATCAAAAAGACTGTTGCCTCCCATCCCTTGCCGGATAACGGTAAATTCAAAGGGACTTTGGCCATCCTTTAACTCCTGAAGTCTTTCCAGAAAGTCCTCCGCACTGTCAATACTTCCATCCCAGACCGCACTGGGGTAATCCATTTGCGGAATGATTACATCAATGCTTATTTCGGCGAGGCCAAAGGATTTGACCAAATTGATTTCTTCTCCGTTTATCAGGTTTGCCGTCTTGTTCTGCCCGTTATACTTGACAGGGATCTTTTCCGGAGGCAGAGGGAGAAGCATATCGTCAATATAAACTTCATATGCCATTAAAAATTCACTCCTTCCGCTGCCGAAGCAAGAATTTCGCTGGTAGCATCACCAAGCCTTCGATTCAGTTCATCATAATCAGTCATGTTCTTTATGGTGTTGTTGTTATTTACATCTACCTTCAGTTCCGCCAGTGTAAAACGGTTAATGATTTCCTGCTCTGCGGCATCCCTCATATATTTCAGTTCCTCATCCACGATATCCATTGAGTCTGCCATGGCTGCCGTATTCATGGCAGTATCTCCGATACCCTGGGCAATGCTGTCAGTTGTTCCGGACAGGGCGTCTTCCGAAGTCCCTCCTCTAAAGAAGTTTTTTATGTCATCAAGTTTTCCCTTGGCACCTCCTTCTAACCCTCTTCCAAATGTATCCCACTTCTGGAAGTTTTCACCATATTTCAACCGTTCCGGTGACCAGCCAAGGTCAGCCAATACCTGATCCATATCCAGCTTATCTGCTTTGACTTCATAAGTTCCATTTCCATACTTATCAGCTAACTCATCGGCAAGATTAGACAAATCATCCCGCCAGCCTTTCACAGTATCCGCCATATTCGTACCAAATATAAAGTCCAGGCCCTCTGCTATCTTTTGTATCACTCCGAGAACCGTATCACCTAAATCCGCAAATAAATGAATCACGGAAGCGACCGGATCATTAAACAGATTTCCAAAAAAGTTTGCAAAAGCTACCCAGCCATTATAAAAGTACTCAATAATCCCAAATCCAATTTCTAAAAGCCCCATAAGAGCATTAGCTATAAATGCAACGGCTACCGCAATAACACCGCATATTAGTCCGGTTGCACTGTAAGAGGTTCCGGCGAATTTATTAACAGCAGCCACACCTGCATAAAAAAGCGCTATTAAAATGATAATAAGCATAATTATCCAGTTAAGGGGACAGGCAGCTAATGCTGCATTTAATCCATCCTGTGCAGCTATCAATGCAATTATCGCTGCAGTCTCTGCCCAATCACAGATTGTTTTCCACGCCTCACCGGCCGCATTCTTTAATACCGCAATCCATCCTTCCTCCATGGTCGCGTTGTAAACAATCAATGCTGCAATGATTCCCCACAAAACAGGTTCAATCACAGGCCATATTTCAGTAAAAGCCCTCCCCACAGTTCCTGCTACAAATCCAATGGCACCAAAGATCCCACTGATTTCACCGACATTCCCCTTAAGCCCGGTTGTAAAGCTGCTGATGGCTTTGGTCACATTGTCAACTGTATTGCCTATGGGACCAGCTAGCCCCATATTGATCGTCTTAGCCAAAGAACTCAGCGCGCTGGCTGCATCGTTGTATTTTACACTATTTAATTCTTCCAGGTGTTCCGTTGACAGCGTTACAGATCCATCCAAGTTGGACAATGCCATAATTCCTTCACTGCCAAGCTCTCCCCAAGCGCTGCCAAATAGCTTCATTCCTGCTATATTTCTACTGACAGGATCTTCCATGCTGCTTAAAGCGGCAATGGTCTGCTGAAATGCCTGCTTTGCCGTATCACCGCCGCTTCCGAATGCTTCTGTCATCTTAGCCGCGTCAAGCCCCAAAGCAGAAAAGCCTTCCTGAGCGTCCTTTCCTCCGCCAACAGTCCTTGATGAAAATTCCTTTACAGCCTCACCTAAAGTGCTGACTGATACTTCTCCGTTCTGTGCCCCATTGATAAGCATGTTAAACATATCTGCCCCGCCAAAGCCTAGATTCTTAAACTGGGAGGAATATTCATTGATCGTGTCCAGCAGTTCCCCATTTTTATCAAGCCCGGCCTGAGTTGCCTGTACAATTAAGTCCAAGGACTGAGCACCAGTTGCTCCAAACTGCTCCTGCAGCACTCCGGCACTATGGATACTGTCTGCCAGGCCGTAACCAAAGGTATCTTCAAGGAGTAATCCCGCTCTTGTAAGCTGCTCCAGGCTATTTCCCGTTTGACCAGTCATCTGATGAACCGAAGACAAACTCTTTGCTGCATCTTCCAGACTGCCGCTTATGTTATCCACGTATAGATTTTCAGCACTTTGCTTTGCCATATCCAGATCCTGCCCTTGCATTCCGGTTCTGGACTGTATGAGATTTCCGGCTGCTTTTATATCATTTGCCTGGTTGAATATTTCCATAGGGCTGGTGTTGATTCCCATCTTACCTAAGCCAGATAATGCCTTATCCCAGAGTTCCTTCATTTTCTGGACTTTTTCCTTGCCATCATCTATGGTTTTATTTAACTTTTTCTGCTGTTCCCTGGCCTCCACGATTACTTCCGTAACCTGTTCAAACTGAATTCCCATACTATGAATATCCGTTACTGCAGCCGTCATCCCAGGCAGCCCCATAAAACCACTGGCCGCCATCTGAAATTTTCGAAAGGACTCGCTTGTAATATTGATTGAATGATTGATTCTCGTTAACACGGAGGAGGCTCCATCCTGAAGCTGTATTGAATTTTGTATTGTTGCCATACGCTTTTCCCTCCTTTCCTTTTTGGAAGAACACCCTGAAAGGTGCTCTTCCATTTTTCTATCTTTTCCTTGCAGTCTTCGCCTTTTGCGCTTCTTTCTTATCATTTTCCAGCTTAAGCTGTACCGCTGCCATAACAAACGCCCGCTCATACCGGTCCAGGCTTAAAAACTCATGAGGCCATTTGTGGAGCTTGTGGAGGCAATAGTAGGCAATATTGGCCTCCATATCACCTCCTTCTATTAGTTTTTTGCTTCTTCAACCTGCTCTTCCAGAGTGATATCAAACCCGTTTACCTGCTGAATACGTTCCAGATAACCCGCGTATTCACCGGCAGTCAGCATGGCCTTTAAAAGCCCGTCTGCTCCCATGACATGATAAGAATCCTGCAACTCCTTATCATTTAAGTTGGGATAAACCGTACACTCTGCTGCCAACTTTCCAAGATAAAGGTTATAATCCGTCTCCTGGGTATACTGACCCTTTTTTCCGGTTACCTGTACCCGTTTGGTGCTCTCTTTTCTCAGAGCTTCATCTTCCTTAGAAGTAATGGCTTTAATCTCCCACTCAACCGGCTTTTTATCCGAACCTAAAAAACGTTTGGAAGCAACAAACTTTTCATGCTCAGCCTTAACTGCGTTCTGGCTTAAAAAACAACTTAAATCTCCCATTTCCTTTTATCTCCTTATTCTTTTACTGCATTCCCGCAAGGTTGCTGAATCTTTCCGGCATTTCCCAGCTTTCAAATGTAAATTCAAATTCATCTTCCAGATATTCCCCTGTTGCGTCAAATTTGGCGATAATTCCTCCATTTAAGTTGCAATCTTTTAAAATTACAGTCTGGCGGCCTACCCTGGAAGCAGGATCCTCATTGGTTACCTGGATATCAAAATAAATATCCTTTCCAGTCTGCTGGAACTTGTATAAGATATCCCGGAAAATGCTTGTATTGTAATGGAAAGTAGCTGATCCGCTTCCCTTCATTCCCACAGTCTTATTTCCCTTCATGGCACGTCCCAGAATCGGGATCTCTGATTTTACCTTTTCAATCTTTGCCTCCAGGTTCAGTGCCTGCATAAAATTGTACCGCTCATTTTCAATTGTGATAAAACACTCTGCTTTTGTGGCGCTGATCGCGTCCCATGCATCCATTGTAATATTACTCATATTTTCTTACCCCTTTCTTATGATACAACTACTGTCATGTATAAAATGCTCATGGAATTAATCGGTTTCACTGGAAAATTCACCACGACAGACCGCTTGCCCTGTCCTTTTTCCACGGTGACTTCTTCTGAATTTACAGCTTCAATGGCTCTTAACACAGCCAGCTGTTTTCCATATGTAACTATGTCATTCCAAAGGCTTACACGTCCCCCATCATCGTTAGAGATTTTGCCCAGATAACGTGTATGGAAAAGAGATGCAATATCATTTCCAATCTGATCCAGCACACGGACCGTCTGGTTATTGGAGAAATCTTCTCCCTTTTCCTCTCTATAAGTAACCAATGTGTTACTGTCAGTCAGAACCCGGATTTCACTTCCTACCTTGTGAAGCATCAGCTTGCCCGCCTTAATGGCATCCGCAAGCTGAGCCTGGGTATAAGAAGTCTTAACTGTACACTCGCCGTCGTAAACCTTATTTTCAATGGTCTTGTTGACCGTACAAGCCGCTTCTGCACCGGCAGTCCAATATACAAGCCCTGTAGCTGATTCCTCTGCCTCATTCTCCACGGAAATAACTCCCTCGTAATCAGCCTTGGAATACTGGTGTAATACTGTCTGGAACTTGACACCAGCCTCATCTCTCATGCGTTTTGTAAATGCGGTAAACAAAGCCTTCACCTTATCGTCTGCAGAAGGACAGCAAAGAATCTGGAAGGAGGAATTCTCCATTTTTTCCAGGAACTCTGCATAGTCCTCTCCTGTCACATCAGCACCATTGGTACCTCCTGTAAATGGAAGCCCTGCCGTCTCTGCAAGCGCAGCCTCCTTTTTAAATATCACATAGCTGTTGTCCTTCAGTTCTCCTGCCTCTGTGATAGTCTGGCAATCAACTTCTCTTCCGTCAAACAGTGTTTTTACATCAAATTTGGAAGGATCATCCACGTTTTTAGAAATAATGGTCATCAGACTGTTTCCCCGAATGCCGGAGTACCTTGCAGTACCGTAATCATTAGCCCCATGTACCCCTGTATTCAGGCGGTAAAAAATACCTTTCGTCATATTTCTGAAAAGCTCTCTTACCGGAAGCATGGCTGCATCATCCATTGCATAGCCAAAAATTTCTTTACACCTTTTTGGCAAATCCTCTGCGGTGACCTCGAACACTTCCTTCTCCGGCCCCCATTCAAGAACCATGGGGATTGCCGCAACTCCCCTGCTTCCCATGGCAGCACCAGTTGAAGCGGTACTGACAAAATTGATATATGCACCAGGAAATACCTTATTTTGAATTGTAAAATTTCCTCCACCTAACATACTTTCACCCTTCCTTTCATAAATTGATTCATAATTTCTTCTGCTTCTGTTACTGAGTATACTTTTTCATCGTCAAGCAAAGCGCTTAGTAAGTCCCTTTGATTGCAGTACCTTTCTGAAAGGATCAGCTGATCCTTTGTGTAGCGTACAACGGAAGTCCCGCCCGTTTCTTTCATGCTTTTTTTTGCCACAATAACACCTCTTTCACTTTATTTTTATGTCTTCCATAGACTCCTGCGGCTCTTCAGTTTTTAAAATATGAACCTGGTAATCTACCAGGAAGTTTAAAGCAGCCTCCTCATATTTTCCTTTTCTGCTGCTGCCTCTTATTAAGCAGCCATCTTCCAGAGTAATGTATTCCAGCTTGTCCATAAGAACATCCAGAACAAGATTCCTGTCCTTTAGCCGCTGTTCTGAATTCTGACCGTAATATTTCACGTACACGCTCACACTGCGGAAATAACGCTGACCGTTTACAGGTTTTTCTGATGCTTCTAAGAACCCGACCTCAAAATAAGGTTCAGCAATTCCCTCCTCCAAGGGAAGCGTACCGATTCTGGCCTCCGGAAAAAGCTCTTTTAGCCTTTTTAAGACCCCCTCCATGATTTCGTTATACATTTAATCCTCCTTTCATATGGCTCCTGCCCTTTCTTTCAGCGCCAGCTGTTTCTCACATCGGGCATATTGCTTCTGTGTAGGGCTTCTCACCTTCCCCAAATCCCTCATTTTCATAAAGCACTCCTTTCTCCACCCCCCACTTTGTAGTCATTTAGTCTACATTGTCAGCAAAAAAAATTTCGTCCTTCTTCTTCAGTGATGTAATCTTAAGCAACCGGCACAGCTCCTTGATCTCCCCTGCCTTAAACTGGTTTTCATTGTTTATCTTCCGCCAAAAACCATAGCTGGACAGACCCAGTTCTGCTGCGAGCCACCTCTTTTTCAGCCCGGACTTTTTGATTACATCATTTAGCCGAACCGTATCCGTCATACTTCGCCCCCTTTTTTGTAGTCATATTGTCTACATTGGTTATCATACTCCAATGTATCATATTTGTCAACAGCATTTTGAATTTTTGTTGAACATTCTTCTACACCGTGATATAATGATCCTATGGAGGTGATCCTATGGAAATTGGGCAGATCATTAAAAGGAGACGGGAGGCGCTTGGAATCTCCCAGGAAGAACTGGCGCAGAAGGCAGGTTATAAATCCCGTTCTTCCATTAATAAAATCGAGGTAGACGGAAGAGGGCTTCCCCAGTCAAAGATCATAGCAATCGCCAATGCTCTAAAAACAACGCCAGCCTATCTCATGGGCTGGGAAAGCGATACAGATTCTGCCTTTGACTATGTAAGCGGCTGTTTCGGGAAATTTGCCGGAGAAATGCTTGAGAATTTTCATCGTTTAAATGAGAAAGGGCAGAAGGAAGCTTTAAAACGTGTCAGGGAAATGGTTCATATCCCTGAATACGCAAAAGATCACAACCCGGTTAAGATTTTAAATACTGAAAGAAAAGCTTACCTGGACCCGGTGGCAGCCCATGAGCGGACCGACATTCAGGTGACAGAAGAAATGAAACAGCATGATGATGCCTTTTTTGATGAATAAAAAGAACTCATTGAGGTGATTTATTTGAACTATGAATCTTTATTAGAAGAAGCGGATTCCCATGGGATCATTATAAAAGAACGGCCGCTGATCGCCAATGACGGGAGGATAAGGGGCACTCAGATACTGATCCGCCAGGATATGACAGACTGCCAGAAAGCATGTGTTCTGGCGGAAGAGCTGGGGCACTACCATACCACCACCGGCAACATTCTAGATCAGTCCCAGGTATCCAACCAGAAGCAGGAACGCACCGCCCGGCTATGGGCCTACAATAAAATGATAACCTTAGAAAGGCTGGTGGCGGCAAAGGAAGCCGGCTGCCGGAACGGGTACGAGATCGCAGAGCATTTAAACGTAACCGAAGAATTTTTACTGGAGGCCTTAAACTGCTATCAGGCCAAGTATGGAAAAGGCCTGCAAAAAGATAATTACCTGATCCTTTTTGAACCTTTTAACATTTATAAGCTGGTGGATTAAACTTTTTTTGTCCTGTCTTTTATTCTGCCACATATACTATCCAGAGGTGATGTATTTATGCAACCCTGTGAACTGGTGATGTTCGTATCTTCTCTGGCCTGCTGCATTGCTGAGGACCGGTCCTCCGATGAGCTCGCTCTGCTTGGGGCTATTTTCTCCCAGCTTGGAGATTCTCTGGCAACCATTGCGGCGCAGCAGGACTTGTGTTGCGATTTAAATGAAAAAAAAGATACCAGCTAATATAATACGATAAAGGGTATATTGTAAAATCCGATCCGCAAAGAAAGGAGTGTTGTAAAACAGATGGGCAATCATCTATGGGAGCAACGCTTCTTTTTCATGTTTCAAACAGAAAAGCAGGTTCCGAAGAACCTGCCAGCCATAGTATTGCTCACAAAGCATCTGTTCCGGCCATAAGATCACGCAGACCTGCAGGCGTGATCTTTAGCCTTTATTCATTACATTCGGACGAGACCTCCGGAGCAGGATCCACCGTAATTCTCAATGTGTCTGCACAGGCTTCCCTGACCTTTTCTTCTCTGACCGCTATTAAATCCCCTGCAATGACCTTCAATATATGAACGACGGGAACTGCTAAAACCATTCCCCATATCCCGGCGATTGCGCCGCCCAAAGTGATTCCTATGACGATCAAAGCCGGACTTAAGGAAAATGAGGTCCCCATAAGCTTTGGCTGTATCACATTCCCGTCAATCTGCTGGGTAACAAGTAAAACCAAAGCAGCAATTGCCCCCGTATTGATTCCGTTTGTACACGAAATGATGATTACAACACCAATGGAACCAAAAATTGAACCAAAGTAAGGGATGATATTACAGACAGCCAATATGATCCCAAGGGCCATTGAATACCTGGAACCAAGCAAGGTAAATTCGATGGTAGTAATCACACATAAAATCAGGGAATCTAAAAGCTGGCAGACAATAAACTTTTTAAAACTGTCATTGACTATGTTTCCGTACCTTAAAACTGCTTTTCTGATTTTTTCGTTAAGAAACAAATCCATGAGCCGTCTCGTCTGGAATTTAAAATTATGAGTCTCCAGCAGGAAATAAACGGAAGTCACAATCGTAATAAATCCACTGAAAATATGGGAAGTAACTCCCAAAACCGCACTTAATGAATCTAATACCTCTTTCAGGCCGATTCCCTCCAGCATACTTTTCCAGGCGGTACGGGACGGCATAATATCTTCCAGTATTTCCGATAAGCCCAGCTTTTCAAACGGCAGATGCTCCAAGGCCATTATGGCATTATTATAATAAGTGTTGAAGTTTAATATAAAATCCAATATGCTTTTTTGAAGCAGGGGAATTACCTTATTTACGATCAGAACAATGGCAGCAATAAATAAAGCATAAATAACAAAAACACTGATTCCTCTGGAACGTTTTTGAAACGGGCTGAATTGAAGCCTGTTTAAACGCTGTTCCAGGGCAGAACATGGGATATTCAGCAGATATGCTATGACAAATCCATAGAAAAAGGGGATAAGTACCTTAGTAAATGATTTGACCCAAACCACCACATCGGAAAAATTCATAACAATTTTATAAATGATAATGACCAGCATGGCAAGCAGCAGCCTTGATAAAAATACCCTTATCTGCTTTTTTTTCAGTAAATCTCCCATCCTGACCTCCTTTCCAAATAAAATAAACGGATTTACCGGTTCGATCCTTAGACCCTAATACTTTTGCGTCAGCAGCAATTCCACTGCCATTCGGTCATTTAGCTTTCCGGTCTTCACAGCTTCTTCCGCATCCACGCACAAGTTTACATAAGACAAAATCTGTTCTTTGGAAAATGTCCTTGCCTGAGGCATGATCTTTCCTGCCGCAAAAGGAGGAATCTTAAGCTTTGAGGCAATGCCGCCCTTATCCATTCCCTTTCCCATCAGCTCCTTTACCTGCAGAATCTGGTTAAACTGCCTGGCAATAAGAAAGAGGATTCTCATGGGAGGTTCCTTTAAGGTGAGAAGGTCTTCATAAAGATCCATGGCTTTTTTGGTCTGCCGGTTCACAATCGCTGCCACCATATCAAAAATCTTATTGGTTGTCCGGACCGTGCAGATGGTTTCCACATCCTCAGCCGTAATAATCTCTCTTCCCAGAGTATAGCTTATGAGCTTTTCCAGCTCCATGCGGATATTTTCCATATCATCTCCGGTCATGTGAAGAAATAGTTCCATGGTATTTCCTGTGATCTTCTTACCTTCTCTGGAAAGCAAAGTCCCTGCCCATCTGGCAAGCTGGGCCGTATTCTGACGCTCCATTTCAGCCGCATACCCCAGTTCCTTTACCTTTTTAAACATTTTACTTCGCTTATCAACCTCAGATTCCACAAAGATCAGACATGTGGTATCCGGCATCTGGGGCAGATAAGATACCATTTCATCAGAAGCGGATTTAAAAAAACCGCTGTTTTCCACCAGGATCAGGCGTTTTTCTGCAAAGAAAGGCATGGTATCTGCAAGACTGATGACCTCCCGCACATCGATTCCCTTTCCTTCAAACTGGTTGAAGTTCATGGTATCGCCTGCCGTAATAGCTGCCTTCATTTGATTTTTATAGCTGTTTTTCAAAAATGATTCTTCTCCATATAGAAGATAAATCGGCTTGAAGCTGTGATTTTTGATATCCTGAGTCAGCGTCTGCATGGCATCCTTCCTCTCTGGCATGACTTTCTTAATAAAATTAAACACGTATTTCCTTTTTTACTCTCTCTAATTATACCGGGAGAACTTCTCTCCGTCAACGAAACTTTCAAACCGGATCCTCTCCCCATCAGTCCACATTTTTATGGCCCCTCCTTCTCCTGTTTTAAAAACCTCTGTTCCCCTCTCCTTCAAACGGTCTAAAACCTCCTGATGAGGGTGTCCGTAAGAATTATCCACCCCATAAGAGACCACAGCCCAACGGGGCTTTACTGCATCGAGAAATGCTTCCCCAGAGGAATATTTAGAGCCATGATGGGCCACCTTTAACACATTCACCTCTGCCAGCAGCAGCCTTTCTCCGGCCCTTTCCAAAAGTTCCTTCTCTCCTCTTTCTTCCATATCTCCTGTAAACAGCATGCGGCAGTTTCCATAATCTATCTTTAATACCTCTGACTCCTCATTGGTAGTTTCCGGCCTGTCTTCTATTCCTGGATACAAGCAGGTGATGCGAAGGCCCTCCACCTGGACCCAATCACCTCCTGCCACGTACTTCACTTTGGTTCTCCGCCGCCTGGCAAGCTCCTCCAGCTTCTTGATTGCCTCATCCTCCCTTCCATGATAGGGAAGCATGAGATTTTCAATTTTTATATCTTCACTGTTTTCCAAAAGATAGGCTACACCGCTTAAATGATCCTGATCCCCATGGCTGATGAATGCAAAATGAATGACTGGTACCCCTAAACTTTTTAAACAAGGCTCCAGGGAATATTTGCCCAGAGATTTTTTAGAAGAGCTTCCTCCATCCACTAAAACCGCAGATCTTCCTGCCCGTAACAGGATGCCATCCCCTTGCCCCACATCGAGAAACACAGCTTCCAGCCCATTTACAGGACCAGGCTTTAACAGCAGGATGCAAAAGCAATACATCCCTGCCAGAAAAAGGACCTTTAAACCATAGGAAGTCCTTCTCTTTTTCTCGTCTTTATTCTCCCCGGCCCTATGCTCCTCATACTCCTTCCAGATGTTCAAAGCGGACATTCCTGCAAACAGAATAAGGCCATAAGCCGCCAGCCGTCCAGGCTCCGGTCTGCCAAAGGTCAGGCTGTATCCAGGAAGCCCTTCCATGCTTTTGCAGATCCATTCATAAAAGGCAAGAATATAATGCCCTGTTCCCGCAGCAGCGGTCCCAAGAAGGGGACTGAAGCTTCCAAGAAAGATAACGCCGATTCCGGAACAAACCACCCAGTCCATTAAGGGGATAAGCAGAAGATTTAAAAACAGTCCATAGAAAGGAATCTGATAAAAATGATACAGTGTAATAGGCATGGTAACTATTTGTACCGCTGCTCCTGTGGAAATCGCGCCTGACAGAAAATTCTTCTTTCCAAGCCAGGTTTCAAGGAGGGGACCTGCCCATCCGATTGCATAGACAGCCCCAAAGGACAGCTGGACCCCTCCATTCATAAGGAGCATAGGCGACTTAAGTCCCAGGAAAAGCAGCGCCAGGGAAGTGGAGGATAAAAGATCATAGGTTCTTCCAAGATAGGCGGCCAGAAATGCGACAGACATCATAATCACAGCCCTCACCACCGAAGGACCGCTTCCTGTTAAAATCCCATACATAACCACCAGGGTGGTTCCTGCCAGACCGGCCCCTCCAAGTCCCATTCCGGTTTTCCTTAAAATCCGGTAAAAAGAAAGACCGAGGAAGGACATATGCATGCCGCTGATTGCAAGAAGATGGGAAATTCCGTTCTTTTGATATAAAGATTTAATATCCTCCGGAAGCCCTCTTGTATCTCCTAAAACGGCTGCCGTTAAAACGCCGGCATCTTCTTTTGAGGTATACTTATAAAGGAGGGAGCGTCCCCATTCCCTAGCCTGGCGTATCCCGTCTAAAAGAGGGGCTTCTCTTAAATCCAGAATCTCCAGTTCCTTACCAATAAACTTTCCGTCAATCCCCAGCCCCTGATAATATGCCTTGCTGTCAAACTCCCCCGGGTTCCTGGCAGGTGAAAAGGGTTGTACCTCCCCCTTCACTTTGATGAGCTGCCCAAGGCGCAGCCTTTTATTCCCGTTATCACCTATGGATTGGAGATCCAACGG
Source organism: Lacrimispora sp. BS-2 (assembly GCF_040207125.1). NCBI lineage: Bacteria > Bacillati > Bacillota > Clostridia > Lachnospirales > Lachnospiraceae > Lacrimispora > Lacrimispora cavernae. Next base: position 2,764,251 of record NZ_CP157940.1, read on the forward strand.
CCTGACAGACACCATCAGACGTGAAACACGGCAGGAAATATCCTGCTTTTTCACCCGGTTTTCCTTTAGAACAATCTGAAGAGATCCATTCTTTTCTTCAAAAGAAGAAATCCTTCCCTCTGCTTCCACATAACCGGCCGAAAGCTCCTCAATGGTCCTTTCCCTCTCTTTCCACCTTTTGCAGTCATATCCGGCCCAGGCCGCGCCCAGGTATAAAAAAAGAAGAGGCAAAAGAACCCAAAGCCGGTCTCTGCCTCTCCAATAACCATAAAGAACAACCCCGGCAGCAAAAAAAGCCGGAATCAAAAGCCAGGATGTCAAAACCAGCAAAGCGGCAGTCTCTCCAAGTACAAATCCCCCTGCGATCAGACATAATGGGCGTTTTATTGTTCTGTTCCTCCTATATCATTTGGTACTTCTTCATTTTCCGCATTGTAATCCAGGTTGCGTTCAAAAAACTGGTTTAAAGAAATGGAATCCCGAAACATGACTTCCTGAGAACCGCCCACCGTAATCTGCACCTTATTGATGGAAGAGGCCGCAGCCAGGGAGTTCACAATAGAATAAATCGGGATATATTCCTTTACTTCCAGGGTGTTATTAAGAAATGCGGAATCAAAATTAATGTAACAGATGTTTTCATTGACCGACACATTGAGAAGCTTTGTATCCTTTGGCAGAGTCGGGTTCATCCCCGGCCTTCCCGGACCGGCAATCAGCTGTTCGATGACCAGCTTTTCCAGGGAAGTGTTTACGTTATGCACCACTTCTCTTGTCTCCTTAACCAGCTTCTCACCGGTATCATCAGAGAAATACAGGGGCAGCTCCGTCTTCTCATAGGAATTGACGTTACTGATGTTGTCAATGAAATCGGAATTTGCCATAGGGCCTACCGGACTTCCCGAGCTGTCCATCAGAGGCTGTTCCGCTGTATACACAGCAACATAATCCACCCCTTTTACCTGGGTCAGTGTCCTTACCAGGGAAGACCTGCATAAAATCTCTCTGGTTGCATTCATCATGGCATAATTGTTATCAAAATACAGATAAAGAACCGTGTCCTCCAGCTTATACCGCTCAAAGCCCACCTTATCCGGAACCGCGGCCTGACGGTCCAGATCCTTTGGCACCGTCCGAAGCTGTTCCATCAGATTCCTGATCCTCCAGTCCGTCACATCTTCCAAGTCCCCTTCCGGCTTCTGCGGCATGTGATACTCCTGTGGTTCCATCTTTGTCATGGCAGAATTGAGATAATAAATCTGGTAAACATCACCGGCGTTTTCTGTTCCCTTTGCTTTTCTTCCGTGACAGCCGGTCAGGCACAGAGAGCACGCCAGAAGAAGGAAAACACACCGCTTTACCGGGTGAAAAAGTATGCCTGAAAGGCGTTTCATCTAATAGCCTCCTGTTTCTAAGAAATATAAGTGAGTGGAATCCGCACGGTAAATGTGGCTCCCTCGCCCTCTTTGCTCTGAAGCTTCAGCGCTCCCTGGTGCATCAGCACAATTTTTTTTGTAATGGAAAGGCCAAGGCCTGTGCCTCCTGTTTCTCTGGATCTGGCCTTATCTACCCGGTAGAACCGTTCAAACACATGCTCCTGAAACTCTTCCGAAATCCCGATTCCGGAATCCGCCACCTTTACGTAAAAAAACTTATGATCCGCATCAAGGGTAACCCGTACCCAGCCGCCTTCCACATTGTATTTGATGGCATTCTCCACCAGATTGCTTAAGGCCAGGGACAGCTTCATCTCATCTACATCGGCAATGACCTCCCTGATGCTTTCAAAGGTAAGCTCCACATTGCGTTTTCCGGCAATGGGGCGCAGCCTTTTTAAGATCAGCTCCATCAATCCGTTGATATTCACCTGGGCAATGTTTAAATTTCCCCCGGCAGTCTTGTCCATGCGGACCAGAGACAGCAGGTCATCAATGATCTTGTTTTCCCGCTCGATTTCATCAGAGATATCACTTAAAAATTCCCGGTAAAGCTCCGCCGGAACGTCTTCCATCCCCATGAGGGAATCAGCCAGAACCCGAATGGATGTGATCGGGGTTTTCAGCTCATGGGAAACATTTGATACGAATTCTTCCCTGGACTGGTCCACCGCCTTAAGCTTCTTTAACGTCAGGTTAATGGTTTCCGTAATCTGCAGGGTTTCCTTATAAGCATAAGGACTGATATTTTCGTCCAGATTTCCCTCTGCCGCCCGGTTTAATCTCCGCTGCAGTTCCCGGAAAGGCTTCGTCAGAAGCTTGGCAAGAAGAAACACAAATATGGCCAGAACGGAAAAGATCATAAGCTGAAGAAAAGCTCCCTTTTCCGACATAGTGGATACCCGGTTCAGCAGATCCTCCGTGGATGCCGTTACAATCATGACCCCGGCAATTTCCTTTTCCTGGCTGTTGGAATAAATGGGAATCGTCAGAGCTGAATAATGTTTTTCAAAATTATATTTGCTGCCATTTTCTCCGTCAAAGCAGCGGATGACCTCTTCAGATACATTGAGCTTACCCGTAGAAAGGGAAAAAGTGTCGCTGATGATCCTGAAATTCCGGTTCACCACCACGATCCGTCCATTGAACATATCTGCCTTTACGGACATTTCATTGTCCAGCAGAGGATCCCTTGGCTCCATGGTCAAGTATCCGATTCTTGTCATTTTGTTGCTTAATATCCAGCACTGGTTTTGGATATCCTGCATTCTGGACTCAATGAGATTCTGCCGGTAAGTACCCAGCATGACCAAATTCTGGATAAATACCGGTATGGTTCCGACCACCAGAAGGGCAATGATTAGAGTGACCCGCAGGCTTATGGCATGTTTCTGATTAAAAAGCCTTATCTGGAACATGACCCTGCACCTCCAACTTTATTCCTGTCATACATCCAGCCTTTTCGTACAAGCGATTGCCAGCGCTCCCGGCCCTATGTGGCAGGACACGCTTAAAGAAAGATTGTCCACGTAGATTTCTCCCGTCTTTGGAAAAACCTCTTCTAGCTCCTTCTTAAATTCCATGGCAGCCGCCTCATTATTGGTATGGGCAACGGCAATGCTGGTGCAAAGCCCTTCCGGATCGCCGAAGCGCTCCTCCATATCCTTTTTTGCGGCTGTGATCATCATGGTTTTGGCCTGCTTCATGGTTCTTGCCTTTGCAAAGGCGTCCAGTTTTTCTCCCTGAATGGTAAGAACCGGTTTAATCCTTAAAAATGTCCCTAAAAGAGCCGCTGCCGGAGTGATCCTTCCGCCTTTTTTTAAATATTCCAGCGTATCCAGGGTAATATAAATGGTAGATTCCATCTTTGTCTCTTCCAGCTTTTCCTTAATGGCAGCGGCGGTCATTCCTAAATCTGCCATCCTCCTGGCTTCCAGGACCGACTGCCTTTGAGTGACGGAAATTCTCTGGTTATTGACCACAAACACTTTTCCTTCGTAATCTTCCGTCAGCATAAGAGCCGTCTGACATGCACTGCTCAGCCCGCTGGACATGGGAATGTGGACGATTTCCTCATATTCCTCTAAAAGCCTGTTCCATAAATCCATAAGATCGGCCGGAGATGGCTGAGAGGTGGAAATATCCACTCCTTCCTCCAGCTTTTCATAGAAATCCTTCTGTGTCAGGCTGATATCTTCATAAAACGTATCCCCGGCCATCATAAACGGCATGGGTATTACGTAAACTCCAGCTTCTTCCCCCTGTCTCTGGGTAATTCCGCTGTTGCTGTCTGTTATAATAGCTACTTTCATTTCCATTCTCCTTTATTTCTGCAGGCAATGAGCCAAGGCAGCCTGTTCTTCTTCACCCGCAGATGTATAAAGCTGATAATACATTCCCCGCTTTAAAAGCAGCTCCTCGTGATTTCCCTCTTCCACAATTTTGTTGTCGGACAATACCAATATCCGATCCGCATTCTGGATGGTAGTAAGGCGGTGGGCAATGGTCAGCGTGGTACGGCCTACTGCCAGGCGGTCCAGGGACTGGGAAACCAGATGCTCGCTTTCGTTATCAAGAGCAGAGGTGGCCTCATCAAGGATCAGCACCTGGGGATTTTTAAGGAATACCCTGGCAATGCTGATGCGCTGCTTTTGTCCTCCTGAAAGCTTTACGCCCCGCTCTCCCACATAGGTTTCATAGCCGTCCTTAAGTCCCGTGATGAATTCATGGGCTCCGGCCAGTTTTGCCGCCTGGATCACATCATCCTTGGAAGCCCCTGGATGGCCGTATTCAATATTTTCAAAAACCGTTCCTGAAAACAGATAAACATCCTGCTGCACCACTCCTACAGCGCTTCTTAAGCTCTCCAGGGTTACATTCCTGATATCCTGGCCGTCAATAAGGATCTCCCCCTCCGTCGGATCATAGAAGCGGGGGATCAGGTTGCATAACGTGGTCTTTCCTCCTCCGGAAGGGCCCACAAGAGCTACCTTTTCTCCTGCTTTGATATCAAGGTTAATGCTGCTCAACACCGGATTGTGGTCATCCGGATATTCAAAGGATACCTGATGAAAGTTGATATTACCTTTTACATCATGGAGAGGCTTTGCTCCTTCTTCATCAAAGATGTCCACACTGGCATCCATCAGCTCCATAAAACGTTCAACTCCGGTCATTCCTCTCTGGAACTGTTCCGCAAATTCGATAATCCTGCGGATTGTAGCAAGCAATGTGGTCACATACAGGGTATAAGCCACCAGATCCCCTGGCTCTATGAGTCCCTTTACCATGAATATGCCGCCGGCAACGATGACTACCACATACATCAGACCGTCAAACATCCGGATGGTGTTCTGGAAAGCAGCCATGTATTTGTAGGTTTTCCGTTTGATCTCTAAAAACTCCAGATTATCCCGGTTGAATTTTTCAATCTCGATCTTTTCATTGGCAAATGCCCGGACTACCCGGTTTCCAAGCAGGCTGTCCTCGATCCTGGCATTCAGCTCACCGATGTGGTTCCTCTGATGCTTAAAAGCCTTTCTCACCTGCAGATTAAAGTAGGTACAGGATACCCCCATAACCGGAATCAGCAGGAAAATGATAAGGGTCAGAGGGAGATTGATCCCTGAAAGGATAATAAAGGATACCACTGTCTTCAAGAAGGCAATGAAGAATTCCTCCGGGCAGTGGTGGGCAAATTCCGTCACGTCAAATAAATCACTGGTGATCCTTGACATGATCTGTCCGACCTTTGTATTGTTAAAATAGTTATCCGACAGCTTCTGCAAATGGGCAAATGCATCCTGCCTCATGTCGGTCTCAATGGCTGCTCCCATGACATGGCCTGTGTAAGCCATGTAGAAGCTGGCCATTCCGTCTATGATCCTGAGGCCAAAATAAAGGGCGCCGATCCCGATGATCATACGAACCGTAAGTGACGTCATATCTCTTAACCCCTGATTGGTAATATAACGTAAGATCAAAGGCAATACCATCTCACAGATAGTGGTAAGCGACGCACAGAATAAATCCATGACCATGACTTTCGTATATTTTTTATAGTAGGGCACAAAGCGTTTTAACAATGTGCCCGTTTTCATCTCGTTTTGTTTCATATAATCCTCTACTCTGTAATCTTAATATTTTTAATAAGCCCCAAAGCCCAATCCTGTTCTCCCGGCTTTCTGCTCACAACATTAATATTCATGCGCTGTTCCTTATAAAGCACCTGCGCGGACATCTTATAAAGGATTTCCTCTTCCTTCTCCTCGGGCTCATAAAAAGCCACCCGGGCTTTGGCTTTTCCTAAATCAAAATCCTGGATTTCCGGCCCTTTTCCCTGTTCAAACCACTGCTTTTTAAACTCGGCCTTACGCCCTTCAAAAACCGCCGCGTAGATGTAATAATCATGGCCTCCATACTCTTCACCGTCATAGTAGTGGTCCATGCTGGCGCTATTTGCCTCATCATAAAGAAAATTTCCCGGGATCCCAAAGCTCATGTTGCCGATCTTCCGGTAGACCAGATGCTTTCTGCATCCAATGGAAACCTCCTCCGGAAAGGACGACACGCCTTCTAAATCCACAGGAACATGGCCGTCAAGGCTGCATACCTCCAAATACTCCTTCTTGGGGAATGGGAGCCTGTGGTCCATGGAAAGCGCAGTTTCAAGGAGCTTGATGATCTCCTGGTTTACCTGCTCATCCTGCTTGCTGCGGACTGACGGCATGAAATAGCAGAATTGGTGAAGCAGAACCATGGCGCTGTTTCTGTAAAAATAAGCATCTTTTTCTAATTCATTCCATACAAAAAAATCCCTGGCAAAAGCAACGCCTATACCAGAATGCATCATCCCTTTTATCTCTTTAAAAGAAAATGACCGAATATGGGTGACCAGTTTCCCCTCCTGACGGTCCGGTATATAATAAACCGCAGGCCAGCAAAACATGTACTCCCCATCCCCGCTCCATCCGGACACCAGCTTCATAAGATCAGAAAACCACTGGTAAAAGTACTTCTGTCTCATGGCAAGAAAGTCCCTTTTTATAAAATATCCGGTCCTGTCCCCGAGCCTAAGCCTGAGCTTTTCTTTTTTGGCCAGCCGCTCCAGAAAATCGATGGCCGCTGCATGGAAACCAGGACCGGCAATGTTCGTCTGGCTTTCTCCCTGGAGCTTGCTCCTGCTCCACTTAAGCCAGACATAGCCTTCCTGGCATAGCTGTACAATCAAAAATCCTTCGATCCGAAAGCAGCGGTAGCCCATTTCCTTTGCCAGTTCTTTTGCCATACCCTCCGCTGACTGGTGATTCCAGTCTATACCTGAAAATATTTTTTTCTTTGGCTCCAAAGAAAATCTGATTCGAATACTCATCTGAAAACCTTCCTAAGATATCTTTCTCTATTCTATCTTATTTTCAATAGAAATGGAAGCATAAAACGAATATGGACGAATTTAATTTTCCGGTTTCCATATGATTTCTATGTATTTCGCCTCAAAAAAGCAAAAAATCAGGGCTGCCCAGTGCAGCCACTGGAAAGCCCCGATTTTTCTTTGGCATAATTTACTTCATAATGCAGCAGCTCCACAGCCTGAATTTATTTCACAAGTAAAGATTTTCCTGTCATATCTTTTGGCTGTTCTAATCCCATGAGTTCAATCAGGGTAGGAGCAATGTCTGCCAGACAGCCGCCTTCTCTCAGCTTATAGGCTGGATCTGCATTTACCAGGATAAACGGAACCGGGTTGGTGGTATGAGCGGTAAAGGGTTCTCCTGTCTCATAGTCCAAAAGCTGTTCTGCGTTTCCATGATCAGCGCAGATGAACAGAACTCCATTGGTTTCCCTGATGGCTTCCACGGTTCTTCCCACACATGCATCCACAGTTTCAATGGCCTTGATGGCCGCGTCTTCGATTCCCGTATGTCCAACCATATCCGGGTTTGCAAAGTTAATGATGATCACATCATATTTTCCGGATTTGATCGCCTCTACCAGCTTATCGCAAACAATGGGAGCGCTCATCTCAGGCTGCAGGTCATAGGTGGCAACCTTTGGAGATGGAACCAGGATCCTGTCCTCTCCCTTATTGGGCTCTTCCACACCTCCGTTAAAGAAAAAGGTTACATGGGCATATTTTTCAGTTTCAGCAATTCTGGCCTGTGTCATGTCATTCTGGGCCAAAAATTGACCGAAGGTATTTAAAATAGCTTCCTTTTTGAAAGCAACCAGCTTGTTTTTAATAGTCTCATCGTAATCCGTAAAGCATACATAGGTCAGGTTCAGGCGCTTTTCTCTTGGAAATCCCTTGAACTCATCATCACAGAAGGCTCTTGTTATTTCTCTTGCCCGGTCAGGACGGAAGTTAAAGAAGATCACAGAATCACCGTCTTTTACCGCAGCAACCGGTTCTTCAGCCTCTGTCACAACAAAAGGTTCCACAAACTCGTCGAAAACCTCTTTATCATAGGAAGCCTGGATCCCGGCAGAAGCTGATTCTGCATGATTTCCTTCACCCTTTGTCAGAGCATTGTATGCCTTTTCCACGCGGTCCCAGCGGTTATCCCTGTCCATTGCATAGTAACGGCCCATAACAGAAGCCACTTTTCCTGTGCCGATCTCCTTCATCTTTGCTTCCAGCGCTTCCACGAAGCTCTTTCCGGATGCAGGAGGCGTATCACGTCCGTCCAGGAAGCAATGAACATAGACCTTGTCCAGGCCGTTTCTCTTTGCCAACTCTAAAAGGCCGTAAATATGGGTGTTATGGCTGTGCACTCCGCCGTCGGATACCAGGCCCCACATATGGAGGGCAGACCCGGATTTCTTGCAGTTTTCCACTGCCTGTAAAAATTCCGGCACCTCAAAAAAGTCGCCGTCATTGATTGATTTTGTAATCCTGGTAAGTTCCTGATATACAATACGGCCTGCGCCCATATTCAAATGTCCTACCTCAGAGTTACCCATCTGTCCGTCAGGAAGACCTACTGCCAGTCCGCTGGCATTTCCCTTAACAAAAGGGCACTGGCTCATAAGCTGATCCATGATCGGGGTCTTGCCTTCACAAACAGCGTTATGGTCGCAGTTATCATTTAATCCATAACCATCAAGTATCATTAATACAATCGGTTTTCTGCTCATAACTAGTTCTCCTTTTTTCTTCTTCATTCTATTGTAATAGAAGCATCTTACTACGATATCGTTATGCCTCAAAAGCGTTGGAAATCATTGTCTCGCCATTTATATTTTACATGATTTGCCCATTTCTTGCAACCGGTGAATGATGAAATAATAACAGGGCTCCGGCGCCTGCTTTTTGCCATGAGGAAAAGCTGCCGTCCCCCACCGTTTAAGGAAGGGAGGCAGCAGCTTTTACCCGTTTATTTGTTGTAATTTACGATTTTTCCAAACTCTGGCTTTAAGGATGCTCCGCCAACCAGGCCGCCGTCAATATCAGGCTGTGTAAACAGTTCCGGTGCGCTTGCGGCAGATACGGAACCGCCGTACTGAATGCGGATGGCTTCTGCTGTTGCTTTGTCGTAGATTTCAGCGATGCATGCACGAATGGCACCGCAGACCTCCTGTGCCTGCTCGGTGGTGGCTACTTTTCCCGTACCGATCGCCCAGATCGGCTCATAAGCGATAACCGCATTTGCCGCATTCTCTGCCGTTATGTTTAAGAAAGCGATCTTAATCTGCTGGCGGATCCAGTCAATGGTGATTCCCTGTTCTCTCTGGGTCAGTGTTTCTCCGCAGCAAACGATAGGAGTAATGCCGTATTCAAAGGCCTTAAGAACTTTTTTGTTCACAGTTTCATCTGTTTCCGCAAAGTATTCCCTTCTTTCGGAATGGCCGATCACAACGTATTTCACGCCTGCATCCTTTAACATGGCAGGAGAAATCTCTCCGGTGTAAGCCCCTTTATCCTCATAATACATATTTTCAGCACCAATGTTAATATTGGTTCCCTTTGCAGCCTCTATAGCGGGCATAATATCAATAGCCGGAACGCAGAAAACAACGTCTGCTTCATCATTTGCCACCAGAGGCTTTAAGGTATTCACCAGCTCTACCGCTTCGGTGGGAGTCATATTCATTTTCCAGTTACCTGCAATAATTTTCTTTCTGGACATAGTATCAACCTTCCTTTATGTTCGACATTCAGAAGACCGTGATCTCCTGTTTGCAAGACCCGGACAGTCCTGCTTTGTCCGGGCCGGTATCGTGAATTGAATTTATTTATTGTCTGCTGCAGCCACGCCCGGCAGCTCCTTGCCTTCCAGGAATTCAAGGGAAGCGCCTCCGCCTGTGGAGATATGGCTCATCTTATCAGCAAAACCAAGTCTCTTAACCGCATTCACGGAGTCACCGCCTCCGATAACCGTAGTGGCGTCGGAAAGCTCCGCAACCGCACGGCATACCTCTAAGGTACCTTCCGCAAAATTAGAGAATTCAAATACACCCATCGGTCCGTTCCAAACAACAGTCTTGGCGCCCTTTAAGGCATCCTTGAAAAGTTCAATGGTTTTTGGTCCGATATCAAATCCTGACCAGCCTGAATCAATAACACTTACTACCTTTCTTTCGGTATCATTGGAAAACTCCCTGCCTTCCACGTTATCTACCGGAAGCAGCAGCTTTACGCCCTTATTCTCAGCCTTTTTAATCATCTCTAATGCATAGTCAAGCTTATCTTCTTCACATAAGGAATTTCCGATTTCCTTGCCCTGAGCCTTTGCAAAGGTATATGCCATGCCGCCGCCGATGATCAGTGTATCAACCTTATCAAGCAGGTTATTGATCACATTGATCTTATCGGAAACCTTTGCTCCTCCCAGGATTGCCACGAAAGGACGCACTGGATTTTCAACTGCCTGGCCCAGGAATTTGATTTCCTTTTCCATCAGGTAGCCAACCACATTGGTCGTTGTATATTTGGTAACGCCTACATTGGAGCAGTGAGCTCTGTGAGCGGTGCCGAATGCATCGTTTACGAAAATGCCGTCGCAAAGGGAAGACAGCTCTTTTGCATAGGCTTCTGCGCTCTCATCCTTGCCGTACTTAGTCTCTTCCACTCTGTAACGGGTATTCTGAAGCAGAAGAACTTCCCCATCCTTTAATTCCTCAGCAGTCTTTCTGGTCTCAGGACCTGTTACCTTTGGATCATTTACAAATTTCACTTCTACTCCAAGTCTTTCACTTAAAGCAGGAGCAACGGGCTCTAAAGACATCTCCGGAACAGGCTCGCCCTTGGGCTTTCCTAAGTGGGAGCAAAGAATCACTCTTGCGCCCTGGTCTAATAATTTCTTGATCGTAGGAACGGCTCCGTCAATACGGTTGAAGTTCTGAATCACTCCTTCCTTTAACGGTACGTTAAAATCGCATCTCACCAAAACTTTCTTTCCCTGTAATCCGGTTAAATCATCAACTGTTTTCTTATTAAGCATGTTTCAATGCTCCTTTCCTATTTACTGCCCACGTTTTCTGGGCATAAAGGGATACCTGAAAGGTGTTTCCTATTTACTGCCCCGTTTTCCGGGCATAAAGGGATACCTGAAAGGTACTTCCTATATTCTTTTCTTCTAAACATTTATAAAAATAAAAGGCCCGGTCCATAACGACCGGACCCTTTGTGGATCATTAGCCTAATTCAGCAAAGTACTTAATTGTACGAACCATCTGGCTTGTATAGGAATTCTCATTGTCATACCATGAAACAACCTGAACCTGGTATAAATCATCACCGATCTTGGAAACCATGGTCTGAGTTGAATCGAATAAGGAACCAAATCTCATGCCGACAACATCAGAAGAAACGATCTCATCAGTGTTATATCCGAAGGAATCGCTTGCTGCTGCCTTCATAGCTGCGTTAATGCCTTCCTTGGTTACGTCTGCACCCTTAACAACTGCTGTTAAGATGGTTGTGGAGCCTGTAGGTACCGGAACACGCTGAGCGGAACCGATTAACTTGCCGTTTAATTCCGGAATAACCAGACCGATTGCCTTAGCAGCACCGGTGGAGTTAGGAACGATGTTGGCAGCGCCTGCTCTTGCTCTTCTTAAGTCGCCTTTTCTGTGAGGTCCGTCAAGAATCATCTGATCGCCTGTGTAAGCATGGATTGTGCTCATGATACCGGACTGGATCGGTGCATAATCGTTAAGAGTCTTAGCCATAGGAGCCAGGCAGTTTGTTGTACAGGAAGCAGCGGAGATGATCTTGTCATCTGCTGTTAAAACATTCTCATTTACGCTGAAAACAACGGTTGGAAGATCATTTCCTGCCGGAGCAGAGATAACAACTTTCTTAGCGCCTGCATCAATGTGAGCCTGAGCTTTGTCCTTGGAGCAGTAGAATCCTGTACACTCAAGAACTACATCAACGCCGATCTCTCCCCATGGAAGTTCAGCAGCTTTTGCCTGAGCATAAATTTTAATAGTCTTACCATCTACAGTAATGGAGTCCTCGGAAGCTTCTACCGTGTGAATACCCTCACCATAGTATCCAGCGTATCCGCCCTGAGCAGTGTCATATTTTAATAAATGTGCTAACATCTTTGGATCTGTTAAATCGTTAATAGCTACTACTTCATAGCCTTCTGCGCCAAACATCTGTCTGAATGCAAGACGGCCAATACGGCCGAAACCATTAATCGCCACTTTTACTGCCATAATTCAATTCCTCCTAAGAATAAAATTAATTTGATTGTTAAATTTTAATCAACTATCCTTTATTTTACCTAATATTCCACTAAATAGCAAGTCCTTTTTTAATTTTAATCCTATTCTCCTTAAATCTCTTTCTTAACATAGCTGGCCAGATTATAGGAATGATCAGAAATACGTTCCAGATTGCTTATAAGCTCCAGGAACACAACGCCTGACGAAGGAATGCACTCGCCTGAGGAAAGCCGTTCGATATGCTTTTCCCTCAGCTCCTCCTCAAGAAGATCCACCTCATCCTCCCACTTGCTCACCTTTCGGACATCTTCTAAGTCTCCCTTTCTTCTGGCTTCTATGGAATGGAAAAAGGATTTATAAGCCGCCTGACAGATGACCTCCAGATCAGAAGCACCGGTTTCGGAGAAACTGATTTCATGCTGAATCATGTATTCCACCTGCTCCGCCAGGTTTTCCGCGTGGTCTCCTACCCGCTCTATATCATTAATACTGTAAAATAAGTTGTTGACTACCAATTTTTGTTCCTCTGTCAGGGACAGATTGTCGATTTTGACCAGATATTCCATCAGCATCTTTTCCATATTATTGATCGTCTTTTCTGTTTTATACACTTCCTTTACTTTATCCGCATTTTTCGTAAGAACTGCGTCCATGGCCTGCTTCACATTTTCCAGGGTGATCTGTCCCATATGTACCACCTCCATGGAAGCTGTTTCCACTGCAAAAGCCGGGGACTCAAAGATCCTCTCATCCAGGTGCTTCATGGTCACAGCTTCTTCTCCGGCAAACTCACCGTCATCGCTTCTCCCTTCCGGAATAACGACTCCTGATAAATTCACCAGCTGTTTAGCAAAAGGAAACAGGAGCAGTGTATTGGTCAGGTTAAAGAAAGTATGGAATATGGAAATCTGAACTGCGGTTATGTTATGGGCCGCCAAAACCGGAGAGACCATAAAAAGGAGGAAAGAACCGATGCCAAATATAACTGCTCCCATCACATTAAAAGACAAATGGATCACCGCTGCACGCTTTGCAGTCCTGGAGCCGCCGATACTGGAAATGAGGGCGGTTACACAGGAACCGATATTCTGACCAAGAGTGATGAAGATAGCGGCATTGGTAGTAACCACACCGTTCATGGCAAGGGTCTGCAGGATACCTACCGATGCGGATGAACTCTGAAGGAGAGCCGTCACGATGGCGCCGATCAGCATGCCCAGCAAGGGATTTTTTCCTAAAATACGGAATGCCTCAGAAAAAATAGGGGCATCGGTATAAGGAGAAATTGCTCCTGACATAAAATCCAGGCCGATAAACAGCATACCAAGGCCAACCAGGATCTCCCCTATGGTTTTCCATCTCTGCTTTTTGCTAAACAGCAGAAGGACCGCTCCGATTCCGATAAAAAGAGGGGCCGAAAAGGAGGGCTGCAATATGGAAAATGCATCTCCCAGCTGATTCATGGATACGATCCATGCTGTAATCGTTGTACCGATGTTGGCTCCCATGATAACGCCCACCGCCTGGGTCAGATTAAGCACCCCTGCGCTTACAAAGCCGACCACCATGACCGTGGTCGCTCCGCTGCTCTGGATGATAGCTGTTATGAGCGCACCCAGGAGCACTCCCAGGAAACGGTTATTTGTAAGCATTCCCAAAAACTGGCTCATCCTGCTTCCAGCACTCTTTTGCATTCCATCCGCCATGGTGTTCATGCCATACAGGAACATTCCCAGTCCCCCTACAAAGCCAAACAGACTCGATATGTCATTTATAGACATGTGTTACCTCCTTATAAACACTCATTATGGTTTTATTCCGGCGCGTCTCCTTGCTTCCGGAAGACGCACTGTTTAAAATATAGCATAGGCTGAATTGCTTTTTCAACGCTTTTTAAAAATTATGTAAAATTTTGGTGAAATTGAAGTAAAACCAGTGATCCCAGGAAAGCCAAAAAACCGCCCTGCTGATCAAAAATCAGCGGACGGCTTTTGCACGTTCCTTCACCTATAAGATACCGTTTGCTTCTCCAATTTTTATAGTAAGGGATCTCACCTTTCCATCTCTTAACTTCATGGCATCATCACCAAAAAGTCCTGCTTCCTTTATCTCCGCCCTCTGTCCATCAAGATATTCCAGTTCCATCTTTTCAATGCGGTAGGAACCCGGTATCATATCCTGCTTTTCAAAAAACTCATAGACGATCTTGGTTTTTCCTAGAAAGTTAGCTTCAACGGTTTTATCCTCCGGGATTAGATACCCGGGAATTGCCGGCTCAAAAAAGCAGCAAAGCTGCCCGTCTTCCATGCGGAAGGGCTTTTCTCCAAACATCATCATCTGCCACATTTGCAGGAATTCAGCCGTAGAACCGCTCAGTCTTGCCACAAAGCCTCTTCCATGAAGCTTATCATCAGCATTTGCACTGCTTACAAGAAAAGAGGAATTCTCTAACAAGCTTCTTCCGTATACCTTCCCATCCAAGAACGGAATGCAGGCATTGTGGAAATCCCGGAAGAATTCATCATATAATTTTGATTGAAGCAATTCCAACAGATACTTATATTCCATGTGGAGCCAGATGGACTCATTTTCCAGCCAGCCGGGAGAAAATGCTTTTGCTCTCCCGATCTCAAAGGAGGCATTGTCCAGAGATTCATTGACTTTGTACATCTTTAATTTGGTATCATATAATCCGGTCTTCTTAACCTGATGATACAAGGATAATTTTTCTTCTCTGGATACCGGCAGTTTCATATACCGGACAAACCCTTCCAGGAACAGAGGAAGCGCAGTGACCTGCAGATTTTCAGGAATGATATGAGTTCCGGCCATTTCATAACTGTCAAGCTGATGGATATAATAGGTGGGAATCCTTCCATCTTTTTTGCAGGCTGATTGTATGCCTTCTTCCACATAGGAAATCCACTTTAAAAGAATTCCACGAAACTCCCGTCCTGACATGAATATCTCATCTCCCCGGACTCCTTTGGCCGTAATCGCCCGGTAGCGCTCCTTGTAACCATTGCACTCATTCCATACCCAAAGCCTGCTCTTAGCCTTCTTTTCATAAGCTGCAAAGGTTTTATCCAGACCTTTGATAAAATCATACAGCTCGGCCGGTACCGTAACCCCTTCTTCATACCGCGCCAGAGCGCTTTCCATAAATTTCAGCAGACGGTACAGCTCAAAGGTTTCCGGCATAGAGGAGCCTAAAAGTCCGGGGAGTCCATTTAAGGCGTCATACCAGCCCGGCTTTCCCGCCTCCATTTCTATCCCTAAGCCGGACATGTCGAGAGAAGCAGTTTTATTGGCAGCCAACACCACAAGCTTTGTCATCAGGTTTGTGACATAAACGGTTCCTTTTCCATAATCAGTGGATACTGTATCCTTTAATACTTCCTTTTTCCGGTCCTCACAAAGTGCGTGGTACTGCCTGATTCCCCGCTCCGTCTGCACATAACGCTCATGGCGCGGCTTCACAACCGCCCTTGATTCATAATAAGTGTAGCTTTTATCAGAAAACAGCAGGTGTTCTTCCATTTCAGGATAAACGGAAAGATAGGTTTCAATCAAATCAAGATGATAGGTCCAGTGATCAGTCCAATATCCTTCTCCAAAATCTGCGTGGAACTTAAGACTGCTGTGTTCCACCACTGCACTTAAGAATTCCTCCCTGCCCCATTCTAAGGAAATGGAATGCTGCTCCAGATAGGCAAACAGACTTCCCGGTGAAAATTCCTTCTGGAAAAATCTCCTCATAAGGCTTTTTCCGCCCTGTTTCACGTACTCAAGAATCTTATCCGGCCGTACGGCTTTATAAGTAACCTGGCGTACGACCAGGGGATTATACCCATCCAACTGCAGCAGATTGTAAAACAGCTTGATGTTATGATCCTTTACATAAGGCGTAAATAAAACATCACTCCGCCGGTTTTGGTTTACATCCCTGAAATTTCCGTTTCCCTGAGTGTAATACTCCGGAACCATGGAAAAATCATTATAATCCCGCTCCATATCCCCATGCTTCCTGGAATACACATAAAAAACAGAATCCTTCCCTGTTTTTATTGGAAATCCGCCCCGCAGAACGTTATCCACATAGGTCTGTTGACAATAGGCATCAAACACCGGATCAGAGGTTCTCGTGTGGATAAAGCTTCCCAGTTCCCGGGTTTTTTCAGCTGCACTGATGTATTTCTCTTCGAAATAGCTCCTGTCTAATTGGCCTTCCCCATAGTCAGACAGGATCTTCTTAGAAGAGGCCTGACCTGCCACACTATTCCAGCCTGCAGACTCTCCTGCAGACAAGACCCTGGTCAGACAGGAAAAGCCGGAAGGTACAAGATTTTGGGTGATCTGCTTTTTTTGAAGAAGCTCCTCAAGGCTGTGGCGGATCAGACCCAACGGATGTTCCATTGCCGTATCATATTCAAACACAAGCTCAGGATCAGCAATAATGGGCAGCAACTGGCCGGATTCTGATAAGGAAAGGATGAAATTACCTTCTTCCACCTTTGAAACAACTGCCGAATCCCCTGTGCTGTACCGCACCCGGTAATAAGGCATCCCCTTCTCCACATCCTCCACCTGCATCCAGGCCTTCATGGTCTGGGCCATTTCCTTCATTTCTTTTAATCCGATTCCATAAGGGATGACTTCTGGCATTCCATCCAGTATCTGAAGGTCCAGCTCCTGTTTGGAGATGTTTTGTATGGTCACCCTTCTCACCAGACCGGCAACCGCTTCATCGGGAAGGGTATAATACAGGACATTGGTTTTTAAGCCTCTTTCTTCGTTGATTTCTTCCAGCTCCAGTTCATTCATGCCCACATACATTCGGGTTTTCACAGAATCCAGGCGAAAGGGCTCGTATACCTCACTCCCAACCTTTATAAAGGTGCGAAACCCCATGTTCCTCACAAGCTGGTATGCCTGATGG
Source organism: Lacrimispora sp. BS-2 (assembly GCF_040207125.1). Taxonomy (NCBI): domain Bacteria; kingdom Bacillati; phylum Bacillota; class Clostridia; order Lachnospirales; family Lachnospiraceae; genus Lacrimispora; species Lacrimispora cavernae. The sequence continues at coordinate 2,781,300 of NZ_CP157940.1, forward strand.
GCCGGATAAAATTCCATAATGGAATGATTCTTGTTTTCTACGCCAAAGCTTGCAACTGCCTGGCCCCGGTTCGTATAGAAACACCAGAGAGGGATGCCGTAAATTCCGCTGATTCCGGGCAGAAAGCTTGAGAATACCGGTTTCTGATTATAATCTTCTATCGTAAATCTTCCTTTTGAATCAAACATTGTTTTATCATCCTTTCACCGCACCTGCAACCAGGCTATCCTGAATCTGATTGCTCAGCATAAAATAAATAACAATGGTGGGCAGGGTGGCAATGACCATGCCCGCTCCGATCAGACCCCAATCAGTGGAATATTGGCCCGCAAAGGACATGATTCCTACGGGCAAGGTACGGTACCGGTCGCTGTCCACAAAGGTATTGGCTAACATCAGCTCATTCCAGGTTCCTAAAAAGGTAAAAATAGAAGCAGTGGCAACCGCCGGCTTGACGATGGGAAGTATAATGGCTGCAAAGCACCGGAAAATCCCGCAGCCGTCAATACAGGCTGCCTCTTCTATTTCTATGGGGATGCTTTTGTAAAATCCGGTTAATATCATGATGCTCATGGGAAGAGCTCCCGAAATATAAGGAATAAGCAGCCCTAAGTATCCGCCCTTTAATCCAGTTTTATCAAGTACCTGAAACAGGGGCAGCAGGGCAGCCTGGGCCGGAATCATAATTCCCAATGCGAAAACTCCAAATACCAGGGATTTTAGCTTCCATTTCATTCTGGCTATGGCATAAGCAGCCATGGCAGATAAAATTCCTGCAACGGCCACGGTGGCCATGGAATAGAATACGGAGTTTAAAAAGTACCGGATTAAGTTTGTCTGGGTAAACGCATTTCCGTAATTTTCCCATCTCCAGATCAGGGGAAGCCCGATGGGGTTTTCTCCAAATATCTCTCCATTGCTTTTTAAGGAAAAGGTAAAAAGCCAATATAAGGGAAAAAGCTGAGTCAGTGCAATGAGGCACAGCAGCAAAAACTTTATCTTTTTTTTCATCTTCATAGGACCGTCTCCTCATTTATATGGCTGATGCATTTTCTTCCGCTTTTTTAAACAGCCGGCTCACAATAAAGGTAAGCAGCAGGCATTCTACTACAATGAAAAATGCCTGTGCGCTTCCATACCCGTATAGGCCTCTGCGGAATAAATTATTGTACATCAGGGTTGCAGGCACTTCACTGGCATGGTTTGGACCGCCTCCGGTCATGACATAGATTAAGTCAAAGGCCCTTAGGGAACCGGTAATGGAGAATATGACACAGGTCTTGATCACCGGCGCTAAGAGAGGCAGGGTAATCTTTGTATTCACCTGCCACTTACTGGCGCCGTCGATTTGAGCCGCCTCATAATAATCCTGGGAAATGGATTTGATCCCTGCATAAAAAATCAGCATGTGGTAGCCGATGTACTGCCACACCGCAGGAATCAACGTGGAGAGAAATGCAGTTTTAGGATTGGAAAGCCAGGAATAGCTGAAATCAGAGGCTCCCAGAGCGCGGATCAAATGGTTTAAAAGTCCATATTCGCTGTTAAACATCTTCATCCAAAGCTGGCCGATTACCATACTGGAAATAACTACCGGCAAAAAGTAAACGGTACGAAAGAACTTTTCTCCTTTTACCCCCCTTGCCAGGACCATAGCCAGAAAAAGGGAGATGGGCAGCTGAATGAGTAAGGATGCTCCCACTAAAAGAAAGGAATTTAAAACGGCCTTCACAAAGTGGCGATCCTCTGCAAACAGCCTTATGTAATTTCCAAGTCCGATAAACTTCATTTTCCCCATGCCATCATACTGGAACAGACTGTAGGCTCCGGAAATAAAGAGGGGAATCATACTAAAGCTGATAAACAGGATGAGCGCAGGCAGCACAAAGCAGGCCACAAAGCTCTTTTTTCCCAACATGTTGTTCATGATCAATCTCCTTTGGGCAAAAAATGGGTATCGCCTGTTTCTGTAAGCGATACCCCCTTTGCTCTTACTTACTTATTAATAGCTGCTTCATGTTCCTTTATAAACTCACCCGTATCGGCGCCTGGAGCGAACAGGGTCTGCACCTGTTCATTGTGAATGGTGGCAGGCTCCGCATCAAGAGAGGTATCCCATGCAAGGACTGAGGTCTTTCCTTGGGAAAGGAGATCCTTGATCTGTACGAAAAGAGGATTTAAGCCCTTTTCATCCACCTCTGTTTTCCAGCCGCTGAAGCCTGTGCCTGACTCATAAGCAGCTTCTCCCATCTTTTCGTTTATGTAGATTGCGAATTTAGCAGCCTCCTCCGGGTTCTTTGTGCTCTTATTTACCCAGAAGGATTCTACGAATCCGCCGCAATAATCGGTTTCATTTCCTTTGCCGGTAATCATGGGGATTTTCATTGCCACCACATCCTCCGGATTGATGGTAACGGCTTTATCTGTATAAATGCCGTTAGCAAACCAGCTTCCCATAAGCCTCATGGCTGCCCTTCCCGTGCCAAAAGCTGCATTGGCATCATCGTTGCTCTGCTCCAGAGGATTGGCTCCAAATGCCCCCATCTTGTATAATTCCTGGACCTTATCAGCTGCTTCCGCATAGCCATCTCCTTCAAAGGGAGCCTGAACGGAGAGCATCTTGTTGATTCCCTCTGCCCCTACCGTTCGCAGTGCCAGCGCCTGATAGATAAATGCCGCATTCCAGCCATCCTTTGCGCCGGAAGCCAGAGGAGTTACCCCTTCAAGGGCATTCAGCTTTTCAACTGCGGATACCAGTTTGTCATATGTATCAGGAAGCTCTGCTCCTGCCTGTTCGAATAAGGCCTTATTGCAGTATAAAGTCATGTACCAGGAAAAAGAAGGAAGAGAATAGGTTTTTCCATTATATTCAAAAGCCGCTGTAGAGCCTTCCAGAAGTTTTCCCTTAATCTCATCTGTGATATAGGAATCCAGAGGAAGGAGTTTATCCGCATTGATCATCTTTCTTGCGGTTCCTGCCCCCCAGTAATAGAACACATCAATTCCCTTTGCATCTCCTGCAAACTCTGCGGAGATCTTCGTCTTATAAGCCTCTGTATCCAGAGTCTGGGTGTTGATTTCCACATCGGGATTTTCCGCCAGGTAAGCGGCAACCGCCTCATCATATTTTTTCTTAAGTTCATTGGTATCATTGGACCACTGGTGCCAGACATTTAACACCGTCTTTTCTGTCTTTCCCTCCCCTGGACTGCCGGCGTTTGTTGGAGCGGCACTGCCTTTGCTTCCACAGCCTGTCATGCCTGCTGCCAGGGCTGCCGTAAGTACCACGGCTGAAACTCTTTTTAATAAACCTTTTTTCATATCAATCTCCTCCTGGGTTTTCTTTGTTTCCTTCTGATACCAGTATACCGAAACTCTTTTTTTAACTCAATTTAATATTTTGACCCAAAAGGTTAGAAATTTTACTACCTTTGCTTAAACTCCTTAACGGTTACTCCCACATGCTTTTTAAAGCAGATGCCAAAGTAATGGGAATCCCGGAATCCCACCTTTTCTGCTATTTCGTATACCTTGAAATCCGTTGTATTAAGAAGGCGGATGCTCTCTTCAATCCTTTTTTTCAGGACATATTCAATCAGGCTCTGACCTGTCTCCTTTTTAAATACCCTGCTTAAGTAGCTTTCATTGGAAAAGACCGCCGAAGCTACGGTTTTAAGAGAAAGCGCGGGATCGCAAAAATTTTCATTGATATATTCCAGTGCCTCATTTACCACCTTATTTCCCTGCTTTGCTTTCTTGCTGTTATGATAGTTGAGAATCATACGGATGGATTCATCCAGAAACGGACGGCACTCTTCCACCGTTTGTATGGACTGTATGGATTCATACAGACGGTCTTCTCCTATGAGCTGTTCCAGACTGACCCCATACTTATTAAGGGTACTTCCGGCCTTAGACATTAGATCCATAACCGTAAGCCTTAAATATTCCACTTCTGTTACTCTTGAATTCCGGACTCCTTCCACATAATCTCCGATTGCAGCAGACACCCTGTCGGAAATTCCATTGGTCAGGGAAAAAAGAAAGTCCTCCCAGTCAAAGGCCAGCTTATCCGGATTTTTTTCCATAATATGCATATATTCTTCGTACGTGATGATCCGGTTATCCCCTAAAAGCACCGATGCACTGAGGGCATGTTCCGATTCAGCAAAGGACTCTGCAATCCCCCCATAGCCTTCATGGCTTCGGCTGATTCCAATGGTGGAACCAATGTGGTTTTCCCTCAGTCTCTGATGGATCTGCCTGGCAATCTCCCCGCTGTCCTTTAAGCGCCTGGCCGTACAAAACAAGATAATATTCTTCATGTAATGAAGAAAGGATATGGTTCCGTCAATGGGATCCCTGCCAAGGAGTTCCATGGCCCTTTTATGGAGTCTGCCGTCTGCTCCCCCTGACCGTTCCTCTTTTAAGTGGAGATTTAAGCAGCAGCACCCTTCCAGCAGCGTTTCACAGCCATAGGCAACAAGCTTTTTCTCTGTTTCCTCCTCACTGGTCCGCTTTTCCACCAGCCGCTGAAAGAAACTTTCCATTAAAATGTCCTGGTCGGCGGAAACACTCTGCTTTAACATCTCCACCTCCTTGCGGCGGGCCTTTTCCTTTAAGATTTTCCCTCTGATCTTAAGTGCGATTTCCTTCAGCTCATTCATATCAATGGGTTTTAAAAGAAAATCTTCTACTCCAAGCTTTACCGCACGCCTTGCGTATTCAAATTCCCGGTATCCTGTGATCATAATTACATGAATGCTCTCATCCAAAACGGAAATATGTTCCGCCAGCTCCAGACCATCCATATGGGGCATATTGATATCGGTTAAAACTAACTCCGGTTTTCTGTATTTTATAAATTCTAAGGCTTCCGTACCGGAGGAAGCCTCCCCAATAACTGAAAATCCATGATCTTCCCAAGGAAATCCTCTTTTGATCAGCACCCGTTCCAGTTTTTCATCATCCACAATCAGTACCTTGATCTCCATGTTCCAACCCCTTTGCTTCCATACGCTTTACTCTTACTGCTATTTCCGTCCCATTTCCGATCTCACTGTGGATAAGGACCGGTTGCCTGATTCCATGGTAGAGGGTAATCCGCTGCATCAGGTTATAAAGACCAAATCCCGACTTACCGGTCACTGTCCTGCCTTCCATGATTTCTTCGATCTTTTCCTCGCTCATGCCGACCCCGTCATCAGACACCAGAAAAATAATTTCATCCTCATCGGAAAAGGTCTTGATGGAAATGGTTCCTTTTCCTTCCCTTGGCTTGATTCCATGGTGGACGGCGTTCTCTGCCAAAGGCTGTAAAAGCAGCTTTAATATCCTGCAGTCTTTCACCTCTTCTTCCACGTCCACCTCTACCTTTATTTCATTGTCATAGCGGATATTTAAGATGGTTAGGTAGCTTTGTATACAACTTATTTCATCCTTTACCGTAATAAAATCCAATCCGCTGTTTAGGCTGTTCCTGTAAAAACTGCCCAGGGCCTGAGTCATTTTAAAGCAATTATCATAATCCCGCATGAGTGCAAGCGCGGATACCGCATCAAGGGTATTATAAAGGAAATGGGGATTAATCTGAGCCTGAAGCAGATCCAGTTCCACTTTTGCAATGATCTGCTCTTCTTCCTTTACTTTTTGGATCAGGTTTTTAATGGATCTTGCCATATGATTAAATACCCGCTTCAGATTATTGATTTCATTTTTCTGCTGGTCCACCTCCATTTCATCAAACTGGCCCTTTTCCACCAGCATCATATGCTTTTCCACCTTTAACAGGGGATGGAAGATAAAACGGGTGAGCATGACCGAGCAGACAAAGACAAAAGCAACATTCATACACATGATCAGCAGGATAACGGTAGAATAATAGGGCGCCATGACAGTCATATTATCCAGCTGAAAGGACCCGGCCAGCTTCCAGTTTTCTATGCCGATGTCCTGGGTGATCACCAGCCGGTTCTCACCAGTCCGCTGTCCGGCATTCCCAGGGGCCACAATGTATTCATCTTCATTGCCCAGGATGTAAAAATCACTGTCACTGGAATTGCTGACCCCATTAAAGTAATTGCGTATTGTTTCCTCATTGACCGTAACCAGCAGGATGGCCAGAGGCTTATATGTATTTTCATCCCGGATTTCACGGATATAGGTAATATAAGGAGTGTCTCCATAAAATTCAATGACCCCCTCGCTGCCTTTCATAAAAAAGCCGTTTCCCCTGCGCTCACTTAAGTGCCGGTACCACTCGGATTCCAGAATTTTTTCTCCGTATATGCCCTTGGGCGTCTTTTTATAAGAGCTGTACACATTATGATAGGAATCCATAATCAGGACGCTGGAAATATATTCCCCTGACAGGATCATATTCACCAGACTCTGCTTGATGGTTCTCTGGATAGACGGATCAATGGCCCTGTTATCCACATTTCTTAAAGCCTCCTGAACATTTCTATCAAAATAGATCAGGTTTGAAAACTGGGTCACATTATCAAAGATCAGGGATAAATTTCCCTTAAGGGCGCTGACCGTCTGAGTGCCTGCTCCCATAATTTCTCTTTTCGTGTAGGAGCTGTTAATGACAGACAGGACCGAAAAGGTGATTACAAAGGATAATAATACGACCGTTAAATACATAATCAGGATCTTTGTCTTAATCCTCATGTTCTTCCATGCAGCCATCAGACCAGTCATAGCAGCCTCCCATAAATATGATTTTTCACCCTTATTCTAACGAGTTTGGCATGGGATGTCAAAAGAAAGTTCGGATTGCCTCTATCTGCTCCCTGTTTAAAAACTCAGTCGGAGAATTCTTATGGCAGGTATCCTGATTTTCAATAATCAGGACACTCCCTTCCTCATCCAGGGCATGAGTGTGCCAGACGCCTTTTTTCACGTTATAGAGCTGGTTTTTTACCATTCTCACACATTCCACCTCTCCAGGCTGTTCTCCATTCCCTCCTGAAATCAGGACGCAGCTGCCTTCCAGCAATACAAATACCTCATCTGTTTCCAGGTGCCTCTGCATGGAATCCAGGTTTTCTGCTCTTACGTCATTGCAATACTTAAGCACTGCCACTCTCCATGTCTGATAATCCACAAGAGGAGTATATCCCTCTTGCGAAATTTTAATGATATCAATCAATTCTCTTTCCATTCTGTCCTCCTAAATAAAGCAAATATTCCTGATCCGTTCCTATACCTGGCGTTAAACACTGACCGTTTATACTGCGTTTAAATCAACCGTGATGGTATGAAGCTTATGATCCGGTAATTTTAATAGTTCTTCTCTTTTAATGTTCCATTCCCCACCAAGGCTCCGGCAGGGAAGCCCATTCAATGAAATACCGGTTATTCCATAAGTATCCGGGTCTAAATTCCGGGGGTTTTTGTAGATGATCTTTATGTTTTTTCCGGCAAATATTAGAGAAACCGAGGCCTCATGCTGATCGTCAAACTGTTCCTTCAAAAGCTGGGGCTTAAAAACCAGATTCCCATAATACCCTCTGATTCCAAACATCTGAGTGACAACCGTAACCAGATACCAGCTTGCGGCTCCTGTCAGATAGTGATACATTCCTCTTCCCCTGGCATCCACATATTCAGGAATTCCCGGATATATCCTGCTCTTCCCGGAATCGCTGCAATGGTCAAATAAGGATATGAGGGCATGATATCCTTCTTTTGAAGCGTTTCTCCTGTACAGGGCATTCCCAAACATGGTGGACATATGGGAGAATACTGCTCCGTTTTCCTTGTGTCCATAAGCAAAACCAAACATCCTGCCTAAATCCATTTTTACCTCGTGGAAATCCGTATTTAAACGGTATCCTCCGATCTCCTCTCTGTAAAGATAAGCATCGGAAGCCTTCACGATCTCCTTCACCTGACGGTCCGTTGCAACTCCAGACATGAGGGAAAACACCTGGCTGGTGAGCATCATGCGAACCCCTGCTTCTGCTTCACCCTCCACTTTATTTCCGGAATTGTCGTAGTATCCGTTGTACCAGCCAAACCCTTCCCTTGAAGCAGTCCATTCCGTTTCCCGTATATGATCGTATATCCAGGAAGCCTTTGCCCGCAAATCCTCCTGAAGTTTCTCTCCTTTTATCATTGCCTTTTTTCCAGAAATGGAGTGGGAGCAGCTTTCGCAATAACGAATCAGCATTTCCTGTTTCTTCCCGATGTCATCATAAACTGTCCTGTCTTCTGTCAGCAGCTGCCTTATTTCTTCGGCAACTTCAAATTCTTCCACTCCCTGTGCTTTCAGTTCTTCCAGTAAATCGGCAAGCCCCTTTAAGTTATACCCATACATACAGGTAAATGCTACGCTCTCTCCTCTCTGGGAAGCTAGGTCCAGGGCATCATTCCAGTCTGCACCTCTGAGTTTGATGTGGTTGTGCTCTCCCACATCGTAAAAGGATGTGAGGTTTTGAACCAGCAGATGTTCCAGGAGGGTTCCTGAATAAACCTGGTCCTTGCCATCCCGCAGCCGTTCCCCGTCTTCTGTCTTCCACTTAAGATCCTTTTCCTCCCCGCGGCAGACCTGCATATCCTTAAAATAGCTGTTGTTTTCCAGCAGGATCCCAAGATCCCCGGTTTGGTGGATGTATAATTCCGTGGTCAAAAAGGGCCATACCCCATGGTCCATCCAGACCCTTGTGATGTTGTTTCTATCTGCAATAAACTCTCCCTGCCCGCTTCCAATGATTGTGGCATTGGTCCCATCCATCCGCACCCCGCCAAAATTATCAATTAACATCCGGCGGACCCCTGACGAGTCCATCATTAACAATGCCAGGCAATCCTGCCATAAATCTCTCCAGCCCCGTCCACCTTTTCCATAGTCATGATGGGGCAAAAAGGAGCAGCCGTAAATTCTCCGCAGCATGGGCTGAAAGCTTACCCACCGCATCCATCGGTCAAAAACGGAGTTGCCTGTGTGAAACCTCACATTGACCTTTTGGTTCCAATATTCTGCAGTCTGTTTCCAGCACCTGTCAAATGCTGTTTCATTAAGAAACTGCTCACAGCTATGTATCAGTTCTTCTTCCGTGTTTCCATATCCCATAGCCACAAGATAAGTTACCTTTTCCTTAGGCCCTATCCGGCATTCCTGGAAACAAAGCCCTCCCAGAGCTTCATAACCGCCTGTCTCAAAATCCACCCCCTGAGGCTTTAAAGGGATTTCATATAAGGCTTTTGGATTTTCAAGATTGCCGCCTTCCCCTGTAAAATCCTCTAAAACCGGGTAATACCCCACAGGATGCTGGGATTCATTCCCCCCGAACACGCCATAAGCCCGGTGGTTTCTCTTATGGCCCCGTTCATCAAAAGTCATAGCGGGGGTCACAATGACTCCGGAAGACTTCGTCTTAATTCGATGGAGAAGGGATGTTACATGCCGGTGGTCCCTGATATTATCCCCAGACCGGGCATAGAGAGGAATGGCCGTAACGACCTGAAGACTTTTATATTCTTCCGAGATATTTTCTATCTGGATTTTCATCAGTTCCACCTTCTCCCCGGCTGCCGGAACAAGGCTGCTGATTGACCCTTTGATACCCAGTTGTTTTGAAGTTCTGGTTAACTTATGATGCATGAAGCCCGCTTCCACAGCCACCTCCTCCTTGTTTTCGGAAAAAAGCAGGGCCTGCTGCCAGGAAGAACGGCCGGTCAGGGACCATAATACCGTCCCCTCAAGCCTGCACCATACATTTCTGGAGGATTTGTCATTATGTAGATTTTCACAGCTGACCGGAGGCATAAAAAAGGAATTCTGATCCATCTTACTGTCCCCTCCCAAATCAGGAGATACACAGCTCATTACCCCGGACTCATTTGCCAGGGGAAAATACAAATAGCTGGTCAGATCCGGATTTTCCATATAAAAATCGCCCTGATTTCCTATAAACTCATATTTCATCCCAATATCCCATCCTTTCATACCGGTAGTTTTCTTAAAGTATATCCCAGGTGGATGGATTACTGAATTTAATTATTTTGCTGAAAAGGTAATTTTTTTTACTTTATCAAATTTCTTTCGGTAAAACTCCGCTCCCCTGCGTTGCTTTTCAGCCTTAGATTGATTATAATGAACTTAATTTTTGAAAGGAGAACCCCATGCTGCCAGATTATCATTTTCACACAAATTTCTCAGGAGATTCCCAAACCCCCATGCGGGCCCAGCTGGAACGGGCCATAAGCCTTGGAATGACCTCTCTCTGTGTTACGGACCACCATGATTATGACGTGGACTCTGTCATCGATTTTACCCTTCAGACAGACCGGTATTTTGAAGCAATGTCTGCCTTAAAGGAAGAATACAAAGGCCGGATCGACCTTCGCATAGGGATCGAGCTGGGACTTCAGACTCATTTAAAGGAATACTACAGGGAACTGTTATCAGGCTATGCCTTTGATTTCGTCATCGGCTCCACCCATTTTATTAATAGAAAGGATCCTGCTTATCCGGAGTTTTTTGAAGGAAGAGGAGAACAGAAGGCATATCTTCAGTATTTCCAGGCCACATTGGATAATGTGAAAAATATAGATAACTATGACGTGGCAGGCCATATCGACTACATTGTCCGTTATGGCCCCAATAAGGCTCTTTACTACAGCTACGAAGGATACCGGGATATTCTTGATGACATTTTAAGAGAAATTATAGGACGGGGAAAAGGAATTGAATGCAACACAGCCGGTTTCCGAAAAGGGATCGGACAGCCAAACCCATGTGCTGATGTTTTAAAGCGGTATAAGGAATTAGGCGGCGAGATCATAACCATCGGTTCCGATGCCCATATACCGGAAGATTTGGGAGCGGACTTTCAGACAGCCAGAGAACTTCTAAAGCAATGCGGATTTTCCTATTATACGGAGTTCCTGGGACGAAATCCGGAATTTAAGCCCCTTTAAACAAATGAGAGAATCAATATCCGGAATTGGAGAATTGGCATGGGCCTGATGTGCGACCCGGTGGCAGGTCTGGTAGAGGTTCCCTGTATCAAGCGCAATGCCATGGGAGCTGCAATGCCTTTACTGCCTCAGAGCTTGCCTGTGCCGGAATTACAAGCGCCATTCCGGCAGATGAGGTGATCCTGGCCATGAAACAGGTGGGCGACCTCATGTCTTCTGCCTTAAAGGAAACCTCAGAGGGCGGCCTTGCCGCAACCCCTACCGGCTGCCGCCTGTGCAGGCAGATCTTTGGATAAACAAAGGATACCATAAAAAACCGGAAAACAGCGGCTGACTCTTCTGCTGTTTTCCGGTTTTTTCTAAAATAATTCTATTTTTCAAGCTTTTTCTTATAAATTTCAATGACCCTTTTCATTGCTTCCTGACCTGGCGCTCCGATTGTCATCCTCTTTTCCACACAGGTTTTTAAGCTGATGGCCTTATAAATATCTTCCTCAAATACCGGACTGATGGCCTTATACTCTTCCAGGCTCATATCATCAAGGGCAATGCCCTTTTCAATGCAGAAAAGCACAAGCTGTCCCACGATTCCATGGGCATCCCGAAAAGCCACCCCATGATTTACCAGATAATCAGCCGCATCTGTTGCATTGGTAAAGCCATTTTTTGCGCTGGCCTCCATCACATCCTTTCGGAAGGTCATGGTGGAAATCATTCCTGCAAACAGGGCAAGGCAGCCTTTTACCGTGTCAATGGCGTCAAAGGCAAGCTCCTTATCTTCCTGCATATCCTTATTGTAAGCAAGAGGAATTCCCTTCATGGTGGTCAGCAGCGACACCAGGGCGCCGTAAACCCTACCGGTCTTTCCCCGGATCAGTTCCGCAATGTCCGGGTTCTTCTTCTGAGGCATGATGCTGCTTCCGGTGCTATAGGAATCATCAATTTCCACAAAACGGTATTCATTGGTATTCCAGATGATGATCTCTTCGCAGAATCTGCTTAAATGCATGGCAATGGTGGATAAAGCGCTTAAAAGCTCGATTAAGTAATCCCTGTCAGCCACGGAATCCATGCTGTTAAGAGTGGGTCCCATAAATCCTAAAAGTTCTGCCGTATATTCCCTGTCCAGGGGATAAGTGGTTCCAGCCAGGGCACCGGAGCCAAGGGGACAGTAGTTCATCCTTTTTTTGATATCATGAAGGCGGGAACGATCCCTGTCAAACATCTCAAAATAAGCGCCTAAGTGGTGAGCCAGGGTGATTGGCTGCGCTTTCTGCAAATGGGTAAATCCAGGCATATAGGTGTCAAGATTTTCTTCCATAAGCTTTAAAAGCTCGGAAAGAAGCCCTTCCACCAGAGCAGAAAGTTCATCAATCTCATCTCTTGTATACAGTTTCATATCAAGAGCCACCTGGTCATTACGGCTCCGTCCGGTGTGAAGGCGTTTTCCGGCCTCCCCGATCCGTTCCGTTAAAACTGCTTCCACAAAAGAATGAATGTCTTCATGTTCTCCCGTTATTGCCAGGGCTCCGCTTTCTAAATCTTCCCGGATCTCCATAAGGCCCTTTACGATCTTATCCCTGTCTTCCTCTGTAAGAAGCCCTTGTTTCGCAAGCATCTTCACATGAGCAATGCTGCCCTCAATATCCTGATGATAGAATTTTTGGTCAAATGATATGGATGCATTAAAATTGTGAACCAGCTGATTGGTTTCTTTTGTGAAGCGTCCGCCCCATAGTTTCATAATTGAAATCTCCTCTTTCCTTTATTCTCGTGAAGGCAAATCTTTAACCTGTGGAATGAACCCGCATGGGTCTGCGCTTCTTTCCTTTTCCTGCGGATACACCTGCAAGTATCAGCAGAAAGACAACGCTTCCAGCTGTAATGATGCCGCCTGTTTTAAGTCCCTGAGGCATATATTCCAGAGAAATATCGTGGGTACCGGCAATCACATGCACACTTAAAAACGTATCAAATATTTTATAAGGCTCCACTACTTTTCCGTCGACCCTGACGGTCCAGCCCTTGTCATAGGGAATGCTTAAAAACAGCAGCCCCGCCTTATCGGCCGTAACAGTTCCCTGTATCTGTGTATCCGTCCATTTTGTAAGGTTCATGGAATTCCTGTTTAAAATGTTATACACAGACTCAAGGCCTTCAGGCAGAAAACGGTAAGCGGCCACTACCAGATCCTGAGCATTGTCATCGTTACGCAGAGTGATCTCTTCCCCTGATTTTAAATAGCCCAGTTCCAGCAGATAGCCGCGGCTCACATTGTCAAAGCTTTTGGTCCTTTCTCCCAATTGGGCGTTTACCTTTTCCACCTTTTTATTGCTGACAAACACATAATAGTCTCCATCAGCCTCCGGTGTAAAGGTAAAGCTGGTTCCGGTGATTTCGCTTGGAACCTCAGAAAGCACAGGGCTGGCACCTAATACCACGGAAAGATCATTCTGAACCTCCGCCGGATTTGTCAGTTCCAGCTGCCAGTTATTTTCAAGGTCATAAGGCATCATAAATCCCAGAGACAGGGCGTAGGTGTTTTCACGCAGATACATCTCATCCTTTGAAGAAACCGGAACGGATACGCCGTCATCCTCCGTTTCCTCAGAGTATAGTCCATATTTGACCGCAAAAAGGGAATCTACCAAAGGCGTGCTTCCTGTAATGCTGTAAGCATTGGTGGAGCTTTCACAGCCCAGCTTTTTAAAGAAAGCCGTAAGGTCTGAATTGGCTGTGGAAGAAAAGAGAGAAACCGTGGGAAAGTTCATCCAGGCTCCGTCATTCTTGGTTTTGCGGGCGACCTTTTCGATCCTGTAAAAGGAAGTCCCCGGCATCAGGCTGTCTGCCAGCTCAGAAGACGCATTATTATCCTTCACATAGTTGGTCCTGCTGGTCGTCGTCACACTGGTGACCGTGGTATTAACCGCAGCTTCCAGGGAAATCACGCCAAGGGTGAGAAGCACCAGCACATTCCGGCTGTTCCCTTTCTGGTAAAGGTTTATAAGGCCGGCATAAATAGAAAGGAACAAAATAGCCACGTAAAATACGGAAAAATGATAAGCCTCATCCGTTATGAGCTTCTGCGCCATCAAAACAAAGGTCACCGAAGCAAAAAGGGCCATTACGACATGCTTCCATGGAATTTCGTGCAGGTGGATATAAGCCTGATAGCAGGTAAACAGCATGAGAAAAATATAAATAAAAGACTGTCTGCATGGCAGGCTGTTAGGATAATGAAATCCATGCCAGATAAAATTCAGTGTATTAACGGAAAAGCTGGCAAAGAAAAAGAGCAGCAGGGAGCACATAACAATCTTTTCCTTCTGCCTGATCTGCCTGCATCCCAGGTAAAGGAGGAAAAACATGAGGACTGCCACACCGCAGTATATATTAGGCCAGTGATCCAGTCCGATTTCCGGCTCCACTGCCGGAAGATGTCTGGCAATCATGTCAAATATGGAAAAGTAGGAACTGATTGTCTGGGGAAAATTAAAATCTCCGGAAGCAGTTGACTGCAGCGCATAAATTTCCGGAAGCAGAACGACTGCTGAAAGACCTCCTGCCAGCAGGGAAAACAGGGCAAACAGCCCCCCGCGGATGAAAATTTCCTTCCAGGATTTCAAACCTTCTAATATAAGAAGAGCAATAAAATAAAATACCATAAAAATACATATCATAATCGATATGTAATAATTAGATAAAATTGATAATCCCAGTGTTAAACAATATAAAAAACACTTCTTTTCTTTTACCAGCTTCTCAAGACCCAGCATAATGAGCGGAAAGAGAAGAATGCAATCCAGCCACATGATATTCCAGCTGTAAGCCGCCATATATCCGGACAGAGCATAGAAAATGCCAAAGAAAGCGACTCCAAAATCCATGGTCCTGTTATGCCTGCGCAGATACCAGGAAAAGGAAAGACCGCTTAACCCGATCTTAAATACGATCATATAGGTCATAAACTCTATGACATAGTTCTTTGGACAAAGTACCAGCAGCCAGTTTAAAGGGCTTGCCAGATAATAGGCATAAAGGGCTGCAAAATTCACTCCCATGCCAATATCCCAGCTGTACAGAAGGCTTCCTCCATGAGTCAGCTTATAACGAAACTCAGAAAAGAAAGGAGCATACTGGTGATACATATCAGTCCTTAAAAAGCTTTCCTCGCCAAAAGGAAATATCCCCCGCTGGGCAAATATGATGATCATAATCACAATTGGCACAAAAAATGCGGCTAAGAGACCGTCGGAAGGCCTTACCAGACTGGCGGCTTTCCCTTCTTTCTTACCGGATTCCCTTTCTATAAAGCTTTCTGGCTGCCCTGTTTCCAATTCTTCATCGTCTTCCAGTTCCTCGGAAATGTCCATGAAGTCCTGATCAGGAACAGTCTCTTTCTCCTGTTCTAAGTCCTCTCCATAATCCATATCCTCATCAAACAGCTCCTCCATTCCGTCAACCGGAATATCAAGGCGTATCCTGGGTGTGGAAGCCGGATCAAATTCCTGCTCCACCCTTTCCTCTTCATTTCCTTCTTTCAAGTCTTTTTCCCCTGTTGTATTTTCTTTTTCACCTGATGTCATTTGCAGCATATCCTCTAGTTCTTTCGATATCTTTTCAATCTCGTCATCGTGTTCCATTTCATATACCTCTCTTTACAGGGGTTTTTCCTCTCTCTTCCGGAATATGAAGGCCTTGCTGAATCCATAGTTTGCAATCACAACAACCACGGATACCAGGATTTTACTTACATATTCATCCATTTTGAGCCAGGAAACCATAATCACCATAAGAACCATTTCCATGACGCCTGACGCTGCTCTGCATGCGGTAAATGAAACAATCTCCTTCATGACAAAGCGCAGATGCAGGTCATAGCTTTGAAATACAAAGATTTTATTTACAATAAAAGCAAACAGGACGGAAACCACCCATGCTGCCGCGGTTGCGGCCCGGTAATCGATGCCAGCCCTCACCATTAACCAATAGACAACCCAGTTTACCAGGGTCGTCAGCACTCCAAATATCAGATAGGATATGACTTCCCGGTTCATGACCTTGTCCCAGATTTTTCTAATCATCCTTTTTCTCCTGTAAAACTACGTTTCCTATTTCCTGCCCATGTATTTTGGGCATATAGATATACTCCGCAGCGTATTTCCTCTATTGTATTATAGGGAAAGAAAATTGTAAAGGGATTCTAAGGCTTCCCAGCCAGAAACTCCCTGGCTCCCTGTGAATAGTGCACCTCACCATCCTCCGTAATGAACACGCCGTACACGCCGTCCGTGGAATCCAGAAGCTCCATTCCCTTTTTAAGTCCAAGGGAAAAACAGGTGGTAGAAAGAGCATCCCCGTCAGCGGACAGCTCTGATAAAATGGTTACGGACACCAGCCCGTTTTCATATGGATACCCATCCCCTGGGTTTAAAATATGGTGATAATTCACCCCATCCTTTTCAAAATGCCGCTCATACACCCCGGAGGATACCACTGACATGTCATTGATATTCAGGGTTTCTATGGTTTCATTCCGGTCTGCATAAGGCTTTTGAAGGCCGATTTTAAATGGCGTGCCGCCAGGCTTCTGCCCCACACAAAGAACATTTCCGCCCAGATTAATGACAGCGCTCTTTACTCCCTGCTCTAAAAGAAAATCCTTCATCCGGTCCGCAATATACCCCTTGGCTATTGCCCCAAAATCAAGGGAAATATCCGGAGATAAAAATGTAAGGGCATTTCCCTCAAGCTTTAAATTCCGGTAATCAACCTTTTTCTTTGCCTCCTGGATCTTCCCATCAGGCGGTACAACCGGATCAGGGGATGTGAAATCCCATAGGGAGGACAAAGGTTCCACAGTAATATCAAAAGCCCCGTCTGAGATTTGGGAATAATAAAGGCCCTTAGAAAGAAGAGCCTCCACATCCGGGGATACTGTCACGGTCATTTCACTGGCAGGCCTGTGATTTAACTTGTAAACCTCACTGCCCTCAATGGTTTTGCTGAAAATATTTTCATAGGACCGGCACAAATCCAGACAGTCAGATAAAATTTCAGGATCATCCTTACCATAAAGAGTCACAGTCACAAAGGTATTCAGCATAAAACCGGTCTTGCTTAGGGGCTCCACCCTTCTTTCACAGCCCATGAGCAAGAGCGAAGCCATACCTGTGATTAAAACAACTGCTCTCCATTTTTTCATCCCATAGCCTCCAGCTTCTTACATGCTTCTCTGGCATGATCCAGGAACATGCTGCGGACTCCCTCCAGTTCTCCCATGCCCTTTAACCGGCAGACTACCTGATAGCCTTCCGACTCCAACTGGCTTTTCCAGGACTCTTCCCCTTCTCCTGCCATATCATTGTGAGCGTGGTCACCGGAAACGATCATAAGAGGCTGGAGCACCATCCGGCTGGAACCGGTCTTTTTCACCTCTTCTTTTACGGCTTCAAAGGCTGGCTCCGCCTCCACGGTCCCTATATGATACCTGCCGTATCCGTTTTGCTTTAAAACCTCCGCCAGGCGGGGATAACATTCATTGGCCTCATGCTCCGTGCCATGTCCCATGAATAGGATCTCCGTTCCTTCCCTGTCATATTCCTTCGTATCCTCTGCCAGCACGCTGCAAAGCCTTTCATAATCCGCTTCTTCCGAAAGCAGCGGCTTTCCCCACAGGATCCGCTTAAACCGGTTCTCATATTGTTTCACTGCAGCCACCATGTGGTCATTCTCTTCCCCTCCCATAACCAGGGTAGGCTGTACGATCACCCGCTGAAATCCTTCCAGCGCCAGCTTTTCTAAAGCCTCCTCCACACTGTCTATATAAATATTGTCCCGTTTTTTCAATATTCCAATAATGATCCGGCTTGTAAATGCCCGTCGAAGCTCATATTCCGGAAATTCTTCCTTTATGGCCTGCTCAATGGCCTCTATGGTCTTTTTCCTGCTTTCCTGATAGCTTGTTCCAAAGCTCACTACTAAAATTGCCTGCTTCATTCTGTTATCCCATACTTTCTATTATAGTCCGGCCATACCACTCATAATCTGGCGGGGGTTTGACTGAATTTTAACCATTTTCCCGATTACCATATCACAGATGAACTTTGCTGTCAAACCTCTTTTCACGCACAGCAGGCGCAAAACCATAAGGTTCTGCGCCTGCTGCACACATTGCATTCATTTGCTGGAGATTACTTAAAAATCTACCTCTTTATCATAGTAACAACAGGTTAACAGTTTCTCCATCTCAGCGGGCGTAATCGTCCTTGGATTGGAGCCGGTGCATGCATCACCTACTGCCAGCTCTGCTACTGTCTTTAGTTTATCATTGAACTCTGCTTCGTCAATGATTCCGCCTTCATAGTCCTTAATACAAGCAGGAATATCCAGCTTTTCGTTCATGGAACGGATCTCTGCAATCAATGCATCAACCAGCTCCTCATCATTATTCCCTTTCAGATCAATAAAGCGGGCAATCTCTGCGTAACGCTTTGCACCCTCAGAATCCTTGGAATTAAACTTAATTACCTTTGGCAGATACATGGCGTTTGCACAGCCATGGACAATATGTCCCCCTGAATAAGCGGCACCTGTCTTATGAGCCATGGAATGAACAATTCCCAAAAGGGCATTGGAGAATGCCATACCGGCCAGACACTGGGCATTATGCATACGTGCACGGGCTTCCTTGTTTCCATTATAAGAATCAATTAAGTCATTATGTATCATCTTGATAGCATGAAGGGCCAGAGGATCGGTGTAATCACAATGAAGTGTGGAAACGTAAGCTTCGATCGCATGAGTCATGGCATCCATACCTGTATGGGCGGTCAGCTTCTGAGGCATGGTCTCAGCCAGGTCCGGATCAACGATTGCAATATCCGGTGTGATGTTGAAATCTGCCAGAGGATATTTCACTCCCTTTTTATAGTCCGTAATTACGCTGAATGCCGTTACCTCGGTAGCCGTACCAGAGGTGGACGGAATGGCGCAGAATTTCGCCTTCGTTCTCAGAGTCGGGAAATTAAAGGGAATGCATAAGTCTTCAAATGTGGTATCAGGATACTCATAGAATGCCCACATTGCTTTTGCCGCATCAATAGGGGATCCTCCTCCGATGGCTACGATCCAATCCGGTCCAAACTCCCGCATCATTTCAGCGCCCTTCATCACCGTATCCACACTGGGATCCGGCTCTACGCCTTCAAACAGCTTTACTTCCATTCCGGCTTCCTTTAAGCAGGCTACCACCCTGTCAAGAAATCCAAAACGTTTCATGGAACCGCCGCCTACAACCACGATTGCCTTTTTTCCTTTTATATTCTTAAGCTCTTCCAGGGCGCCCTTTCCGTGATATAAGTCTCTCGGTAATGTAAATCTAGCCATCGTATAATCCTCCTTGTAAAATTCCAGTTCTTTATTATAACTATATTGTAGCCTAACAAGTCGGAAAACACAAAGGTAAAAAGCTATATATCAGTATATAAATACTGATATATATTTAACGTTCTTATTTCAAAAAAATATTCTTCACTGCTTCCAGTTCATTTAAAAATTCTTTATCCCAGGCCGTAAGCGAATACCCCTTCCTGTAAATAAGCACATCCCGGAAGGTGTCTGCCTTTTTCCTGCACTGCCGTTCTACCAGGCCATACCTTTTAAGGAACTCTTCCGGCATGGGAGAAACCCACATATATGTATGAGGATCTTCCAGCAAAAGGTTGAACTGGCTTCCTCTCTCAAATACGTAAACACGTTTTGGGGATTCCAAAGGCGTCCCCTTCTTTTCAAAATTCTCCCGGCGGCCTAGCGCTCCGTCACCATGGACAATTTCTATATACGGCATCAAATCCTCTTCCGTGATTTCTTCTTTTCCTGCCAGGGGATGATCCGCAGACATGAGAAGCCTTAGGGAATATTCCAAAACCGGTTCCATCAGAAGGCCTTTCGCCGCTGCCGTATGGGCATAATGCCCTTCCAAAGAGGACTGATACCGGATGATTCCCAGATTATATTCTCTGGTTTCCACATCCCTTAAGGTATCAGCGGAATTCGTCTCCCTCAACCAGACATTCATTCCCTCTTCCCGGCAAAGGCTTCGGATGAATCTGGAAAAGGCAAGGCTTAAATAGCTTGCCCTTGGCATGGAAAGAGAAAATTCCACCCCACTTACCTCATCCGGCTTATATAAATGTTCCATCTTCTCAATCTGGTCCAGGACATTTCGGGCATGCTCCAGAAAAATCCTTCCCCTTGCCGTAGGGACCACGCCTTTGGAAGTCCGTCTGAAAATCGGCGCACCAAGGCTTTCTTCCAGGGTTTTGATCGCCTTGCTCAAATTAGGCTGATCCATAAAAAGGTTGGCGGCCGCCTGGGTGATGGAGCCTGTTTTTTCCACCTCAACGGCATATTGTAACAATACGGTATTCAATTATCTTCCTCCTTTGTCTACTGACTGCCTTCCTTATCCGCCTCATAAAGATATTTGGACAGCGCTGCCAGCGACACAGCCATGTTCTCATTCTGTACCAGCACATGGTCGGGCACGGTTAAGTGGGTGGGAGCAAAATTCCATATGGCCTTTACACCGCCGTCTACCAGGCGGTTGCATACCTCCTGGGCACATTCCGCAGGAACCGTGATGATGCCGATGTGTATGTTCATTCTCTGGCAGAGGTTTTCCAGCTTTTCCATGGGAAGAACCGGCTTTCCTCCTGTTTTTGTATTCACCCTTCTTCCATCAGAATCAAATGCCAGGACAATCTCCACTCCATACTGCTCAAACCCTTTATAAGACAGAAGGGCTTTGCCCAGGGATCCAACTCCTACCAGAGCCGCCTGATTCGTATTATGAAACCCTAAAAACTCCTCCATGTCTCTGATTAAATCCTTCACCACATACCCCAATTTGGGCTTTCCGGCTGTCTTTGCCACCATTGCCAGATCCTTGCGCACCTGAACCTCATTAAGCTGAAGATCCAGGGCAATGACCGGCGCCGATATTGTCTCTGTTCCTTCCCGGTATTTCCGTTCCAGATAATGATGATACATGGGAAGGCGCTCCAAAGTCTTCCTGGATATTCCTCCCACCAAGTTTTTTTTCTCTTCCATAATCGTGTACCCCCACCTTTTTTAACGAAAGGATTCTTCATTTCCCTTAACATCCAAAGCTTTTACGTTCCAGTTCTTAAGACTTTTCTCCATCTTGCAAGTCCGTAAGAAGCATGGCATCACCAAAACTAAAGAAACGGTAACGCTCTTTAATGGCTTCCTCATAGGCATGAAGCACATGATCCCGCCCTGCAAGGGCGGATACCAGCATCACCAGCGTAGATTCAGGCAAGTGGAAATTCGTAATCAGGCAATCCAGAAGCTTAAAACGGTATCCGGGATAAATAAAGATTTCCGTCCATCCGCTTCCTGCCTTTAAAATCCCCTCTTCAGTGGAAGCAGATTCCACCGTACGGCAGCTGGTCGTTCCCACACAGACGATGCGGCCGCCATTTTTCTTCGCGTCATTGACCTTTTTCGCTTCTTCCTCTTCTATAATATAGAACTCAGAGTGCATATGATGGGCTTCGATCTCATCCACCTTTACCGGACGAAAGGTTCCAAGCCCTACGTGGAGAGTCACATGAGCGATGTCTACTCCCATATCCTCAATTTCCTCTAGCAGCTCTTTTGTAAAATGCAGACCGGCTGTAGGCGCAGCCGCTGATCCCTCATGCTTTGCATAAACCGTCTGATAACGGTTCTTGTCCTTTAGCTGATGGGTAATGTAAGGAGGCAGAGGCATCTGTCCCAAACGGTCCAGTATCTCTTCAAAAATCCCTTCATAGGAGAACTGGATAAGGCGGTTTCCTTCTTCCACCACATCGATTACGGTTCCCTTTAACAGGCCCTCCCCAAAGGAGATCACCGTTCCTGTTTTTGCCTTTTTCCCAGGCTTTACAAGGGTTTCCCAAATGTCGTTTTCTCTTCTCTTTAATAAGAGAATTTCTATCTTTGCTTCGGTCCCCTCTTTCACTCCAAACAATCTTGCCGGAATGACCTTGGTATCATTGATGACCAGGCAATCCCCTTTCCGTAAGTAGGAAAGGATGTCCTTAAAATGTCTGTGCTGAATCTCTCCTGTGTGTTTATCTAATACCAGCAGCCTGGAAGCAGAACGGTCCTCAAGTGGATCTTGTGCAATCAGCTCCTGGGGCAGATCAAAATAAAAGTCCCTAACATTCATAAATCTGTACTCTCCTTTGCCAAAAATGCTCCTCTGCAGGGTGCCACGCAGAGAAGCATCTGTTTTACGTATTGTTTGATTGGCTGCCTGAATCGGTTGTCTCTTCCGACACTTCCGGATCTTCCTTCTCATCCATCAGAATGTGATAGACAGCCAGAAGATTTTCATCAGACTTTAAGGCATTCTCAAGACCGTTGTTTACCTCTTTTGCCTGCTTTTGCACGGCATCAGACTTGTTTGCCCCTTCCATAAACTCCGACTGTTCTTCGCTGGTATCTGAAACCAGATAATAGCTTCCGTCTGCTGCTGTTTTTACATAGCATACAACCAGGCTGGGCGCTAAGGTTTCCGCCTGACGGAATTTGATATCAAATCTGGCATATACTACGTATTCGCCCTCGTCAACTCCCGGAACCGTATAGCATACCAGGTTTTCAAAACTCTGGTAGAATTTCACTTCTTCTTCCATTCTGGTTCCCTGGTCTCTCAGTTCCTCTTCCGAATAGGTATTACCATATACCTTTGAAAGAGCCTCTATATCGCAGGTTTTCCTGGCTTTAAAATAAGCTTCCATCAAATCATGAATCGCCGGTATGGCCTCTTCCTGCAGCGTGATCTCTTTCTTTGCTGTTGATGCCGTACTTTCAGCAGATGAATCCACCGTAGAAACATTAGCCGGATTATTACCTGTCTGCTGGGGCTTATCCAAAACAATAACGGCAAAAATCAGTATAATCGCTGCCAAGGGGAAAAACAGAAACTTTAACAGCCGTCTGCCATCTTCCTTGGAACACTTCTTCCATTTTTCAAATAAGTCCTTCATATGGGCTTGACCTCCTGGAGAATCAGTCTCCTTTTCATTCTAACAAAAAAACAGACAAAAATCAACAAATACTATTGCGCTTTAAAAGAATCTATAGTAGAATATAAAAGATGCATCTGTAGCTCAGTGGATAGAGCAGTGGCCTCCGGAGCCGCGTGCGTAGGTTCGATTCCTATCAGATGCATTTTTTATTTGCCAATTTTTATTCCTCTAAAAGCCTTATTTTATAAGGACTTTCTCGTATTTATCAGCTTTTCGCGAATCTTCCCATTTCCTGGATTTTACTGGTTTTTACTGAAAGATAAGTGGTAAATAAGTGGTCGGCTTTGTGGTCAGATAAGTGGTCAAAAAATCCCCACTAAATCTTGGAGATACCGGACATTACATCTGTCATCTGATCATTTAAAACGTGGATATATGTGCTGTATGTAGTATTGATATCTGCGTGTCCTAAGAGTTTGCTGACAACGCTTATCTCTGTTCCTGCCTTTAATAGCCTAGAAGCAAATGTATGTCTGAGTGCATGAATCGTATAATACTCCGCCCCCACTACCCCAAGAACACTTTTAAACGTCCTCAATATATTCCGTTCAGAAACATAACCTCCATCAGCAGTACTTGCTACATAATCCGTTTTAATCTTCTTTCTTCTATTATAATCCTGTATCTGCATCAGAAGAGATACCGCCATGTCATTCAAAGGTATCAACCTATTTCCCGATTCCGTTTTCGTAATATCACTGAAGGTCTTCTTTTGCTTTCCCACAACGGAACCGCTTTTGTCTCGTTCTTTCGCTTTAGTTAAGGTTTTATTTACCCTTAAAGTCTTCTTATCAAAATCAATATCTTGCCATTCTAAAGCCAAAGCTTCACCAATTCTCATTCCAGTGTTTAAAATTAGCAGCAGGACAGGCATGTGCTTAAAGAACTGATTATTGCTCTCCTGTAATGTATTATTAAACTCATACATTTTGTTAGTTATGTTTTCTGGAAGAATTTCAGTCTTTCTTGTTTTTACTTTCATGTTGCGCTCAATAGGCAATTGCACAGCAGGGCATGGATCAAAGGCTATCTTTTGAGAGTTATAGGCATATTGAAAAACCCCTTTTACAAATTCATAATGCTTCTTTACCGTAGAATATGCCTTTGTAGCTGACAAATCGTTTATCATAGCCTGTATATCCTCTGTAGTCACATTTCCTACCTGAAACCAACCTATGTAATTGCATACGGTATTATACGTCTGTTCAAGTCGATCATATGATACTGGCTTTAATATTGGAAATTTCACTGTTTTCATCCAAAATTCGGCATAGTCTCTGAATGTTGTGGATTCCACTTTTACAGTATATTTTGACCTGTCCTCATTATATTCCTTAATTTTGCGCTTCAGTTCTCTTTCTGTTTTTGCATAAAAAGATTTATATATTAGCTTACCATCTGGCTTCTTACCCGCAACATACCTATATTCATATCTGCCATCACTTCTCTGCCTTATTAACCCATCTCCCTTGTCTCTTCTATTATTAATTGTTGATATGCTCATCGTATCAAATCCTTTTACATCTGAGCATCGCCAAACAATTTGACCATGCTCCTATTTTATCAAATACAGCTATATATTAATAGCCTTTCCAGCATTTTTCTTGAACCATGCGTCAAGCTCTTCTTTCGAAATTAGGTAGTCCTTATTTACACGTACTATTGGCAAAATCCCTTTTTCTAAAAACTTTTTCATTTTGTCTCGTCCAAAGCCAAATATTTCCTGTAAGTCAGCTTTGTTGTAATACATCTTTTCTATGATATATCCCTACTTTCTTAAAGTTTTACATATAAAAAGAGCCGACGTTAAGCCGACTCTTGTGATAATATTCAATACACTTATCATAAAAGACCGCGGTGTTTTGCTCGACATAATTTTCATCATGGCAGCAGGAAGTCAATTTCACTAGAATCATGTCCACCAATCTGGAAGTTTGTCAATGTTTCCCATACTTTCATGGACATAACAAATGGATCCACTTCACATTCGTTTGTCATTAAAGCACTCATTTCCTCATTAAACTTTTCGACATTACAGTCTTCTTTTAAATTGAATATAGTAGTATTATCTTCAAATCTGCAATACTGATCATTTTCGTCTTTATAGCAATACTCTTTGTAAACCTCGATAAGCTTCTTAATATAGTATGCATAATCATCAGACATGATTTTTATATTCTTCGTACACCAATAATCAACTGGAACGCCAAGATTCAATTCTTTTATCTTTGAAAGCATAACAACCCCACTAGCAATTTTATCAAATGTTATTTTCATATTTTTACTCTCCTCATTAATATACTTTTTGCATACAAAAAGGGGCTGTAAAAAAACTCCCCTAAAAAAATCGCTGAGGTCGTGAGACCACAGCGATTTTTTGGTATAATTAATTATGCGACTAAAAAACTATACTAATGCTAATTATACCTCACGTCAATTGAAATTACCATTAGATATCAAAAATTAATTAATGTTTCTGATCCGGTATACACTTTTTGCGAGATGATGGTTCACATTGACCTATCAAGATATTTTGTAGAGAAAGGATACAAAACAGGTCGTCCAAGATGTGATGAACAAAAACTCCTTAAAGTTATACTCTTTGCCTTCATGGAGCACGGTATCCGTTCTCTGCGTGAAATAGAAAAACTTTGCAGGAACGATATACGGTATATCTATCTTATTGATGATATGAAGGCTCCTTCTTTTGCAACGTTTGGGAATCTGATTCGCAATGAATTAACGGATTCGATTGAGCAGATTTTTATCGACATCAACAGCTACATTTTTGAAAAGGATCATGTGGATCTGGAGCATACATATATTGATGGCACAAAAATCGAAGCAAATGCAAACCGTTATACCTGGGTGTGGAAATAATCATGTCTTCGTAACCGTAATAAAGTTTTTGAAAAACTATCGGCATTAATTGATTCGATGAATACAAATGTTTTAGATTATATGGGAGTAAAACTTGAAAAACGAAATGAATATGCCATTGATTATGTCACGGAATTACTTGAAAGCTATAAAACAGCAACCGGCCTGGATATGATAAAGTTTGTGTCAGGGACCGGACACAGAAAAAGTATGGAACAGCGTCAATATCAGGAAATGCAAAGATTTCTGGAACGTCTGAAATCATATGCAAAGCACATAGAAATATGTGGAGATGAAAGAAACAGCTATTCAAAGACAGACTACGATGCTACTTTCATGAGAATCAAACGGGACTATATGGGAAATGACCAGCTCCTTCCGGCCTACAATCTACAGGCGGCGATATGTGATGAGTACATAGCAGCAGTTGATGTAAAACCCTACGCCTCTGATATGGAATGCTTTGTGCCGCTAATGGAAAAGTTCAACAGCCTCTATGGACGTTATCCCAAATATCCGGTTGCAGATGCCGGATATGGTTCGTATAATAATTATCTTTACTGCGAAGAACACGGCATGGAAAAGTTCATGAAGTTTACCATGTTTAAAAAAGAAACCACGGATAAGAAATACCACAATGATCCATACCGGGCTGTCAACTTTAAAAGAGCTAAGTCAGGTGCTCTTATCTGCCCGAATGGAAAAAGATTTAGGTTTAAATACAATAAACAAGTATATAAAAACAAGTATGGAAGAACAGAAGAAATATACGAATGTGAAGGCTGTGAGGACTGCCCATATAAACCTGACTGCTGTAAAAAGAAATCCGGGAACAGAACCATATGTATGAATCAGGAATTAACAGCAATCCACCAAGAAGTGATCAGTAACCTGGAATCCATTCATGGAGCACTTTTGCGAATGAATCGAAGCATTCAGGCAGAGGGAACCTTTGGGGTAATCAAGTGGGATAAGTCGTACAAACGGCTCTATAGACGAGGCGAAAAGAACGTAAATCTCGAGCTCACTTTAATTTCATGTGGTTATAATCTTTACAAGTATCATAATAAAAAAAGCCGGTTACTGACAGCTGCATAAAAAGTCAGCGGGATGGAATCATTTATCCCCTTGGATTCCCAAGGGTAACTTTGAGTACGCATTTTTTGCTTAAACAAAGATATCATAATTATTTTTCCGGGCGAAATCAATATAAAATTTGAAATAGGATTCATATCAGCGAACGCTGATATGAATCCTATTTCAGGAGGGACTTATTTTACAGCCCCTTTTCCTTTACGCGATTTATAACGTCTATAGTTCTAAAAAATTCATGATGAATGTATCATCTTTTACCTTATCACTTGTTATCATTGAGGTATCAGATAAAACCATTTTGCAGAATTCATCTCGTTTACTATTTTGAAAATCATTAAATTTGCCTATCACTATGTCTTTTATTTTCTTTAACCCATCAGATTTTTAATACACCCGCCTAAATATTGTGTTTTCCGACTAGATTGGTAACAATTAATAAGTGCTTCATGCTCATATCTACAGGAAATTTATAGTTTTGGAGAGTGCGGACATCCATATTCATATCGGAGGCCAAATTCTCTTGTGTTTTAGGATATGAATTTTTTTCGTATCCGTTTAAGTACTGATTGTTGCCATGTTCAATTCCATACAACCGTTCCAGCTCCTTAATTCTCAATCCAACTTTTTTGGCAGAACCCCCAACATCCTAGACTCCGATTGCTGCCACTGGTTTTCTAAGGCAACTGCTTATTTTTCGTTTTGCAATTTTACACGAGAATATATAACTAATACATTAATATATATATCATTCACTATAAAACAGCTTCGAACTAGAAGTAGTACTATTTACTATTATTAATGTCAGAAAACTAACAATAGACTTTTACGCAAAAATGCGTAAAACCCTTACAAATAAAGTACTTTTAACACATCATATACTTTCCTTATTGTCTGATAATTATAATTATTAACTATTTTCCGTTCGAAACCATGTTCAATAATACATCATATTTACAAATTAAAACAAATTTACTGTTAATTAATATTTAATAACTTTAATGTCTAAAATCTCTATAAACCCATAAATACAGGCTTTTCTCGAAAAATGCTAAAATTAGTATATATTCTGATATGATGGCAGCGGAATCACACAATACTAGGTAATAAAAAAAGCTATAAACCCAATATAAATAAGGGCTTATAGCTTTTATTCTATATCAATGTTACAATGAGCAATGGTAAAGCTCAATTATTAGTAGTCCGTAGTATCTCCTGCTGTCAGCAAAATCCAGTAAGTAATCCACTATGGTACGAACGTCTTATGGGAACATATTCGTACCGAAATCAGCGTAAAAGGTAATCATTTACGAATCAGAGCAATTTTACTAGGCGCCATTTTATTATATAGGAAATTCCTCAGCCTTTTCACGTTTCATTGTAATGGTATCAAAACAAGATTTGCTTAATTTTTCAAAATCATTTCTATTGGAGACTAACTTATGTATAATATCAGAACTGTCTTTTACTGATCGTACAATAAAACCATTTTTATTGTCTTTAACTAATTCTTCAACTCCGCTTGTCTTTGTAACAATAGGAACAACTCCGTTTGCCATTGCTTCTAGCATAGATAGTGAGGTTCCTTCTTTTATAGAGAAATTAACAAATACATGTTTTTCTTTCCAAAAACACTTCATATCTTCATAAGATATCTGTCCATAAAAAATTACTTTATCAGTTAATTTCGATTCTATTACAAATTCTTCTATCTCTTTATAACATTCTCCTGTACCAGCAATATGCAATTGATATTTTATTTGCTTAGATTCCATATTTTTTAATAGATCAATTAGTAAATCACTTCTTTTTACTGTTTTATCCAATCTGCCTGCATATGCAATGTGAACTTTATTCTGGATATCTTCCTTTTTTAAAGAATCTTCTTGAGGAATTGGATATTGATTTTTGATTTTTATATCATTACATCTTTCAGGCAGACGTGTCATCAACTCAGAATAAATCTCTTTACTAACACACCAGAAAATATCAATATATTTTTGATACCATATGCTTTGTATATACATAAACTCACTATCCGAATGTACAACATGGATCACTTTAATATCATAATTTTTGTCTAAAACCTGTAATGCTGCTAACATTTCAATACTTCCATTATCTATAATGAATTTTGGCCTTTCCTTTAGTAAAATCCTAACCAGTTCCTTTACATTATTAATAAATCCAGTGCCTGAATCTAAATTTAAAACACTTGTTGGCGGAATCTTATAAAAATCAGGGCCGACATAATCAAATTGTAAAAATGGATATTTTATATTTACAAATAATGTTTCTTTATTATTGCAAAAGGAAGAGTGATATAAATTAGCCGCCCAGGATTCTAACCCCCCCATAACAAAACCAAATTGTAATGTTATTAACACTTTATTATCTTGTGGAATATAATGATTAACAGCATTCATGTTTAACTTTAAATTTGAAACTAATAATTGATAAAACTCAAAATAAGAAATACATATATTTTCCCATTGCTCATTATAACTTCCAATATAATCTTTAAGCTCTTCAAACTCTTTATATTTATTATGACAAATTACAATTAAGTCTTTCTCTAAACAAATGCTATTTTTTTTACCTAGATCCAATACTTTACTCTTTATTCCTACATTATTGATTTCTCTAGAAACCTCTAATATTTTTTTTTCATTTCCTAATATATAAATATCACCTGAAAAAGCATTAATTTTCTCTTCTAAAAAAAGTTGATTTAAATAAAGATAATCTGTAAAAAATACTTTTGATTCTACATGGGATAATTTTTCAGCAACTTCAAATTCATCAAGAAAAGCCACTTTAGCGATTTCAATTCCATCTACTTGAAGCTCGCATTCTTTTCCACAGTATTCTACTAAAAAGAAATATGTTATCTGATCTTTAATTCCGTTCTTTTCTGCAACATGAGGTGGGAACTTGAAATACAAATCACTTGCTAATCTTCTTATGATTTTAAAATTATTACTTCCAAGTTCTTCATATAGTTCTCTATATAATGCCTCATTTAAACTCTCAGATTCTTCAATACCACCTTTTACAAAATCCCAGATCCCGTTTTCAGGTAAAGTATCTTTAACATTAGAGTTTTTTATCTTATTTACTAATAAATACTTATTACCACATAATATGATCGCCCCTATTGCTTTTCTGGTTTTCATTTTAATCCTCTTTTCTCTAGGCGCTATATTAGCACATTTCTTATAAATTACTTTCATAATTTAAAATTAAAAATTAAGTATCGCATGGGCTCTACATTCCTGAACCTTTCTTAAATTATCATAAGATATCATTTCACTAATATTTTCTTTTTTTATACAATTTTGCTCATTTACTTGTTTATTATGTTTAGTTTCAATTTTATTAATTTCACCAGGAAAGCATCCGATTTTTCGATTAGCCAACAAATAATCAATTTTTCTAATTATACAATAATCACATGCTATTTTGCATGATATATTATTACTCCAAGAAAACCAGCTAGAAGTGCATTCAAGTATATTGTCGTTTATCTTAAATGATAATATATTGTAATTATTTAATAGTCTTTCTGTGTAAGGTTTTGACTTAGTAATTATTTTTACGAAATTCAAATCACCCGTTGTAGCTTGTCTTAAAACTACCCTGTCATTTTTTATGTAATAGTCATATTCTAAAAAATCCAGTATTTCTAAGTTAATTGGGGTTCCCAAATCATGCATCCAGCAATCACATTGAAATTGGTTAGCAGCGGCACAAGATGTTTTATTAAAATACTCCACCCCATATTCCTGACATAAATTAATTACCTTTTCATAAAACTTTTCGTCTAGTACTTTCCGCTTATTTTCATCATGGATTCCACCCAAAATAACCTGTCTCCCCGTCTTGGAAGCAACCTGAATAATTTTTGTCATATCCTCAATATTATCATTTTTTCCAGGGATTACCGGACGAATCATTAAAGTAACCTGCCCTAAAATCTCATATAACCGATATATAGCTTCCTCTCTCTCCTTAAAACTATATCCTCCTTCATCCAAAGCAGTTAATGAATATTGAAAAAACATCATTTTTTTCAAATCAGAAGGCAATGTTTTCAGAATTTCATATACTTCTTTTGATGGTACTGCTTTGGTGCATAAACTCATTCTCATATTATTCTCATAAAGCTTGTTTATTTTATCATAGGTGTCCATAATCTGAATATCTGTAAGTGGATCACCATATGCATTATTAATCGATACTGGTATTATCCTCCACCATTCCTTGTCTACAGTCATAATCGCACTTCCTTTTCGTTATAATTTATTATTTGCTAATACAGTACAATATGCTTTATGATATCTTAATCCAGCATAATGCGGAATTGTTTCTAAATAATATACATAAAGAGAGTCTTGTTCCAATTTAGCCACTTTATGTTCATATGCAAAATATTGATTCCCTTTCTCCGCTTCTTCAAAGCACTTTAAAGCCTTATCGTATTGCTCATCAAATTGATATGCTAACCCTAAATTGACCATCAGATAATAAGCATGAGGAAATCTATGAGAGGCACTTTCCAAAAAAGTAACTGCTTCTTTGTATTTTTGCATACATAACAAAATTACACCTATATTACTAAGTATCGTAGTAT
The DNA here is from genome assembly GCF_040207125.1 of Lacrimispora sp. BS-2. Lineage (NCBI taxonomy): Bacteria > Bacillati > Bacillota > Clostridia > Lachnospirales > Lachnospiraceae > Lacrimispora > Lacrimispora cavernae. The sequence goes on from NZ_CP157940.1 coordinate 2,812,941, forward strand.
CTTCCGGATCAAGCACTTCTGCCTGTTTGTATCTTTTTAAAGCTTCTTCAAACCGACCAATACCTTTATATATATGTCCTGAAAATAACTGAAATAAAAGAGACTTATCTGCATTTATAATTTTATCTCCTTTATCGCATAAGTTTAAAGCTGTTGAAAAATCCCCCTGCGCCCTATAAAGTACTGCTAAGTATCCTAATAATCCGCAGTCTTCCTCTTGATCCATCAATCTCTGTTTAAAAATTGATATATACTGTTCATTTTTCCTACAACGACTTTCAAAAGACTTTGTATGTCCAACGTGATTAATATAAGCTTTACTATTTATCGTTTTACCTCCATGAGCTTTTATACTTTCACTTACTGATTCATTAATTTTTCCGTTGAAGACTACATTATCATTTTTGAAAAAGCGTAAAGCACTACTTATATACCACCCCCCATTTTTAAAGAAATTATATTTTTGCAACCTTAGCCCCCATACTTGTTCATCTGCCATTTCTACCTCATGTTGCATAATCTGAAAGTTTTTGTAATCAATTCTTTCATCTGCATCTAATACTAAGATCCAATCTCCTTTGGCATGGCTTAATGAATAGTTTCTAGCTTCAGCAAAGTTACCTTTAAATGGATAATTATAAATTTTATTTGTAAAACTTTCTGCTATTTCCTTCGTTTTATCTATAGAACCAGTATCAACTACAATAATTTCCCATGCAAATTTTGATACTGAATCCAGGCATTCTCTAATATAATCCTCTTCATCTTTTACTATCATACATACACTAATTTTCATTGATTTAACCCTCCTATTTAGTCAATTCATACTAAAAATATGCTTTCCTTCTCACATTTTCCATTACTAGTATACCAAATTATTGTTTAATACAAAATTTTTGCAATTATCGTCGTTTTTTGTTTCCTAAGCGTAATATGTTTTTATAAAACAACAAACTTTATCTATATTCTCGCTTTATATTTCAACTACTTACAATTTTTACCTTTTTATTCATTATATATAATTTGAACATTTTATATAATATTATAATATATTTGTTTATTTTGTATTTACTAATTAGTTTCGATATTATGCACAATCTATTATTTTTTATCTTGTTTTTTATAAAATATTATGATATTATGAGCCTGCTTAGACGGAGTGCTGAACAGAGTCGTATGTCTACTTTTCTTGCTTAAAATATATTGAAATGAGATATTTTAAAGTTTAATTAGAAAAAGATAATTAAAAAAATTTCATTACATAATTTCTCTGCTTTCCTCCTTATAGTTATAAAATACTTAATTAGAATGGAGCAATATGAAAAAAATTTATTATTTATTACGTATAACATTTATAACCAAGTTTGCATATATAAAAGCATTCTGGTTTAATCTTTTTGGAACAATTGTATCTATTTTAATTTATTACTTTCTATGGAAGTCCGTATTTCTCTCGAGAAATGAGTTGAAAGGATTTACAATGGCTGAGATGACAACATATGTCATTCTATCAAGAATTTTGTCTTCACAGTTTTCAGGAGGAATTAATCGAGAATTATCTGAATGGATCTACAAGGGAAATATTATCATTGAATTATTACGACCTATAAATCTAATAACTACACTTTTAAGTAAGCGGATAGGAGAATTTTTATTTTTCTTAATTTTTAAAGGTGTACCAGCTGGAGCATTAGGTATTTTTATACTAAATGGAGTTCTTCCTCTTGATCCAATAAAATTTATATTATTTTTCTTAAGCATTATTATTTCAATTGGTATATTATTTTGGATAGAAGTTATGGTTGGCTTAATCTCTCTATTCACATTAAATTCGTATGGAGTCTCTTCAACTAAAAATGCGCTTTTATCAATTTTATCCGGAGGCGTGATCCCTCTATTTTTATTTCCAGAAAAAATATCTGTCTTTTTAAATTATCTGCCTTTTGCCGGAATGGTTTCTATCCCAATTAATATATATCTCGGAAAATATAATTTGATACAGTCGCTAAAATACATTGGTCTCCAAGTGATATGGGCATTTCTCTTGGGAATATTAACGGTAATATTGTATAATTCTGTAATTAAAAAAGTCGTTGTACAAGGAGGTTGATATGAAAACACTTAAGTATTATAGTATATTGTGGGGGGCTTATATGAAAGTTGGCCTTTTAACAATGATACAGTATCCTGCAGATACAATCATATGGATTATCTCTATGCTGATTAGAGAAGCATCGGGTTTTATTGCAGTTACAACATTAGTATACCTTGTCGGAGGGCTTGGAAATTGGAGTTTTTATGAAGTATGCCTTCTATTTTCTATGTCCGCTATCATTGAAGCAATTGGACAGACTTTTTTTGATTGTGTGTGGTCAATTGATCATGCAATACAAAAAGGGGACATGGATGTATTTCTTATTCGTCCGGCCTCTCCATTCATTCAGCTACTAGGACAAGTGATCCATTTTCAGGCACTTTTAAGTATGCTTGTTTATTTTTTTATTTTCATATGGGCATCTTTGCATATAGGCATAAAATTTCAAGTACGAGAAATACTAATGGTAATAGAATATGTTATTTGTGGAACTATCATTAACTCAGGAATCTATACAATATTTAATTGTTTAAATTTTTGGATAATTCAAGGGGATGATATTGCAATTCTTGTTCAAACATGCAGAGAATTTACAAAATACCCCCTTCATATTTTTCCTCAATTTATTAATGTTTTTTTTACATACTTACTTCCATTAGGATTCGTGGCTTATTATCCGGCTTTATACCTTTTAAATAAGACAACAATTCCAATTAATATTCTCCTTCCCGTTGTGGCAGCATTCGTATCAATAATTGGATCTACATTATGGAGAAGAGGAATAAAAGGATATAACAGCACAGGAACGTAGGAGGTTATCATGCAAATCTTAGTAGAGAATTTAGTTAAAGAATATCGCAGAAAAAAGAATCCTGAAACTTTAATAAAAACACTCCATTCCATGTTTCAACCAGATTATGAAGTAATCCGTGCTGTTGATGATATTAGTTTTTCTATTGAAACTGGAGAATCAGTAGGTTATGTAGGCCCCAATGGAAGCGGAAAATCAACTACAATCAAGATGCTATCAGGAGTATTAACCCCATCATCAGGAAATATTAGCATAAGCGGATTAAGTCCAGTTAAAAATAGAAAAGTCATAAATAAAAAAATGGGAGTAGTTTTTGGAAATCGGTCAGTATTATGGTGGGATATTCCTGTTATAGAATCATTCCGCGTTCTACAAAAATTATATGAAATTCCCGAAAAAACTTTTAAAGATAACTTAGACTTATTCTCAGAAGTTATCGGCATAGGGGCACTTTTAGGTATTCCAGAACGCCAGCTTTCCTTGGGACAAAAAATGAGATGTAATATTGCTGCCGCGTTTTTACATAATCCAGATATCATTTATTTAGATGAACCTACTATCGGTCTAGACAGTGAATCAAAAATAAAAATACGTGAATTTATTGGTAAAATAAAAGCTGAACGTAATACTACTTTTCTTGTAACGTCACACGACTTTCAGGATATAGAATCGCTTTGTGAACGCATCATCTTAATTAATCATGGCCAAATTGTGGTTGATGAAAAAATAGATTTTATACGCAAAAAATTCGATAATAAAAAACAAATGAAATTTGAAATAGATCATAACCCATGGATATCAAAAAGTGACTTTCCCTTGTATGGAACAAAACTTTTACACCAGACAGATCATACTATTACTTTAGAATGCGAAACCAGATTAACTGATATAATGTCAGTAATAGGATCTATATCACAATTGTGTGAAATCAAGGATTTATCCATCAATGGACAGGATATTGAGTCTATTATACGGGAAATAGTAAAAGGAGATAATCTATAAATCATACCTATAGTTCCCTATTCTTTTCTTTACAAAACGTGCCATAGAATTTCATTTATGGCGCGTTTTTAAAATCAAGTTGGACATAATTTCACGCCAACTGTAGCAGTAGTATCAAGACAAGCTGGTCTCGCCAAGCTCTGTTCACGTTTTCTATTCCATACAGCCCTTTTACAAGTCTTTAATGTTCTTCATAATAATTTTGGATGCTCAATAGTATGTTTACTCATTTTATCCCTCCGGATTATTAAGTTGCACTTTGTATTTTATCATTTATTACATGAAATCGAACTTTCTTTGTATACTTCAATATATTTACCTTCTTCTACCACATTACTTATCGTATATAAACAACATTCTCTGTTTTCCAGCATCAATATTTTTCTTTTAGCATCAGTTTACCGTAGCAAATCATTATAGAAATAATAAAATAAAGGTCATCAGGTAATATATGCCCTTTAAATTGATTGCACGTTTTACAAGTACAACTCAAATATTTTCCCTAGTGTCAAGATTTTTTCGCAAATTGCATTTTAGCCGGTAGGTAGCCGGTAGTCAGCCGGCTATGATATCAGATTCATTCTGGAGATCCAATTCTTTCAGATGCTCCATATTCATGTAGCGCTTTGTACCCCATTGGGTTCCGGCTACGTGTCGTAGTCTGGCACATACAAGCATTAAAGCACTCTGCCCATCAGGGAAAGCGCCAATTGCACGGGTTCTTCGTTTAATTTCCCGATTCAACCGTTCAATAGTGTTATTGGTGCGGATTCTAGTCCAATGTTGGCTGGGAAAATCCATGTATGTTAGGGTTTCCTCAATTCCATCTTCAACCTTTTTAGCTGCAGACGTTAATTTCATCTCGCGAAGTTTATCTGCTACTTGTTTAGCCTTTTCATTTGCAGATGTTTTGCATTCTTGAGCATGGATAGCCTTCAGCAGCATAGAGACTTCTTTCATCTTGTTACGAGGAGTGGCTGAGAATATATTCCGATAGAAATGAACCGTACATCTTTGATACTTTGCATTAGGAAATACTTCTGGAATGGATTCGAGCATCCCAAAGCATTTATCACCGATAATTAAGCGTACTCCAGCCAGACCACGTTCTTTTAACTGTGATTGTCAATAAAAAAGTCCCAAAAATGGCGGAGAAAATTCCCCACTTTATTTATCCTGGGAAAAGCACCGCTATTGATGCCTTTCCCAGTTTCTCCCTGCTTCTTTACACCATCTTCAAAGCGTCATGCCATAATTCATAATCAGGAATTGCGATATCATTCTTCATAAGTAATAATTCCAGTTCTTTATTACGCTGTTTGAGCAGCTCGGTTTTTCTTTGCTCATCATCAAGCATATCTCTCAGTATATCTGCCGCTTCTATTGCTTCATTTCGTGTCAGTCTGTTTTCCTGCATCTCATAAATCCCCGCTATCTTCCATTTTGCCCATTCGTTCATTTGTTCCATTTTCTGCGCTCTCTTTTTTCGGTCTGCCCCGCCGTTTCACAGCACTGATCCGCTCCCTTTCTTTCATCCGGTAGCTTTCACCTTCTATGGCAATAAAGCTGCAGTGATGCACAAAACGGTCAAGGATAGCTGTTGCCAGCACCGGATCAAAAAGAATACTCCCCCATTCATCAAACTGCTTATTGGAAGTGATGATGGTAGAGGTTACCTCGTATCTTTTAGAGATCACTTCATAAAGGTCGTCCACATTTGTCTGACCCAGCTTCTTGAGACCAAACTCATCAATCACCAGCAAATCCGGTGAAATGTATTTCTTCAGTTTCTGACGGAAAGAGTTGTCCGCACGGGAGATGTATAAATCCTCCATCATTTCCGAAAGTGTGGTGAACAGCACCGTATACCCCTGCTCAATGGCTTTGATGCCAAGCGCGATGGAGAGATGGGTCTTTCCGGTTCCGGGAAGTCCGATAAAAGCTATATTTTCTTTTTTCCTGATAAACTCGCAGGTTCCAAGGGAATAGATGACCTGACGATTTAGGCAGGGCTGCCATGAAAAGTTGAATTCTTCCATCGTTTTGTGCTGGGGCATACGTGAACGCTTCATTAGATCGTTGCGTCTGTTTCTTGAGCGGTTAAGGTTTTCATCGTTTATAAGCAGTTCAAGAAATTCGATATAGGACATCTGCTCCTTTGCTGCCTGTTCTGCCCGCATATCCGCCGTTTGGAGAATTCCGGCAAGATGGAGCTTTTTAATCTTTTCCTGTAATGAATCATTCATGACTGATCACCCCCAGTCCTGTCATTTGCCGGTAATCAGACAGATTTCTGATTTTGCTTCTTCCCTCCATAGACGATTCCTGTGCATCTTCCAGCGGAAGATTATACAGACCGCTTTCGCAGATCCTTTTTACTGCCCGGTAGGTAATGTTCCCATAATGGCATGCCCTTTTACAGGCTTTGTCTATAGCATCCTCCCCATATTTTTTCCGGAGTGCCAGGATACCGGAAATGCTCCGGTAATGATGGCACTGGTACATATCTGTATCCTTAAATGCTTCCAAAAATGCCAGTGCGCCTGACCCCACCTCCGCCATTTTTTCGCGGTAGCTTGACAAAAGCTCCTCCTGTGTTATTGTTTTGGTAGATGGGTAATGCTTCTTATCCGTCACATGTTCGCCCTTTGCATTTTCGCACAGGCTGTGGAGGGCGATCTCTTTTCCGGCATGGTAGATCTTCAGTAAATGATTCACTTCGATGACATCCACATCCATTCCGATATAAGTGTAAGGCACAGAATAATAATTGCCGCCATGAACGATATGGCAGTCTGTCCTTACGGTTGCTGTCCCGGATTTTGAAAAGAGAAAATCCTGTGCAGGGAGCGGCTTTAAATATGCTTTTTCTGTCTCAAGATATACGGTCTCCGGTTTTCGGCCGGTTGTCCCGTGTATCCGGCGGTTTGCCGTTTCTTTCAGCCATGACAGGAGAAACAGCTTTGCGTGCTCAAGCTCTTTAAAATCCCGTCCCTTAAAGCAGTTTTCTTTTACGTATTTCACGTTCGATTCTACTTTCCCTTTATCGGTTGGTGTGTATACCCGGCAGGGATTGGGCAGGAAACCATAGTGACCGGCAAAAGCGGCATAGGTACGCTGCACAGTCGGCTCATAAAAGTCTGCTTCTACGATAGCAGCCTTTAAGTTGTCAATCTTTACGGTCTGGGGAACTCCGCCAAAGTACCGGAATGCTTCTGTGTGGCACCGGATGAAGGTCTGCACGCTCTGATCCAGAGTAACAGCGACGTACATGTATCGGGAGTAGCTCAAAGACATGACAAATATCCATGCTTTACGGGGTGTTCCATTTACTTTCAAAGTTCCGATATAGCCGAAATCCACCTGTGCCTCTTCGCCTGGCAGGGAATGCAGCACCATGTAGGCGTGAGGCTGGGATTTCCTTATTTTTTTCACATAATCACGCAGGGTGGTATAACCGCAGGCAACTCCGAACTCTTTTTGCAGATCCTGGTGGATGCGGGTAATGGACAATTCCTTGGATAACTGGATTTCTATGTATTCCCGGTATTCATCCAGCATGGATGGCCAGGTTCCCTCCTGTGTTTCCTGTAGCAGCTCCTTTCCCTGCGTTTCTTCCCTGAGCACTTTGCGTACGGTTTTTCTGTCAACGCCAAGCATCTTCCCAATCTGGGTTTTGTTATATCCTTTCTGATACAGAGTCATAATTGTAGTTTTCATGTCTACCTCCAGCATAATAAATTTTCCTCCTTATGGGGAGATTCATTTGTTACGCTTTCAGTATAACTGTATCTTTATGTTAGGCATAACAAAGTGGGGAATTTTCTCCGCCAAAAGTGGGTATTTTTATTATGCCATTCACACTTTTAACCACACAAAGAATGTTCTCCAGCTTTCACGGTCTTCTTTCATGCCTTCGGCTGCGCCAATAATTTCACGACATCCATCTTCGTTGACCCCAATGGCAACAAGGATAGAGACGTTTTGTATTTCACCGCCCCAGCTGCGCTTTAAATAAACACCATCTACAAACACATATGGATAAGAACCGGTAAGCTTGCGGCTTCTCCATGTTTCAATGTGTTCATACGCTTTTTTATTTAGATTGCTTATTGTTCCTGGTGAAACTTTGGTTCCCCATAATGCCTCGGTAATATCTTCAACACGGCGAACTGAAACACCTGCGAGATACATTTCAATGAGAGCTTCTTCAACAGAGCATTCTCTACGGCGATAGCGCTCAATAATGGCAGTTTCAAACGGTACACCCTTTAACTTTGGCATCTTCAATTTGACCTCACCAGCTGTGGTTTGAAAGTTCCTGTTGTAATGCCCGGAACGATATCCTTTACGTTCACCGGAACGCTCGTATTTTTCAGCATTAACGAGTTCATCAGCCTCATGATCCAGCAAGGCGTTAAGGGTTTCCTCAACGCTGTTACGTACTAAATCTTTCAATTCGTTATGGATAAGTTCCTGATTTAATTGTATAATGTTATCGGATATGTTCTATAGCCTCCTTTGTGAGATTTGGTTGTGGTGACTTTATTTTACCAAGTGGCTATGGAACATGTCCATTTTTTATTTAATTGAATTTGCGAAATTAATTATACTTTATCCAGCGGTTATTATTGGGAAAGGTAGAACAATATAAAACAGGTAAAAAAATAGGCCAGGAGCATCATACTCCTAGCCTTTTATTATGTATTCTATGGTGTATTTCTATTGCCTTTTAAAGAGTTTTATGAGCCATTTACGGCTTGTATGTGGCAAGGTGGAGAAGTTGTTAGGCCAAGGCTAAACAATGGCAAATTGAGGTTAATTTATGCGTGTATGAGTGTGTGATGGCAGCAGGTGCAAGGGTATGGGGGGGTAGTAAACATTTTAGGAACGATTCCTGTTTCTCGAAAAGGGGGTATCTGATGTTCCCACACAATACGTTAATAATTTGACCTTTCCGAACTAGAATATAAAGATTTAATAGTCCAGCCCCTCCACAGGCAACCTACTTTCTGATTTTATTTTGTAAGACACCCTGTTTTTATAATTTTCACTTAGCATTTGTGCCCATTTTCCTGCTTCTTTACCAAATGTCTTCACGTATTCCTGAAATCTATCATTTGAAGTCTTATATGCGGTACAAATACAATCGTCTAATTTAGCAATATCTCCTATATAAAATTCATCACTAAATAGTATTGAGTGATTATCTAATGTTGCTTTAGCTGCTCCAAGAGACATTGATTCCCTAACAAAAGCCGGAGGATGTTCCTTATTAAAATCTTTCCATGTTCGATAATCTCTAAAGATATAATGCAAACAGTGAATTGCATAAATCGGCATTTTTAAAATATCTACTTTATTTGCTAAATGTAATTTATTTTTATCGGATTTATAAAATAGAAAAGCTTCTTCCATTATCCTAGTGGAGGCAAAAGTATCCGCATCCGTCTCCATAGTTTGTAGATCCAAGTAACATTGATATAGTTGCGAACCAGTACTTTCTTTTATCATTCTAGGTATATGATTATAATAAATTGAATGACCACCAAATGCATGACCAACTTCGTGTGCTATTAGATATTTTATTGAAAACATAGATAAATATTCAGCTAAATTATTTAAAATGGAATTATCTGATAATACAAATTTCTCATAGAAAGGACTGTGCGCTTTTTTATGAAAAGACGAATTTATTTCGATTAAAATATAAGGCGGTATCTCTACATCCAATTGAAACAATGAAACGCTATTTATAAGTTTATAAAAAAAACTATAAATTTTAATAACTGCACCTTCATTTAATGTAATAGAATCGTCGTATTCATTTTCAATACTTGATGCATTTACATTTATATTCCAACAATATTTAAAATTAAATTCTTTAACTTTCTTATAATTATAAGGATTGCACTCAGGTTGTAAATATCCAACTAACTGTCGAGCAAAATCTTCATAAAAATCATAGCATGTCAGCTTTTGATCAAAGTTAAAATATTTAAATGGATTTCCTGTATCCCCTTTTTTCATATATTCAATTATTTCGTTCTCGTCCATATATATCCCTCTCATAAAGCCTACTGTCAACAGCCAAAGTCAATACTTTCACCTTATTTACATTAAGTGAACTTTTCAGGAAATTATTATTAATCATATCACGCCACCCGAAAAAAGGCATACGAGATGAACTAATCCCTCAACTATTCTCCAAAATCAAACGTACATATTAGAATTTCCTAAGAACCGCTATTAAGCCGACCAAGTTATCATAACCTACAATTTCATTGCAAATTTAAACGTACACCATTAATAATGAATATAAAGAATGTTTGCCATAATTCCCATATTATCCTATCCTTCTAAATCTGAAGCACTATCTAGAATTTCTTCCGATTCAACTGAAGGGATTTCATGTACTTCTCTTAGTTTACGATTTTTTTTCCATGTTCTGACACCAAAGATTTTGTCAAATCGCTTCCGTGTTTGTTCTATACGTTTCCATGCTTCAGAAAGAATGGGATTAAGATTAGAAAAAATAGTCTCGTGATCTACCCTAATATATTCTCCAAAACAATCTATTCTTGTTACAGTTTTTAAATCCAAGTAAGATTTATTTGTTTTCTCTTTAATAATTAACCATTTACTATTTGTTTCTATATCACTACATTTAATGTCATTAATCTTAGTTCCATCATTTAATGTAATATTAATAAAATTGCATGTATAAATATCATATCTTTCTTTAAAAAACCATAGTCCACCAATAAACATTATTAACATTATAAAAGACAATGTGGGACCAGAAACTTTATAATGAAACAGTGTGTTTATTAATATTGGCGGAAGAATTATAAAAATATAAGCTACAATCTTCATTATTACATATTTTCTATGTATAATTTTATCTCTCATACTCTTAAAAGAAATACATAATGTAGTTGTAATGTACCAATTCATAATAATATGAAACTTAAAAACATCTTCATCAGTAATGATTTTAAATCTTCCATTTAGTACTAATGTAACAACAACAAGTAATAAATTTATAAAAAACCAAACGATAAACCAATAAAAATAAAATAAGCCATCTACCGATTCAATCTTTAATTTAGGATACGATTTTGTTATAAATAGCGATTCAACATGTTTTGATAAAATAAATAAGATTAAAGGAATTATAATAGCATATAGAATCTTTTCCATAATATACCTCAATATTTAAATTATAAAAGTATAATCTTGATACTTTTAATAAAATCATACCACATCTTCCAAATAAAAAAAATAGGGTATATCAGATATTTCTATCCAATACACCCTATCTCACTTAATCATCAATATCAATCTTCCAATTAATCAATGACTCATATACCTTTTCCGGTATTTTACCTTTATACTTATCAGCAATCACTAATATCAATGCTTCTTTGTGTCTCTTATATTCAGCAAAGGCTTCTTCTGGGGTATCCCAATAGTGTAGCTTAATATTATTCCCGTCAACGTTTAGAGAACTTCTATATTTTCTACCATCTTTACTTACTCCTACTGGATAATCTCCTCTTTTTGCTGTATTATTTAGAACCAGTGTATTAATACTGTGAGGAACAAATACACAAGTTTCAGGACTATAGACAGTATTATATACTTTCGATTAGTTCAGCCAATTCAGGGCATAGCAAATAGGACGTTCCCAATTCTGGGAAGCCTTATAAATCGTTTATATTCTATCTTTACTTTCATTCTTCATCAAAGGGAATAGGTGTGCTGAATTGACTTATGGCAACATAGTGATGAAATTACCACGTTAGAATTTGACGTCACGACGAAATCGTGGGCAGCATAGAATCAACCACCACAAAATCGTGTTCGTTAAATAGATTTACTCTTGAATCCTGATACTGGCTTTCTTTTACTTCCCACCAGTTAGGAATTACCATTGCAATACGGTTCAATCACCGCGGTGTTTTGCCCACTTGTCTCTTAGGACACCACCTAGGACTTGTCTTAGGTGGACTGTCTACTCCTAATCTTTTAAATATCGTTGAAACTTCATATTCCTCACAACAATAATAATCCTTATAAAACAGCTCTATAAATTGACATCTATCACATTCCTTACAATGTGGCACTCTGTTTGGCATTCCAATCCTCCGTCTAGTCCATCAATACCTTTTTCTAGGTTTTTACTTAATCTTTCCTTTAATTGTTTCTTTGACTTTTTGTATTAACCCAATATTAGCCTTTTCTGAAATTTCATTTAAATCAAGCATGCCACTTTCAACGGCATACTTTAAGATTTCTTCTTGAGTCAATCAAACCACTCCTTCAACATTGCATAAATATATTTAATAATAGCCTGAACTAACAATTGTTTGTAAGATTATAGCATAAATGGAAGCATGACGGTATTTCTCGTACAAATCTGAAATATCATAGGCAGTAAAGCTTTTAATACCCTTTTCTTCCTATATGAATCTACCAAGGTGACCGTGACAACTGGGTATGGTGAACCTGATGTAATAACATAAAGTGAAAATCATAATACAGATAAATTGTAAGACTTTGTCGTTTCTTGTACAATAATGCGATATAATTTTTCTGTTAACTTAAGTAAATATGATATAATAGCATTAGTGTTAGCAACAATTTAAAAAAGGAGGAGAACAATGCACAAAAAAATGCATAAAATTAGCACGATTTTTTTATCTGTAATATTATCTTTATCACTTATAAATGTAGCTTTCGCCAAAGAAGTATCAAACTATGGAGAACGTTCAATCACTGCTGAGCCAGAAGGAATAGTATTAGAAGTAGATTCCCAAGATGAGTTTGAAGCGCTAGTACAGGAGATCGAGGAAGGTAATGCACGTGCCAATAAAATGTGGGAGGCAGCTAAATCTAGAGCTGTGTCTTCAAATAATGAATCATTTTTAGAAAATCCTTTAATTGCACCAAGGTCTTATGGATCTACAAACTATACATACAGGTTCGATAGTAACCATAAGATTGGGTTAATCCTTCGTTATGATACATCTTCTAGTGGAGGAGTAAAACATTTTACAGATGTGCATGATTTCTTAGTTAAGCCACATAATGACTCTACTGGTGTTGATGATGTATATTGGGAGTATAGTTATTTAGACAGCAAACGTACTGTTGCTGTAAATACCTCCTTCATTGTATCGATCCTAAAAAATGATGGCTTATATCATAATTACGATGTTACAAAGTATATAGAATATTATGCTTCTGGTGGTGCTAATGGATATTAAAAAATACTTACCGCCTATACTTTTATCATTATTTTCAGTACCTCTTAGTTATATAGCAACAAGACTTATGATGTCGGCACCATTTTTAGTTAACTATAATACTACAGTGTGTCTTTTTACTTTATCATTTAATGTAACTTCTATCATTTTAATAATTATTCAGAAAAAATAATTGCTAACACTATTGAGCATCGGACTATCCGGTGCTCTTTTATTCTATTATTGGTGACTGAAATTATTTGATTGAAGTTTCGGGTATTAGTTTCTTGGGTGTATCAGTACCTTACCATTTAAACTACAGATAACAAAATGGCACTCCATTCAACACATTTAAACGTCCATAAATCCATTTTAATTTCATACCAAAACAAGTCTCTAATACCATTACGGGTCAAATAATAACGTGTATATCCATTGTGGCAACAGGTAATTCGTTTGGAAGTATTTAATTCTTTTGCGATTTCATCAAGTGTCATATTCAAGGCGCCGTCTTGGCATCTTGTACCACCATGTTTATACCCCTCAAATTTATTAAAATTTTTGCCGTTTTAAGTGTTTATCTCTTTATTTTTAGCACATACTACTCTTAATTGGAGGTATCCCATGTTTCCAGATAAGATTTATTACGAACCAGAATCCCTTGAATATGAGTTGGGTAAGTGTCTAAAGGAAAAATACAGCACAATTCCATGGATTCCTATTAAGAGCCACAATAAAATAGACGAGCTGCGAACCCGCCCAAACAGTGATTTTCCGGCCATGAAGCACCATCTCATCATAGGAGTCCGCAAAACCCACAACTACGTTCCCAATCATAAAGTATCGGATTTTCTTGTACCTTATACCTCGTCCGGCTGCACCGCCATGTGCCACTACTGCTATCTGGTGTGTAACTACAACAAATGCGCTTATTTGCGTTTGTTTGTAAACCGGGAGCAGATGCTGAAAAAAATCATGGACCACGGGGCCCGCTCTGAAAAAAATTATACCTATGAGATAGGAAGCAACAGTGATCTTGTTCTTGAAAATACCATAACCGGAAATCTGGCATGGACAATTGAAAATTTCAGTAAGAGCAACTATGGATTTCTCACCTTCCCAACGAAATTCAATAAGGTAGAACCCCTTCTTGGCATCTGCCACGGTGGCCGTGTCATCATGCGGATGAGTGTCAATCCCCAGCCCATCATCACCCGGTTTGAACCGGGTACCTCCGGCTTAGATGCCAGAATTACCGCCTTAAACAGTATGTGTGACGCCGGATACCGGGTAGGACTTTTGATTGCTCCCATCATTATGACCGAAGACTGGAAAGATCTGTATTCTCAACTGATTGATACGCTCTCAGACCGGCTTTCCAAAAAGGTAAGGGAACAGGCACCCATTGAAATCATTTTCATGACCTACAGCTATGTTCAAAACGCAATCAACACAGAGGCATTTCCTCAGGCAGAACGCCTTTATGACAAAGAACTCATGACCGGGCGGGGAAGGGGAAAATACTGCTACCGTGATGATTTAAGAAGCAGCGGGGAACAGTTTTTAAGACAGCAAATCGAAGAAAAGCTAAGAGGGATGACGATTTTATATGTAGTTTAAAAAAACACCCGGCTGTTCTTTCTTCAGAAATTATATTATAATGTGAAGAGTATCAACAGATATACCTATTTGTGAGGCGAGTTGTTCTTGTGTTGTAGACTCCGAATTATTCGTGGTCTTAAATCTATTGTTACCATGCTCAACTCGCCTATATAGGATTATAAGCATTTGCATATATATACATAATTATTATATTCATATCCATTCTTTGTTTTATAATAACATTCGAACTCAATAATGAATTTTCCTTCAATATCATACATTTTTATTCACTATTAATTATTCTTCCTAAAGCCTCAACAAATCCTTATAACCTAAGCATTTTTTCAATATTATATTATATTTTAATTGTATATATAATTATCGATTTATGCAAATATTAGTTCGGCAATGAGTTCGTGGCTTCATAGCATTTACAAGGCTTTGCAAATCATCTGACAATTCAAAATCGTCACTTATTCACTCTAAATCGCCCATAATAAACTCTCTTAAGTTATGGCACCATCAATATTTTTATTACAGCAACAGGACAAAAAGAAAAGCACCTCCTAAAGATTCCTCTCTGTCTGGTACTTTCTTAATATTACATTAATTAATAAAATCTTCTGGATCAATTTCTAGTCTGTCAAATAACTCTGTCCATTCATTGTCCGAAAGTTGAAAATCCATATCTCCGTTGTCACTACCCTCCATGCAGCCTATCGCACATGAACGAGCAGTCATGTACATATCCAACATTTACATAAACTCATTATTGATCCATTGCTTGGCTCGACCTTAACTGATGAACGCAAAAAATCATATTGCCTTCGGTAGTATTTTGGATTATAATCATTGTAATACTCTTGTAGAAAATAATTCAATGTCTGATCGACTCTTTCTGTCATCACATCAACCATACCTAACATAGTAGGTTTTAAAGCAGCAGCCAATTCATTCATATCACTTACTCTCTTTGCCATAATTCTTTGTTCCTTCCTTTTCCGTTTTTTACATCAAATGAAACCCTTGTTTCAAGATACACCTTTACAATGCCTCTAGAACGCGCTGGAATCGTCGTATTGACATTTGAAGCTAGGTATGGGGAAACTGTTTGCGTTTACAGTTTAAGACACTAAAATAAGCCCACATACTCCTATTTCTACAAGCATATGGACTTATTCAGATGTCAAATATGTTAATGGGGCAATAATGGGTCAGATTGATTATTGCCTATGTCTAATCGTTGATTTTACGTTTCCAACCATTTTTCTGTCTCTTACTGTATTTATTTGAAAGCGTAATCGCCACAGTTGTCCAATTACCAATTTATCAGCTCCTGAAGTCTCTTCATATCTCTATGCTCAAATCCCAGCTCTTTTAATGCCTTAAAGATACCTTCTGCGCATCCCCAATGCCTGTCTGATTTTCTCTGATTCCTTTCACATCTGTACATATCATCACTTTTAAAATATTGCCTTACAATTTCAAATTCTTTTCTTGACTGTTCTGCTATTCTGATAGCCTCGTATAGCAAATTCTCACATATAGAAGTTTCATGTTGTGTCATAGTGCATCCTCCTTGTGCTAAACTATAATATAACTTTAATAGCATAGGTACTGGTAATAATTTCCAGTTTCAGCACAAGACTTGCTTTTCAGTTACTTAAAATGACCCTGTTCAGTGGAAAAAATAATATTATCTTTTACCGTCATTTCTATTATTACTGTAATTCTGCAACAAGCAGTTTACATAAATAAAACTAAGGAGGTATACATATGGTATACGAAACATTTCTGGAAACTGTCAAACAATCCATGAAAGAAAAGCTGGGGCCGGAATTCACCTTATTGATCCAACCCATCACCAAGAACAACGGGCTTATCCTTCATGGGCTTTGCATTGGGAAAGCGGACGAACGGGCAGCCCCCACCATCTATTTAAACCATTTCTATGAGTCATACCAAAAGGGCAGACCTTTTAATGCCATCCTGGATGACATCATGGTTCTTTACCAAAACTGCCCTCTGCCGGATGCCCTTCCCATTGAAGAATTCCTGTCACAGGAACAGATCATGGAAAAAGTTATCTTCCGCCTTATCAATGAGCCAGCCAACCGGGAACTGCTAAAAGAAGTCCCGCATATTACCTATCCGGAGCTGGAGCTTTCCATTATATTCTACATTTCCTTTCAAAAAGACGAAGACAGTCTCATTACCGCCCTCATCCACAACCGCCATCTAAAAGCCTGGAACCGGTCTGAAGAAGACATATACCTGGCTGCCAAATCAAATACTCCCCGTCTTTTTCCCGCCCGCATCCGTTCTCTTCCCGAAGCCATAAAAGATATTATAGAAAGGTCGACCGAGCACGAAATAAACGAAGATGCCATAGAAGAGCTCTTTGATGCTTCTCCCCTGTCTCCTTCCATGTACGTGTTGTCCAATTCCTCTGGAATAAGCGGGGCCGGCTGCCTGCTTTATGAAGGCATATTAAAAGACTTCGCATCATGCAGCGGCAGCGATTTGATCATACTGCCATCCAGCATTCACGAAGTCCTCATCATTCCATATAATGAAACTATTTCTTTTGACGAATTAGCAGAAACCGTTTTCTCCATTAACCAGGAAGAAGTACCGGAAGAAGACCGTCTGTCCAATCACATCTATTTCTATTCCAGAAGCAGCCATAAGCTGACCATTGCATTCACTTCTTCTGCCCCAGTCGGAACAAAGAATCCATGATAAAAATAGCCATTGCTATGGCACCCGAAATCTGAAGCGTTTCCACCAGATAATGGCTGGAAAGCTGCGGGTTATTTGCAATCACATATGATACGCTCCGGTAAATGGACGCTCCTGGAACCGACGGCAGGATTCCTGCCACCAGAAACACCGTGACCGGAGCTTTAAAAATCCGCGCAAAGATGTGGCTGGATAAAGCCACCAGCAGACTGGATAAAAAGGCCGCAGCAATGACAGACCCGGCTGCGGCATGCACCAAAAGATAGACAAGCCAACTGGCCGCGCCGATTCCTCCCGCTAAAACCACATGCTTCTTTGGAAGCTCCAAAACCAGAGAAAAGCTGATTACAGCCAGAAAAGCCCCAATCGTCTGTACTACCATGAAAGCCCTCCTGTCAGCCACTGAAATAAGCCCATACCTGCTCCCACCCCTGCTGCCACTGCAAGAGCGATCACTACCGCCTCCATGATCCTGGCTGTTCCCGATGCATAGTCCCCATTTAAGGTATCCCTAATGGCCGTTGTAAATATAACACCGGGAACCAGAGGCATGATTGCACCGATGATGATAATGTCACTTTTGATTCCAGGCATGAACCACCGTTCCATAAAAAGGGTGGTAATTGCAATTAAGAACGCGCAGACTCCGTTGGCGCAGAAGTCATTGAGCCTGATCCTTACGGAAACCTCCATGGCTGCTGCTAAGGAAAAACCGGTCACAGCCGCCGCCAGGCAATCCTTTGCTCCTCCACCTAAAAGGAGAGTAAAAAATACTGCCACACCCATAACTCCGACATCCTTTAGTCTCCTGCCGTACTGAACCGAATTCTGAATCTCCTTCAGCCTGCCATAAGCTTCCTCCACGGTCATGCGGTCCTCACACAGCATTCTGGAAACGTCATTGACCAGATATACCCTGTTTAAGTTAGTGGATCTTATAGTAACCCTTCTGGCTACGGTTATCGCCTCAATGGCAGGATCGTTAAGGGACGCAAAGATCCCTGTAGAAAAAACAATGGCTTCCGCAGAATCCCTGCCCGCCTTTCGTAAAATGTGGTCAATGGTATTCTCCACCCGGTAAATTTCCGCTCCGCTCACCAGCATAATCTCACCAGCCAGAACCGCAGTTTCCACAAGCAGCTTATCATTCATAGGCTTATTCCTCTAAAATATTAAGTTTAAAAAATTAAACTTCCAATCTGAAATACCAGTACAGAAGCGGTCCAGGCCACTGCCAGCTGGAAAAACACCATACCAAGGGTCCATCTCATAGAACCCGTTTCTTTTTTAATCGTTGCCACAGCCGCAATACAGGGGGAATACAGGAGGCAGAAAATCATAAGAGCATAAGCGTTCACTCCGCCAAAACCAAAACCCCCAAGAATTGAAGACAGCTTTCCCATTCCTGCTGCGGAATTTATATTGTTGATTCCAAACAGGACCGAAAAACTGGAAACCACCACTTCCTTTGCAGAAAGCCCGGAAATAAGAGCCACTGCAATTCTCCAGTCTCCAAGGCCGGCAGGGCTGAGTACAGGAACTAAAACCCGTCCGATGGCGGCCGCAAAGCTTTCTGACACATCTGCCACAAATCCCGACGGCCCGGTGTTTAAAACAAACCAAAGCACAATGGTGGCAAGGAAAATAGTGGTTCCCGCCTTACTCAGATAATCCTTTACTTTGTCCCATACATAAATCGCTACCGTCCTCCCGTTTGGAGTCTTATATTCGGGAAGCTCAATAAGAAGGGTATCCTCTTCCTCTGCCTTATGCCTTAAGTGAGTCACATAAGCAATGGTAATAGCCACCATTAATCCGATGAGGTACAGGGAATAAGCTACGATCAAAGCATGTTCCGGAAAGAACATCTGGGAAAACAGCACGTAAATAGGGAGTCTGGCTGAGCAGGACATAAAAGGCGTAATTAAAATAGTTCTCTTCCTGTCCTTTTCGCTGGGAAGGGACCTGGCAGCCATAATTGCCGGAACCGTACAGCCAAACCCCAGAAGCATGGGAAGAAAAGCCTTTCCAGAAAGTCCTACCCGCCCCATGATCTCATTCATAACATAGGCAACCCTTGCCATATATCCGCTGTCTTCCAGAAAAGCCAGCGCAAGGAACAAGATAAAGATATTGGGCAGGAATGTGAGGATCCCTCCTACTCCGGCTATAATTCCGTCTACCACCAGGGAAGTGATCCAGGCAGAGGCATGGATGCCTTCCATAAACTGATTCATATAGGCAGAAAGCAAGCTTAAGGCGACTTCAAAATATCCCTTTAAAAAATCACCCACAGTAAAAGTCAAAAAGAACACCAATGCCATGATACCCAGGAAAAACGGCAGTCCCAAAATGGGATGGGTCAGATATTCATCGATCTTATCTGTAAATACTGCCTTTTGTTCTTTATTCACCAGGCATTCATGGATGATGCTTTCTATATAATCGTATTTCTGATTTATGATTTCCTTCTCATAATTATGGTCTATAATATTGCTTAAATCAAGGGGGGGATCCTCCCATACCTCTTCATCATATTCCAGGAACTTGATGGCATGCCATCTTAGATTGTCCATGCTTCCGTAATGGGCCTTTAACACGGTTTCTATCTTGGAAATTTTATTCTCGATTTTAGGTGTATAATTTACGACCACACCTTGAGGGCCTTCTTCATAATGATGAACTACCGCATGAAGCAGCACATCAAGCCCGGTCCGTTTTCTTGCGGAAACAGGAACCACAGGAATGGATCCAAGCATCTCAGGAAGACGGTGCAAGTCAATTTCCATTCCCCTGTCCTCAACAATGTCCATCATGTTAAGGGCTAAAATGACCGGTTTTTTTAGTTCCAGAAGCTGAAGGGTTAAATAAAGATTCCGTTCCAGGGATGAAGCGTCTACCACATTAATGATCACATCCACTTCTCCGCTTTCCAGGCATTTCCTGGTTACCTTTTCTTCCAGGGTATAACAGGTCAGGCTGTAAATCCCCGGCGTGTCGATTACCCGGATGGGACGTCCCTTATAGCTGGTTTCTCCTTCCACTCTCTCCACGGTAACACCAGGCCAGTTGGCCACCTTAAGCTTTGCTCCTGTAAAAGCATTGAATAAGGTTGTTTTTCCGCAGTTTGGGTTTCCCACAAACCCGACACGGATCGTTCCTTTTTCCTCACTCATGGTCCACAGCCTCCCTGATTTCAATTCCTTCCGATATCCTTCTCCCAAGAGCGAGACGGGTGCCCCTTACCTTGATAATCACAGTGCCGCTTCCCTTCTTATTCATCAGGGTAACTGGCGTCAGTTCATTAACTCCAAGGGCTTCTAACCGCCTGGTGATGGTATCTTTTACCATCACGCTGTAAACGATGTAGGTTTTTCCGATTTCTCCTTCATGTAGCTTCATAATAATCTCCTCTGGATGCAGCCATTTTATGCTAATGGCGTTCCAAAGCTCCTGCCTTAGATGCGTCCATTGAGATTTTACTCTTATTGAGAATCACTGTCAATACCATTCACCCGTTCCGGGCAACAATTTTTAGTCCTTTAATCATCCATATCCTGAAGCATCTTTTTTACCTGGACCATCCGGTCACGCAGCTTTGCCGCCTCCTCAAAATTAAGCTCTGCCGCTGCCTGGTGCATCTTCTTTGTAAGCTCTTTGGCAAGCTTTTCCAGTTCCTTTGCATCCATGGATTCAGGATCCTTCTTAAAGTCCTTCTCCCCTTCAATGGCTGCCTTTGAGATGGCAATGAGGTCACGGACCGATTTCTTGATGGTAGTAGGAGTGATCCCGTGTTCTTCGTTATAGCGCTGCTGAATGGCTCTCCTTCGGTTAGTCTCCTCAATCGCCACGCGCATGGAATCAGTCACCCGATCCGCATACATGATTACATGACCATCAGAGTTTCTGGCCGCCCTTCCAATGGTCTGGATCAGGGATGTCTCCGAGCGGAGAAATCCTTCCTTATCTGCATCCAGAATAGCCACCAGGGTGATCTCCGGAATATCAAGGCCCTCCCGCAGCAGGTTGATTCCCACCAGCACATCAAAGACATCCAGACGCATATCCCGGATAATTTCGGAACGCTCCAGGGTATCGATATCGGAGTGGAGGTATTTTACCCGGATTCCTACCTCTCTCATATAATCGGTCAGATCCTCGGCCATCCGCTTGGTCAGGGTGGTGATCAGAATCTTGTTTTTCTTTGCCACTTCCTTATTTACCTCGGAAACCAGATCATCGATCTGTCCTTCCACCGGTCTGACATCAATTTCAGGATCAAGAAGCCCTGTAGGCCGGATGATCTGCTCCACCCTTAAAAGCTCATGCTCTGCCTCATAAACAGAGGGCGTAGCAGAAACGAACATCATCTGATTGATCTTGGATTCAAACTCCTCAAAATTCAGGGGCCGGTTGTCAAGGGCTGACGGAAGGCGGAAGCCAAAATTCACAAGTGTTGTCTTTCTGGAACGGTCTCCTGCAAACATTCCCCGCACCTGAGGCAGGGTGATGTGGGATTCATCCACCATGATAAGAAAATCATCGGGGAAATAATCGATCAGGGTGCAGGGAGGCTCTCCCGGCTTGCTTCCGACCAAATGCCTGGAATAGTTTTCGATACCGGAACAAAAGCCGGTTTCCTTCATCATCTCCACATCAAAATTCGTCCGTTCCGAAATCCTCTGAGCCTCTAACAGCTTGTCCTCGCTCTTAAAATAGGCCACCTGCTCCTTTAATTCATCCAGAATGGTCTGTGCTGCACGCTCCATCTTCTCTCTGGACACAACGTAATGGGAAGCAGGAAATATTGCCACATGTCCCAGATCCGCCCGGATCTCCCCTGTCAGGGTATCTATCTCCGTAATACGTTCCACTTCATCTCCAAAAAACTCGATCCGGTAAGCCTCGCTGCCGGAATAGGCCGGGAATATCTCTACCACATCGCCTCTTACCCGGAAGGTCCCCCGTCTGAAATCCATATCATTCCGGTCATACTGGATATCAATCAGCTTATGGACCACCTCATCCCGGTCCTTTATCATGCCAGGCCTTAAAGAAATAACCATTTCCTTATAATCAATGGGGCTTCCCAGGCCATAAATACAGGAAACCGATGCCACGATGATCACATCGCTCCGCTCCGAAAGGGCAGCCGTAGCCGAATGCCTGAGCTTATCAATCTCATCATTAATCGCCGAATCCTTCTCAATATAGGTATCCGTAGAAGGCACATAAGCCTCCGGCTGGTAATAATCATAATAGGAAACAAAATACTCCACCGCATTTTCAGGAAAAAACTCCTTGAACTCGCCGTAAAGCTGGGCTGCAAGGGTCTTATTATGAGCGATGATGAGAGTCGGTCTTTGCAGCTTCTGGATTACATTTGCCATGGTAAAGGTCTTTCCAGAACCGGTAACTCCCAGCAAAGTCTGGAATTGATTGCCCTCTTTGAATCCTTTCACAAGCTGGTCAATGGCCTCAGGCTGGTCACCGGTAGGGGCATATTCTGAATGTAATATAAAGTCCATGATTATTTCACCTCCAAATCCTTTTTTGCGGACGGACGCCAGATGGACAACGCATATCCACCTGGCGGCTGCCTATGCAAAAATAACAATGTCTGTCACTGCCAATTATACCATATGGCTCAAAGAAAGTATAGCCAAACAAGGAACATCTGTTCTTTTGTATTGAAATTCTTCTCCTTTTAGTATATCATACATCCTATACTACGAAACAGCAGGAGGATAATTAATGTACAGCTTTAATAATGACTATAGTGAAGGCGCACATCCGAAAATTTTAGAAGCAATGATCAATGCCAATTTAATCCAAAATAATGGATACGGACTGGATGACCATTGCAGCGGTGCCCGCACTCTCATCAGACAGGAAATCGGCAGAGAGGATGCTGATGTCCATTTTATCGTCGGCGGCACCCAGACCAATCTGATCACCATCGCCACTGCCCTGCGTCCCTGGCAGGCTGTCATCGCAACGGATATGGGCCATATAAACGTCCATGAGACAGGGGCCATCGAAGCCACTGGGCACAAGGTCTTAGCCATGCCAAGCGAAGACGGAAAGCTGACTCCTGCCCATATCCAGAAAGCCCTGGACCTTCACACCGATGAGCACATGGTGCAGCCGAAGATGGTCTATATTTCCAACTCAACGGAGATCGGCACCCAGTACAGCAAAGCAGAGCTGGAAGCCCTTCACCATATCTGCCGCCAAAAGGGGCTTTACCTGTTTTTAGACGGAGCCCGAATTGGGTCCGCACTTACAAGCTCTGTGAATGATTTAACATTACAGGATATTGCAAAGCTTACCGATGTGTTTTATATCGGAGGAACAAAAGGAGGCGCTTTGTTTGGAGAAGCCCTGGTGATCTGCCATCAGGATTTAAAACCGGATTTCCGGTTTATGGTAAAGCAGAGGGGAGCCATGCTGGCAAAGGGCTGGCTGCTGGGCATCCAGTTTGAAGAGCTGTTTTCCGACAACCTCTTCTATGATTTGGCTTCTCACGCTAATGAGATGGCTGCCATCCTGAGGAAAGGAATTGAACAATGCGGATATTCCTTTCACTCTGGTTCCATGACAAACCAGCTTTTCCCCATCCTTCCTGACAAGGTGATCACAAAGCTGGAAAAGGACTTCCTTTTCTCCATTCAGGAGCGGATCGATGACAGCCATACTTCTATCCGGCTGGTTACTTCCTGGGCTACCAGCGAAGAAGCATGCTGCAGGTTTGTCAGTCTTTTGGAAACTTGTTAATTTTAAAACTCTGAATAAAGAAGCCCTTAAAAAAAAGAAGCCCTCTATGATCAGCAGTTAAATCTGCCGGCCACAGAAGGCTTCTTCCTTTTACGATACAGGTCAAGCGGATATTCACAATCCGCAGCCCTGCTTTATTCGGTTAAACTAACGGTTCTCATTCAATGCTTTTATCGCTTCCGCAAGCTGGTTATCTTCGCTATGCTCAATTTTGATCTTAGTCTTTAAATCCTCTTTTAAATCAACTGCAACATCCGGCTCCAGGCCTTTTCCATGCAGGTCAAAGCCGCTTGGAGTATAGTAATGGGCTACAGTCATCTTAATAGCCGTACCATGGTCAAGAGGAAATAGTGTCTGGACAATTCCCTTTCCAAAGGTCTTTGTTCCCACCAGCTTTGCCTTGTCATAGGCCTTTAGCGCTCCTGAAAATACTTCGGAGGCACTGGCGGACTGACCATTGACTAATACAGCTATGGGTACGTCTACCTTATGGCCGTCAGAAGCGTAATACTGCTCCCCTTCTCCATATTTATCCGCCATATAAACCAGAAGCGTCTTATTCTTCTTGGTCCTTACCAGATTAGGATCTCCTTCGATTACCAGATCGTCCGGAAGAATGTAATCCAGCATGGAAACCACTGCATCCACTACCCCTCCAGGATTATTTCTCAAATCCACGATCAGCTTCTCCATACCCTGTTTTTCCAGATCATCAATGGCGTTCTTAAACTGACCTGCTGTTACCGTATCAAACTGGCTCACTGATATATATCCGATATTGTCTGCCAGCATTTCATGCTCTACCGTAGGAACCGTGATCTGACGGCGCTCCATTGCCATATCAATATAGGCTCCCGTATCCGGACGAAGGACCGTAACTGTTACAGACGTTCCTTCCGCCCCTTTGATATGATCCTTTACCACCAGCTCTAAATCCATGCCGGTCACTTCCTGATCGCCCACCTTGTAGATTAAGTCGCCGGGCAGCATTCCTGCCTCAGCACCGGGCGTTCCCTCGAAGACCTTGGTCACCGTGATGATACCGGTAGTCGCGCTCTGGCTGACCATGACTCCGATTCCGCAGTATTCTCCAGCCGTGTCCTCTACCAGCTTCTCATATTCGTCTGCCGTATAGTAAACCGTATAAGGATCCTCAAGTCCATACAGCATTCCCTTGTATATCCAGTCTTCCACATTTTTTGTATCCTCATCAAAGAGGTAATACTTATCGATCACGCTCTGAATGGTCTGGATTTTGGCTACGATCCGGTTTATATCCAGATTGCCTTCCTGGTTCTCCGCCCGGGCAGATTCGGCTGCCTGATCTTTTCCATCAATTGCCGCCCTGCCGATCAGAAAGATTCCCAAAGACATACCCACAATAACAAGACCTGCCAATGTGGTCAGAAGCGCTCCTACCAGGGCGCCCTTCCAAAATTTATTCTTACTTTCCACTGTTATTCTCCTATCTAGCTCTTTATGGGCTTTTCGTATTTCACCGGATTTACATGGCGGCCGTTTGCCTGATCCCTAAATGGAGACAAGGCCCTGTGGAATATCCAGTATAACCCACATTTGCAATTACCTGCCCCTGCCATACTTCCTGCTCATATTAAAACCGGGAGCAGTGCATATAAACGGCATAAACTTCTCCGCCAAAAGAGATCATGATATATGCCGGCAGAATAACTGTATGTAGATGTGGCGGATTCCCAGCGTTAAAACCGAAATGATACAGCTAACGCACGCAGAATCATATAAATTTAATATTCCCCATAGAAACCGTATTATACGTTTTTCCGGCCCGGAAAAGCTCTCTGATGGGCCTGATCCGTTTTCTGTAACTGGAAAGCTGAGAATCTTATTCCTGGACCGGATGTCATTCTCCGGCATTTTTTATCATATGCAGCAATGCTGCTAATATATTCCCAGGTTCAAAAACTGGATTTCTTCCCTTATACTTTTAAATGCTTCCGGATGGTAAAGAAGCTTACAAAAAATCCGATTCCAACGCCAAGAGCCAGCGCCGTTGCCGCCATATAGGGGAATATGGCTTCCACCGGAAGGAACTGAAACAGCCCTGATAAGATGCTGAACTTTGTGACCACATATTCAACTGTTGACCGGTATAGAAAATAAATGGATACCAGAGGAATGCAGGCGCCTACCAGTCCAATGATAATTCCTTCCACCACAAAGGGCGCCCGGATCATATAATTGGTGGCACCAATTAATTTCATGATCTGGTTTTCATTCTTCCGGAATGCCGCTGCCACTGAAATAGTATTGCTGATCAGGAATATGGCCACAGCCAATAAAACTCCGATGATCAGCATGGAAAGAACTCCGATCACCCTGCTTAAGCTGTTCATTCCTTCTGCTGCGGTTTTGGAATAATTGACCTTCCTGACACCATCAATGCTCTTTAACCAGTCAACAACCTGTTCCTGGTCCACCAGGTCCTTTAAAAATATGGTATAAGAAGCTGAATTGGCCAGCGGATTGTCCTCCTCAAATCCTTCTGCAAGATCCTGCATATCCCCGAAGTATTCCTGCTTTGCTTCCTCCCATGCATCCTCTGCCGAGGTGAATGTCACTTCCTTCACGTCATCTCTGGCTTTGATCTTATTGCCGATTTCCTTGATCTTGTTCGCGTCCAGTCCTTCATTAAAAAACACTGTGATTCCCACTGTGCTTTCCGTATTCTTTATTACATATTGCACGTTGATAACAATGGAAAAAAACAGGCAGAACAAAAAAATGCAGGCGGAAACCGTTGCAATGGACGCCAGAGAAAACAAAATGTTCCTGCATATATTATTTACACCTTGTTTCAGGCAATACCAAAACGTACTAATTCTCATATGTATAACCGCCTTTTTTCTCATCGCTTATGATGGTTCCACGGTCCATCACAATCACCCGTTTTTTCATCCGGTCTACAATCTCCTGGCTATGAGTGACAACGATCACGGTTGTCCCCAACCTGTTTACCTCATTTAACAGCTTCATGATCTCCATGGAGTTGTGTCCATCCAGATTTCCGGTGGGCTCGTCTGCCAACAGGATTTCCGGACGGTTAATTAAAGCCCTGGCAATGGCAACACGCTGCTGCTCTCCACCGGACAACTGCTGAGGAAAAAACTTGTATTTTGAAGAAAGTCCCACCATCTTTAGCATGGCGGGAACCGATTCTTTTATGCTCCTTGTAGATGCTCCGATTACCCGCTGCGCAAAAGCTACATTTTCGTAGACATTCCGATCCTTTAACAGACGGAAATCCTGAAAAACCATGCCGAGCTTCCGCCGGTATCTGGGAATGAACCCTCTGGGCATCTTGCTTAAATTCATATCATTTACAATAATCTTACCGGAGGTTGGCTCCACTTCTTTTAACAGCATTTTTAAGAGCGTGGATTTGCCTGACCCGCTGCGGCCAATGATAAAAACGAATTCCCCGTCCTCAATCGTCATGCTGACATTACGCAGCGCCTTATTTCCGGCCTCATATGTTTTGCTTACATTCCATAATTCAATCATTTCAGTCCTCTAATTTTTGTGCTTTGATTACTTTTGCTTTTGGGGGGGATTGGGAAAAAAGACAGCTATACAACTGCTTTTGTGCAAGCACAACGCAGCTGTATAGCTGCCTCTTTTCGCACTGCTCATAGCCAGCGTTAATAGTCCTGGTTCTCCATATATTTCATGTATTTTACTACCATCAGGGCAATCTTAAAGGTGATGGCATCTTCAAATACGCGCAGATCCAGGCCGGTGCTCTTCTGAAGCTTGTCTAAACGGTAAACAAGCGTATTTCTGTGAATATAAAGCTGTCTGGATGTCTCGGATACATTCAGGCTGTTCTCAAAGAATTTATTAATTGTTGTCAGAGTTTCTTCATCAAAATCATCCGGAGACTTTCCGTCAAAAATTTCTTTGATGAACATGCGGCATAAAGGCAGCGGAAGCTGATAGATCAGACGTCCGATTCCCAGTTTGCTGTAGGCAACCACATTTTTATTGCTATAGAAAATCTTGCCAACATCCATGGCCATTTTGGCTTCCTTATAAGATCTGGAAACCTCTTTAATTTCGCTTACAATCGTACCGAATGCTACATGAACCTGGGTCATTGCTTCGGTATTGAGCATGTCCAAAACCGTGTTGGCTGTCTTTTCCAGATCCTCATAAGTTTCGCCTTCTTTTACTTCTTTTACAAGAATGATGTTCTTCTCATCAACGGCGGTAACAAAATCTTTGGTCTTTGCAGCAAATAAGTTGCGGACTGTCTCCAGTGCGTTCACATCTTTTTCATGCTGGGTTTCAATAATGAATACGACCCTCTTGATATTTGTTTCAATATGAAGTTTCTTTGCTCTGTTGTAGATGTCCACCAAAAGCAGATTGTCAAGCAATAAGTTCTTAATGAAATTATCCTTGTCAAATCTTTCTTTATACGCAACCAGCAGGCTTTGAATCTGGAAAGCGGCCAGCTTGCCGACCATATAAACATCATCACTTCCGCCCTTTGCGAGAAGAATGTATTCTAACTGGTGCTCATCTAACACTTTAAAAAACTGATATCCCTGGATTACCTGGCTGTCGGCCGGAGAATCCACGAACGCCAGGATTGAACTTTCATAATCTTCCGCATCAGGAAATGTGGTTGCCAGTACCTTTCCTTCTGTATCACAAATACACAGATCAATTCTCGTAATCCCTTTTAATCCTTCAATGGTTGTTTGAAGTATTTGATTCGAAATCATGGCATATTCTCCTTTTTCGTAAATTTACCTTATTATATATTAAAGCAAAAAGAAAAAAAAAGCAAGCGGGTAGAATAACCGCTTGCTTAAAATTTCATAAAATTTAGTTTAAAACTACGATTTCTGTATCTTTATCGAATACATGGATCTTTGTTAAGTCAAGAGCCAGCTTAATGGTATCCCCAGGTCTTGCTGTTGTACGAGGATTTACTCTTGCAGTAAAGTTTACATCTTCCACATCAAAGTATAAGTAAACTTCAGCGCCTAACAATTCATAAACTCTGATGGTAGCGTCAATTACGCTTTCCGGAGAAGATGCAAGGAAAGCTTCCTCATCATGTAAATCTTCCGGACGAATGCCTAAGGCTACGGTCTTTCCGATATAACCGGCATCCTCTAATTTTTTCGCTTTTACTTCTGGAAGAGCGATTGTATTTCCGCCAAATGTTAAAGTAACGTCGCTTCCTCTCTTAGCTACAGTCGCTTCAATTAAGTTCATCTGAGGAGCTCCGATAAATCCTGCAACGAATTTGTTGCCTGGCTTATCATATAAGTTCTGAGGAGAGTCAACCTGCTGGATCACGCCATCTTTCATTACAACGATTCTGGTACCAAGAGTCATAGCCTCTGTCTGGTCATGGGTTACGTAGATAATGGTTGCCTGAAGTCTCTGATGCAGCTTGGAAATCTCAATACGCATCTGGCCTCTCAGCTTGGCATCAAGGTTGGATAAAGGCTCATCCATTAAGAATACCTTAGGATTACGTACAATAGCACGTCCCATAGCAACACGCTGTCTTTGTCCACCGGATAAAGCCTTTGGCTTACGGTCTAATAAATGCTCAAGATCAAGGATTCTTGCAGCTTCATGAACCAGCTTATCAATCTCGTCCTTTGGAGTTTTTCTCAGTTTCAGACCAAATGCCATGTTATCATATACTGTCATATGAGGATACAGAGCGTAGTTCTGGAATACCATTGCGATATCTCTGTCTTTTGGCTCTACATCATTCATTAATTTCCCGTCAATGTAAAGTTCTCCAGAAGAAATGTCTTCCAGGCCTGCAATCATACGAAGGGTTGTGGATTTGCCGCATCCGGATGGTCCTACGAAAATGACGAACTCCTTATCAGCAATATCCAGATTAAAGTCCTTAACTGCTTCAAATCCGTTAGGATATCTCTTGACGATGTTTTTCAGTGATAAACTAGCCATTTACTAATCCTCCTAAAATAAAGTGTTTAAACTCTGATCTGAACCAACAGCCCCCACAGCTGCGGCCCTCGTTACTGAAACAATCATACATGAATTACTTTTCTTTTACCATATTGCTATTTACCAAAATACATTTGGGGCTTTTGGCTAATTTGTATAACGGGTTTTAAAAATGATTGAAACGTCAAAATATCAGGAGAAACGCTCAGATATTTCTGTTTATATTCGATAGCCAGAGTGTATTGTAGCCCAGTTTTAGTCACAAATCACAAGACGGCGCCAATAATTTTGGCACCGTCTTGTAAATCTTATACGTTGTGTCATCGCTTTCTCGCAAGAACGTTCAGCCATTTTACGTCAGAATGACCAGAACGCACATCCTCTGTTTCCCAAAGCTTTACGATATCAAACCGCTCATTATCTCTTAAAAGTTCAGTCATGGAATCCGCCGTAAAGTCGCTGAAATACCGTTTTCCTCTAAATCCCTCAAAGTCTCCCAGTTTAAAAGACATATAAAGGATTCCCTTATCATTTAAGGCCCTTGCTATCTTTGTAAGAATGTCAGACAGTTCCTTTTTCGGAGTGTGAAGTAAGGATGCACAGGCCCAGATTCCATCAAACACATTGTCAAAATCCATTTGTTCAAATGTCATCTGAAGCACTTCCAGACCAGTATGGATTTCTGCCAGCTTACACATCTCTTCCGATGCATCAAGCGGCGTCACATCATATCCCAGTTCATAGAAAGACAGGCTGTCCCTGCCTGATCCGCATCCCAAATCCAGAATCGTATCACCTTCTTCCAGAAGATCCAGAAATTCTTTCATAATTCCTGACATATCCTGGTTCACTGTTTCTTCAAATTCCTTTGCCGCATACTTATTATAATAGTCTATCGAGTCCAAAATAATCCTCCTGTTATCCTTTTACCCGTTATTTGATTCTTTCGATTTTACTTTCCGTTATCCTGACTTTTCCTTCTTTCAGAAGATGTCCGATTGCCCGCTTAAATGCATTCTTACTCATAGAAAATTCCCGCTTGATAATCTCCGGTTCTGCCTTATCGGTAAATGGCAGGCAGCCGTCAAACTGTGTTTCTATGATCTCAAGAACCTTGCCGGAATCCGTATCCATCTGAATATGAGCCTTCTGTCTGGGACTTAAATCCAGCTTCCCATCTTCTCTTACCTTAGTTACCCGTGCTGTTACCTCATCGCCTTCCCCATAATTTTCAAACACTTCTTTCCGGGGAATCAGCCCGTAATATTTATGATCCACTGCCACAAAGGCTCCCAGGCTTTCATTGATTTCATAAATGATCCCGGTCACCTGATCATCCTTTTTATAAGGTGACTGGTTGCTCATATAGGAATATACCCTCATGGTAGCAGCCAATCGTTTGCTTTTGTCAATGTAAAGGGCTACCAGCACCTTCTCTCCCTGCCTTACCTTATGGGTCTGCTCCTTAAAAGGAAGAAGCAGATCCTTTTCCAGTCCCATATCGAGAAATGCGCCGATCTTACCCACTTCCTTCACTTCAAGCACAGCCGTTTCACCCGCCTGAAGCTTCGGTGCTGCCGTGGTGGCTATCAGCCGGTCCTCTGAATCCTTATAGATAAATACAGGGATACTGTCTCCAGGCCCAGTTCCCTCCGGTACCTGCTTTTTGGGCAGAAGCACGGAAACTTCGCTGCCTGCTTCCTCTCCCAAATATACACCGAACTCCTTGACCCTCTGTACGACCAGGGTCTGCATCTTTCCTAATTCAATCATGTTACATCCTCTCTGTTGTTCCCCGCAGCCAAATGACTGCGTAAGCTGCTCCCCGTTCATCACACAGAGAAACCGTATATCCTTCCTCTGTCCGGCTTATACGGGGATAAACTGTATCTCCAAAGACTGCCGCTTTTTTATATTCCACTCTCAGTTCAGAAACCTCCATTTCATCCGGAAGCACCTCCCTGGCAATCTCTACATATTGAGCGTTATTGACATGGTGGTTCGTGTCAATATGGTGTTTTTGGGCAATGACCGGCTCTGTATCTTCATATTCCTCCGGCAATTGGATCTTACGGGAAGCATAGTCCATGGAAAGCCTCTTTTCATTGCCGCTTCCATATCCCCGGATGTCTTCCGGTTCAATTTTAACCGGACGTCCCTTTTCCGTATCAAACAAAAACCATACAGAATTGGCTCTTACCAGATAGTTTCCATTCTGATCACATATGGTAAAATTCCGGTATCCGTAAAACCCCTTAAAATCATAGGGCCAGGTACCCACCACGATCTTCTCTCCCAGCACGGGATAACGGTCCACCACAATCTGCCAGGAGGAAAGCCACCATGCCTTATGACGGTCTGTTAAATAGGAAATCCCAAGGCCGATATCCTCAGACTGAAACGTTGAGCAATCCTGCAGATAATTCATAATGCCTGTTAATGTCAGTCTGCCGCATTCATCTGTTTCACTGTAACGGACCCTGCTGCCGAATGTATACATTTCACACCTCTCATCAAAATTATATAACATTATAAAGCATTTTCATGCTCTTGTCCAGATAAACCCGAAAGAACCCTGCCCCGGTTACCAGAGAAATTCTATCAAAAAGGAAATTTTTAACAATTACTTAACAGCCTGTAATACAAAAAACGGAACCTTATAGGGTTCCGTTTTTCAGACTGGGCTACAAGGATTCGAACCTTGAAAATGACGGAGTCAGAGTCCGTTGCCTTACCATTTGGCGATAGCCCATTAATACAACGAGGTTAATTATATCCGATGATTGAAAAACTGTCAAGTATTTTTTTTCAATATTTTAAATTTAAAAAATCCCTGAAAAACAAAAAAAGCCTCGATCTTCCTGCTTCCGCTGGAAGATCAAAACTCATCAGAAAACTGGGCTACAAGGATTCGAACCTTGAAATGACGGAGTCAGAGTCCGTTGCCTTACCATTTGGCGATAGCCCATCAACGCAACGAATGTATTATACTATAGCTTTTCATTCTGGTCAAGCACTTCTTTTATCTTTTTAAAGATCTTTTAAAAAACAGCCGGTCAGGAAGAGCTTCCCGTTTTAGAAGGCTCTTCCTGGCTTTTTGTTGTACGGCTTTCTTCCGGAGAAACGGTCTTCCCGGTTTCCGGAACATTCTTCACCGTTTCAGACGTTTCTTCACTGGGAGGGGCCGGAGCCGTCTGATCGGGCTGACTTGTGCCCTCGCTCTCTTCTTCCGTCTCTTCCGGATCTGCATTCCCGTCTCCGATCACAGGAGTCTCAAAGATTCCCTTTACGGTTGTCTGTTTCCCTGTTTTAGGAGAAATACCGCCCAGGGTAAAGGTATATTCCATTCCTCCCTGAAGCCCTGTCACATGAATCTCACAGGAGTAGGAATCCGTATCTCCCACTTTGGCGGAATAGGAATTTTTATCCCCGTCATTTACAGAGACCGTAGGATTTTTCCATTTTACTTTGGTTTTAAAATAAACCATAACAACGCCGTTGTCATAATCCACATAATCGATTTTAATCTTTTCCGTTGATACGACTTCCTCTTCTGAGGTAGTCTCTTCTGCTATAGTTGCCGCTGTGGAGGCGGTTGGCTGAGTTGGGGAGACTTGCGTCGGCGACTGGCTTTCTGTCTCCGAGGCAGATGCAGCCGTCTTGGATTCTTCCGGCTCAGAACTCTCCGCTATGGTCTCCGGTTCCGTCACAGCCTGGGTTGTATTCGCCGGGGTTGTTTCTTCCCCCGCAGCAGTCTTTCCGTCCACCGCATAAGAACGTTCCGTTATTACTTTTGCAATCTCTTCCATAGTAAGAGGCGCCAGTGCTTTCATATCCTCCATGGAAAGAGAAGGGTTCTGCAGGATCAGCTCCCTTAAAAAATAGGCTTTTCCATAAGAAATCTTATATTCTTCTGCCAGTTGCTTTACTTCATCTTCTTCCATGACCTGCTGGTCGTACACAACTGCCTTCAGTTGTTTTTCCTCCAGTGTACTGCGGATGTCATTAACCACCGCATGGCGAAGGCCCTGGGCCTTGCTGATGCTGTCATTGGACACCGTAACCAGAATCGCATTATCCAGCTCACTTAAATAACCATGGGTAACCATGGAACCGATCACAGCGTTGACGGCCGTGTTCAAGTCCACACCCTTTAAATCCATGTCCTGCATGATGCTTTCCCCGTCTTCATTGAGGGCCTTTGCCGCCAGGACCTTATTCCTTTTATTTACAGATAATTCCACGCTTGGATTTACGTCAATTCCAATGACTGAATCAACTTTTCCATTTTGATACGTATAGGTTCCCCCTGCCAGAGCGATCATGCAAAAGCATGCAGCCACCAGGGTAGCAATGACCCTCTGCCTCAGAAAAAAAACAGAACGTCTTTCCTTCTCTGCCTTTATCTGAGGCGTACTCAAGTCAATCCGTTCCAAAACATTAGGAGTCAAGTCACTGGCCGCAGATTTTAAGCAGGCTTCAATCTGTTGTCTATTCAGTTGTCTGCGATTTAATTCAGCCATCTTAAAGCCTATTCCTCTCTCAAATAGTTTTCCAGTTTTTTCATTGCACGGTTATATCTGGAAAGAGCTGTAGCCAAAGGAATCTTAAGGCTGGCGGCGATCTCTCTGTGCTTCATACCTCCGGAGGTATGAAGGAGAACGATCTCCCTTTCCTCTTCCTTAAGAATCTGCAGAGCGGCAAGAAGCACCATCTTATCTGCCGCCATCTCAATTTCAGGGCAGACTTCACCTGTTTCCGCCCCTGTTAAATCCTCCAGTGTAACATCCGAATCATGTTTTTGCTCACGGAATTTCATATAGCATAAATTCCGCGCTATGGTAAACATCCATGCCAAAGGCTTCCCCTGGGATTTATAGCCTGACGCAGAAGTCCATATCTTAAGATATACCTCCTGCATGATCTCCTCTGCATCCTGGGGGTGCCTTACAATAGACAGGATAAAACTGTACATTGTCCGGTCCGTATTCTGATATAGCTGCCGAAAGGCCTCCTGGTCTCCAACCGCAACTTTTTTTAGAAGCTCTTCGTCGTTCAAACGCCCATAATCCTCAGGCTCGCCAAGGCTCATCAATCCCATAAATAACATGGATCCGATTTCCTTTCTACTAAGTTAATGCGGAATACTGTCATCTTATTGCATAATCTGGAAAATTTTTATTACCTTATTTTTCCACTCCAAAACCGCTTTCCGCCGTTATGATCAGACAGCACCGTTTATCTATTTCGGTTACCTTTTTCGTGACTTCTTCTTTTAACCAATCCTTCTTTTCCCTGTCATATTCCCGGGGCACCACCAGATCAAAGATCAGATTGATCTGGTTTTTTCCCTCTACCATACGAAAATCGTGGAAAGAAATTCTGGAATCTATTTCCTCCAGCACATGTTTCACCATGTTCCCAAATTCCATAACCCTGGAATCTTTTGTCTCTACCGGGTCCATATGAATTACCAGAAATATCCCAAACTTTCTTACTGCTTCCCTTTCAATGGTATCAATAATTTCGTGAGACACTTCTATATCAACATCATTCGGCACCTCTGCATGAATGGAAGCCATGCTCCTGGAAGGTCCGTAGTTGTGTACAATTAAATCATGACTTCCTATAATACCATCGTAGCTTTCTACAAATTCTGTGATCTCACCATATAGCTTCGGGTCAATGGGTTCTCCAATGAGAGGAGTAAGGGTATCCTTGGCTATTTTCACTCCTGCCCACATGACAATGACAGAAACCGCAATCCCTATGATTCCGTCAATATTAAGCCCCCATATTCCATAAACCAGGATCGAAAGAATTGTGGCAGAAGTGGTTATTACGTCCCCAAGGGAATCTGCCGCTGTTGCTTTCATGACCGCAGACTGAATTTTTTTTCCCAGAGTATTGTTAAATAATGCCAGCCAAAGCTTTACACAGACAGATAACAGTAATATGACTACAGATACAGCCTTAAAAGTCATCTCTTCGGGATAAATGATTTTCCCAATGGATGTTTTTAAAAAAGAAAAACCCACCTGAATAACCAAAAAGGCTACAATAAAGGCAGCAATATACTCCACTCTTCCGTGTCCAAAGGGATGATCTTCATCCGCCGGCTTACCGGCCATTTTTACACCCACAAATCCAACAACAGAAGAAGCAGCATCAGAGAGGTTATTAAAGGCATCTGCCATTACAGAGATACTGCCTACCAGCATTCCAACAAAAAGCTTGGCGCCAAATAGCAGAATATTGCAGCAGATACCCACAATACTTGCCATAAGCCCGTATCGGGTCCGTACCTGGGTATCCTCTGTGTTTTTATAGTCTTTAACAAATGTCCGAACTAAAAAATCTGTCATAGTACTCCTTTTCAGCGTTTATTTCCGTAAAAGCAACGAGCCAAGATAAATCCCGCTTGACTTTTCGATTGCCCTCAGGGGGCAATATCCAATAGACCACTGCGGGGTATTAGACCCTTAATATCGTACCTGCTCAAGAAAAAGCCCTTCCGGCGGTGCCGTAAAGCCTGCCCCATTCCGGTCTTTTGCATTTAAGATTTCCTTCATCTCTTCCGCCTTACGCTGTCCTAATCCCACCTCGACCAGCGTGCCCGTTAAGATCCTGACCATATTATATAAAAAGCCGTTTCCCGTATAACGTATCAGAAGCCGGCTGCCCTGCTGTTCAAAATCAATCCGCTTTAAAACCCTGACCGAAGACTTCTTCATTTTCCGGTTAGCGCAAAAGCTCTTAAAATCATGTTCACCTGTAAGAAACGATGCGGCCCGTTCCATGGCCTCTATATCAAGCTCCTTAAATAATCCATAAATGTATTTTCTTTCAAATACCTGCTTCTTTTCACCCATTTCGATCCGATACAGATAGGTTTTTTCCTGGGCATTCAGACGGCTGTGAAAGCGTTCTGCTACTCGTTCCACGGTTTTTACACGAATGTCTTCCGGAAGATATTGGTTTAAATATTCCATGATCTCCTCTTCCTTCAGCCTGGTATCCCCATGAAAATTAGCCACCTGAGCCAGTGCGTGAACGCCTGCATCCGTTCGTCCTGAACCATGCACCTCCACTGCCTGTCCCATCATTCGCTCCAAAACATGCTCTATCTTCCCTTGTATGGTCTGTTCCGTATTTCCCTGTTTCTGCCAGCCGTCGTAACGGCTTCCGTCGTATTCCAGAATCATTCGATAATTTTTTATCATATTGTTTTCGACCTTCTTCTATATTTAAGCAGAAAAGCAGCCAGAAAAATCCCAAAAGCCACTCCTGTGCAATCCAGCCACACATCAGATATCTGGCCAGATCGTCCCTCTACCATAAGCTGTATGGTCTCATCTACAAATGGTACCATAAATCCAGTTGTTAACCGTATAAAATATCTTCTCTCCGCCGGGAAGTCATAGGACCGTATACATCTGTACAGCAAAATCCCCAATAAGGTATATTCTGAAAAATGCGCGGTTTTACGGATTATGTGCTCTGTCAGCCACCATGCACTGATTCCCATGGATCCAAGTGATTTCTGTGCCACCTGAAGAACCCATCCGCTGTCCGCCGATGAAATATCCGCCGGCTTCATGGAATTTGAAAATATGAACAGGACATAAAGAACGGCCGCCGCCGTCCATATCGCCTTCTTTTTCATAGCCGTCACCTTAAAAATCCGCTTTTTTCCGCCGGTTCCATGATTAATGATAATGCCTCCTGCTTTTCCAGCCCATAGCCGATCCGGATCATTCTCTCAGAAAAATACATGAATATTCTTTTCCTCAATCTTCCATATTTTATCATAATTTCATCTATTATAGTACAACAGCAGTTATAATACAAGGACAGGCATTAAAAAAATCCCCAAAAACGGCCTAAAACCGCACATTTGGGGAAATTCCTTTTATGGTCCTATGGTAACTGGTACGCCTAAATTACAGTAGCTCCATAATACATCCATGTCATTGTTATCCACTGCAACACAGCCATGAGTGGTTCCGTCAGGAACCCTGCAGCCATGAATCTCAATGGCTCCTCCAAGGGGCGTATCCCATGGCGGCTGCTTGCCTTCCTTATTGGCCTTTATTATTTCATCTCTCTGGGCCTCAGTGATAATGCCGTCCGCATATCCTCTTTCCGCATCCTTAATGGCCGGATAGGAAAGGCCCAATGCAAGATAAGCCACGCTCTTATCATTTCTCGTACATACATAGAACTCCCCGCTGGGTGTCCTCATATCACCCTCTACCTTTTTATTTCCTTCCGCTGAAGCCGCGCCCAGGGAAACCGGGTATTCTGCGATCAAGACTCCATTCTGCTTTAATGAAAGCGTCTTCGTTCTCTTGCTCACATATATGGTCACGTTATTTGTTGAACCGGAATTGCCGGAGGTAATATTGGCACCGGGACCGGATACCGGCTCTGCGTACCCTGTAACAAGGGAAGATGCCGCCAAAGCGATGACCAGAATGGCTGAGATAAGACACTTATATCCTTTTCCTGCCCATTTCATCATTCTTAACACTCCTTTTTTTGTTACATTATACCATCCATTTTGGAAACTATCATTTACAATATTCTTACATTTCCATCCAAAATTTACCGTTTTCTATATTCCATCTGTTTAAATTAAGCATTCTAAGTAGGCCAGCGCAGCATCCAGGCAGCCTTCCACTCCCACCAGACTGCTTTCCAGACAAAGGTGGTAATTCTGTGCCTTGCCCCATTCGCATCCGGTATAATACTGATAATAATCTCTTCTCTTTTTATCTATCTCCCGGATCCGCTCTTCCATAACTTCCGGATTGACACCTGTTTCAAGAGTATTCATCCGGTTAATCCGGTTTTCCATTTTGGCATACACAAACAAATTAATACTGTTTTCCAGAACTCTGTCCGCGCATCGTCCCACAATGATACAGGGGCCCTGTTCTGCCAGCTTTCGTATCACACGGGACTGGGCCAGAAAGATCTGATCTGACATGGAAACTTCATAAACCGTGGAGAAGGGAGAATAATGATACTGTTCCAAAGATTCCTGCTGAACGGGGAGATGTTCGTCATAATGCAGAAATGCCTCTTCTGCCAAATCACTTTCTTCCGCAGATAAGGAAATCAGCTCCTTATCATAGAATGGAAGTCCCAGCCTTTCAGCCAGATTCATGCCCAACTCTCGTCCGCCGCTTCCAAACTCCCGGCTAATTGTAATCACCTTATCCAACATATGCTCCTCCTTATCTTCTGCTGAGTAATGCTCGTCTACCCATCATATTTTCTGTATGGCAAGATATCTGCAAGGCTGTCAAATGGGCTTTGGATCTCCTGTTAATCTTAATAATCTTAATATATTTGCATTTTACCACATTCTTAAATGCATGTATACCACAATTAAGTCCTTCTTATTCACAGTTAAGGAAAATTCTTGAAAAGTATTGGGGCAGAGAAAAGCCCTCCAATCGCAATCCTGCCATTGGAAGGCTTCTAAAAACAAGCTATTGTCAGCCTGCCGGCTGTTTGAACTTTATCTTATCGGTAATGCAGAGTGTTAAAAGTTAAATACGTCTTCCCAATCAAATCGTTCTGATTCATCTAAACTTTTAGGCCAATGACTGCACCATTTTGGCACACCGGGAGTTTCAATTCTGTCAAAGCTTGGTGTGTACGGTTTTATATCAAGCACAGGCGTTCCGTCATTTGCATCAATATAAGCAATTTGAATGATGCCTTTTGAGAGGTTGATATCAATGACCTGTGCCGCAGTTAATGCAATAGGATTGGGCCGAACAGGCGACCTTGTGGCAAATGTGCCCATGACAGCTGGAGCATTTTTATACGGCTGGGGCGTTTCAAGGGTACTTCTTGCTTCCTCATTATCAAAGTCACTGAACCACCATATAACATTGATATGGCTAAATCCGTCTAGTGCCTGCAGCGCAGGAATATACCTTGGTTCAAGTCCAATGAACATTCCATCTTCGTTTACGCTGATTTTGCCGATAGGGCTTACCTTAAAATTCTGCATAATGCATTCCTCCATATTTAAAATAAATTTACCTGCAAATTCAGTGTAGACCCTCACATCATGTGAGAGTCAATCATAAAAAGCATCCTGCAAAATCTGCAAAATGCTTATATTTTCTCCAATGGTATCTGGATTTCGGTCAGGTAGTTATCAGGACTATCCTCATTCCATGGTCCCCGGTGGACAATCTGCCTGCTCTGTCCCCTCATTTTGTATTGGTTATGTGCCTGCATCCAGTCTGCAAAAGCAAGATATGCACCCTTTATGTTTTCAAAAGACCCATATATCATAGTACATGCCATAATGGGCACTGGTTCTGTGTTTCTATAGGTAAAACCGCACAGATTCTTTCCTGTTCTGGCTACGGGGGCGCATATTTCAATGTCAACGCCCGTTTCTTTATAATCTGTATCATGATAGACCGCAAAGGTATTGGCCGAAATAGGGATATTATTTTCTTCTGCAAAGGCCGACATTTCTTTCCACATCTGGCCCTCGGCATAATAATCCTGAACGACCCGCCTTAAAGAAAACACCTGATAGCTGGGTATGGATTTAATGGAAACATTGTAATGTATCGCAATCTTTTCCTGTAAAATATCTCTCTTTGCAAGTTCGATTTTCGATAGCCTGTCCTGCTCCGCTTTTATCGCTTCCTCAATTTCCAAACGCTTATTATCAAGCTGATTTGTTATAAATTCATCATTCCAATGATTAAGGGCAGCCGCAATTTCAGAAACAGTAAACCCTAAATCCCGTAAGAATATTATTTTATTTAAAACAGGGATTTGTTCTGTGGAATATAGTCTGTAGCCTGTAAATTTATCTATTTCTGCTGGTCTTAATAATCCTGTTTCATCGTAGTATCTTAGCATTCGGATCGATACCTGTGTCAATTTGGAAAACTCGCCTATTTTAAACATGTGCACCACCTCTATAAGGACTGATTATACCGCAAGCAGAATCAAACTGCAAATATAATGCAACACGCAAAAATAGCGGAAACCCCAGTGAATAATGGCTTCCGCTATAAATAAAAAGAGCGAGAGACGGGACTCGAACCAGCGCCCCCGGCCTTGGCAAGGTAACTTATTCTATATTCACATAATACCCGCTTCAATATGGTTTTTGCAATTAACCGAATAACCTACTTAGTCTGCCACAGGCTGACCTCCTGACTGATATCCCACAGATCTTTATAAAGACCGTGGTTAAGGCGAAGTGTATCATGCTTTCCTGACTCTGCAAGCTGGCCATGATTAAGAACGAGAATTTGATCCGCAGTTTGAACAGCGGACAAGTTGTGTGCTATAATAACGAGTGTTTTATCTTTAATCAAATGATTGATTGCCTGCTGTATCAAGGCTTCGTTTTCTGGGTCTATACTGGAGGTCGCTTCATCTAGCAGGATAATCGGAGCGTCTTTCAGGATGGCTCTTGCAATAGATATTCTCTGCTTCTGTCCACCGGAAAGTGTATTTCCTCCTTCTCCAATTACCGTGTCAAAGCCATTCTCCATTTCCATAATAAAATCATAGCAACAGGCTTTTTTCGCCGCCTCACTAAGTTCCTCCATGGATGCGTCCTGCTTGCCAAAACGAATATTGTTGGCTATGGTATCTCCAAACAGATATACCTTCTGAAATACCATACTGACATAAGAAAGGACTTGATCCAGAGACATATCCCGTATGTCTATACCTCCAATTTGAATCTTTCCCTGTGAGACATCATAGAAACGGGGAATCAGCTTTGTAATGGTGCTTTTTCCGCTGCCGGAGGGGCCGACAAGTGCCACAGATGTATGCTCCGGCACATGAAACGACAAATCCTTCAACACTGGTTCTTTTCCATAGCCGAACGTTACATGATCAAATGTGATATCAAAGCAATCAGGTATGGCACCAGCCGTTTTTTTAGGATTGCCTTCTAATCCAGCATTGGTGATTTCCTCCACACGATCCAGAGAAGCCTCCATTATGCGCAGCATAGGCGTTTGGGAAGCACACTGCTCAAGCCCTGC
The DNA here is from genome assembly GCF_040207125.1 of Lacrimispora sp. BS-2. Classification (NCBI taxonomy): domain Bacteria; kingdom Bacillati; phylum Bacillota; class Clostridia; order Lachnospirales; family Lachnospiraceae; genus Lacrimispora; species Lacrimispora cavernae. The sequence goes on from NZ_CP157940.1 coordinate 2,855,256, forward strand.
AAACATTGTCAAGGAGGCAACCAGAAGCATCAGATAGGTGGATAATTCAAGACTTCCGGAAAGTGCTGCCAAAGATGAAGCAAGGGCTATCGCGCATCCTGCCAGCTTTACAATCACCTGGAAAATTGACACCCACTTTACAAACCCGCGTTCCACCTGAAAGGAATGTATGTTGCTGTTATGAAACGCGTCAGAAATGCGCTTTGCCTGTCGGCTTTTCATGCCATATGCTTTCGCCGTCATGATTCCCTGTGCATATTCAATAACAGCCGCGCCCAGCTCCGCCTGGGTGTTCTGCCGAAGAGGCCCCAGCTCTTTACCCTTTTTCTGAAGCACAGCAAAAACAATGATCGACGGTAATAATACCACAATGGCTGTAAGTCCTATCCGCCAGTCAAAAGCAAACAGAAACACCGCTGTTATAGCAGTCATCAAAAACCCGTTTACAACCTTATCCAGAATAAACATAACATACATCTCGATAAAACCCAGATCGGTGGTCACACAGGCAGTTAAATCACCTTGCTTGTGTATATCAAAAAACGACATAGGTGCCTGCCTCAACAGGTTGCCAATTTTCAGGCGGTTTTCCGCAACCATTTCAAATCCTGCGGAGGATTGAAATCTGGATAACAAATAATGAAACAGTATCCGTCCCATGAGCCCAATCAAAAGTAAACCGGTGGTGACTGCCACCTCCCTGCCGGATATGCTGCTGTTGACAGCGTAAAAGATTGCGATCAATGGGAATACGTTAAAAATGCCGTCCATAAACCCGAAGGCAAAGCCCCAAAGAATGCGCGGCTTTAGGTTGCCGGACATTTTGAGTACACGGCGCAGCAGCTTAATCATGTTCATTCCCCCCAATACTCCATGTCTCTGCACTGACACAGGCATTCCATAGCCTTGTGTAATGCGGGCACCGCTGCAGCAGCACGGCATGGTTTCCGCTGTCAAGCAGTTTCCCGTGATCCATTACGAGAATTTGTTTCGCACCTGCAACGGTCTTTAGCCGATGCGCTGCCATAATGACAGTTTTTCCTTGTACCAGCTCCTGTAAGGCCAACTGCACCTTTCGTTCGTTCTCCATATCCATGCTGGCGGTAGGCTCATCTAACAGCAGAATCGGGGCTTTTTTCAGAATGGCACGTGCAATGCAGACCCGTTGACGCTCACCACCGGAGAGCAAATCGCCGCCGCTGCCTACAACGGTATCCAATCCCTCTTTCAGCCTGTCAATGATTTCCCCGCATCCGGAAGCCTGCACCGCTTTCAAAAGCTCGTCTTGCGTTGCACTGGGCTTCCCCAGCAGGATGTTGTCCCGAATACTCATGTCAAACAGGAAATTGTCCTGATCGACAATGCTGATACTATTCATCAGCTGTTCCTGGGGAATATCACGGATGTCCCTGCCACCGATGCATATCTTTCCGCTGTCTATATCCCAAAATCTTGAAATCAGCCGCAAAAACGTGCTTTTTCCAGAGCCAGATTCCCCGACAATCGCTGTAATACCGGAGGATGGGAACTCTGCGCTCACGCCGTCCATCACAAGGGCTTGGTTGTAGGAAAACCGGACATTTTCTGCAGTAATCCCGTAATCGCTTATTTCTACCAAAGCAGAAGCATATTGGGGTTCTTCCTGTGCAAGAAAATCATGCACCTCACGTTCTGTTTTAATAATAAGGGCAAAGTTATCAATAAATTCAGTTAGCTTAATCAGCGGTGAAATTAGCGCAAACGAGAGCAGGATGAACAAGAGCAGGGTCGCTAAAGAAATCTCACTCCGCCCAAGTAAAACCATGCCTACCGGCAAAACACCGATAATAGCAGAAGGTAAAATCACATAGTATGCCGATTTATAGAGCCAGTTGTGCCGATACCATCTCAGTGTGAACTCCTTGTAGCCGTTAACAGCATGATGAAGCTTTTCAAAGCTGCTGTCCGCCTGATTAAAAATCTTTATGACGTCAATTCCATCAATATATTCCACCACGGTTTGGTTGAGAACATCTCCCGCCTTCATAAACTGCTCATATCGCTGCCCATATCCACGAAACATAGCTTTCATAATCAATATTCCTATGGGAATCGTAATCAGAGCGCTGAAAGCCAAACGGACATCCATATACAGCATGAGAACAAAAGCCATTAAAAACGCAGACAGGTTGCCGGTTACCTCTGGAATTGCATGGGCAAGGGGGTATTCCAGCTTCTCCACCTCATCCAGTACAAGGTTTTTATATTCACCCGATGAGTACTTCCGAATTGTGCCCATAGAGAGCCGGCTCATTTTATCGGTTACACTTTTGCGAATGTTTTCAAGAATTTCAAAGGTGTACCGATGGGATATGAGCGTACTTCCACTGTGCAGTATCCCTTGGAGAATATATGCTGCTGCAGACAAGGCAATTGAGAGCAGCAAATTTTTATAGGTCAGTCTTCCTGAAAGATAGCTGCTGGCAATCTGACCTATCATGAGATAGGGAACAAATCCACTTACAACCCCAAGAATAGACAATAGGGCAGAAAGCAGCATATGCCCCTTTTTCCCTTGTGCAAAGGTCATGATTCCCCCCACAGCGGAATGTTTTGCAGCAGTTTCTGTATTCAACCTCCCTCACCTCCTAACAACTATTTTTTCTTAGCCTGATTTATACAGTCCTTTACCGCAGTCTTGATTGCATCACTGGTCACCGTAGCAGAGGTAACCGCATCCACCTCCCAAGTTAACTCCTCCACGATTTTTGGGGGCAATTCTTCAATCGCTCTGTCACCAATACCAACGGTTTCGTTGTGATCGGTTACTTTTACAGAAAGGATGGATCCCTGATCAAACTCCACCTCCACTTCCACATCACCGGCATACCCTTCGGCGGCAGCCGTATAAGTTCCAGCTTTATAAGTATCCGCAGAACGGCCGCAGCCGGCGAGAAGTGTCAAGATACACAATGTCGCAGCCATCACTAAAGTCATTTTTTTCATTGCTTATTTCCTCTGTTTTCCATTTTTTGATTCTATTTTTGAAATACCTGTCCTCTTACGCCGTAAGGCAGACATACGGGAACATCCAGAACAGGATGACGAATCACCGCCGCCTCCATATCGAAAACCTCCCGAAGCGTCTGGGGTGTAATCACATTCTCCGGCGAACCGGTGCTGTGTTTTTTTCCATCCCTGATTGCCACTAAATAATCGGAAAACATCATGGCGTGATTCAGGTCATGGAGAACCATAACCACAGTAACACCCTGTTCCTTATTTAATTTCCGCAAAAGCTGCAGGATTTCCAGCTGATGCGAAACATCCAGATATGTAGTTGGCTGATCCAGAAACAGGATATCTGTTTTTTGTGCTAACGCCATGGCAATCCACCCCCGCTGCCGTTGTCCGCCGGAAAGCTGATCCATTTCCCGGTCGGCAAGCTCTGTCATGCTTGTGCTGGACAACGCCCATCGGATGATTTCCTGATCTTTTGATGTAAGCCCTGACAGCTTGGTGCGGTGGGGAAATCGTCCGTATTCCACTAAATCGCTCACTGTAATACCGGAGGGCGTTTGGGCTCCTTGGGGAAGGAGTGCCAGCTTTTGTGCCACCAGCCTGGTTGGCATACTGTGAATGGACTGACCTTCCAGATAGACTGCTCCGCTGTCCGGCATAATAAGGCGGGACATGGTTTTCAAAATGGTTGATTTGCCAGAGCCATTGGAGCCAATCAGGGTTGTTATTTTCCCTGCGGGAATGTCAATATCCATGTCACGGAAAACCGAAATGCCGTTATACCCGGCGGACAGCTTATCAGCTGTAATACATGATTGCACAATTTTTCACCTCCTTATGTCTGCCTGCGAAGCAGAATGAGAAAATAGGGTGCGGCCAGAACGGAAATCACGATTCCAACTGGAATTTCAATGACTCCAAAAAGAGAACGCCCTATGGTATCCGCAAAAAGCAGGAGTAATCCTCCAAGCAGCATGGATACAGGCAAGAGCACATGATGCCGCCCTCCTGCAAATTTTCTTGCTATATGGGGAGCAACCAATCCGATAAAGCCGATTCCGCCGCTGACGGAAATACAGCTGGCTGCCAATGCCACTGCCACAACCAATAAGATTCTTCGTTCCCTCTCCACCCGAACCCCCAATGCAAGGGATGCTTCTTCTCCCAAAAGCAGTAAGTCTAAAATATCTGCTTTGGCAAGAAGAAGCGGAATCAGAATCAGCAGGTAAGGAAGCAGTGCCTTCACCTGATACCAGCTGGTGCCCCAGATATTACCTGACAGCCATCTGGCTACCAGCTGATAACTGCTGTTTTCCATGTCGGCAGCCATAATCAGCATCAGGGACGAAAAACCGGCCGAAATGCCAATGCCGCCAAGCAAGAGATAAGACGGTACGATCTTCCCGTTTCTTTTGGAAAATCCGTATAGTATGCCTGCTGCCGCCACTCCACCCGCCATGGCAAAAAGCGGCTGATAGACCATGGTGCTGATGTGCAGGGAAGGGAAAAAAGTCAAAAACAGCATAACTGTAAATCCAGCTCCCGCATTGATTCCCAATATCCCCGGATCAGCCAGTGGATTTTCTGTCACAGCCTGCAGTGTGCAGCCGGACAGTGCCAACCCCATTCCGCATAAGACAGCAAGGATAATGCGCGGAAAGCGGATATGCAAAAGAGTGACGGAGGCATCCGGGCCGCCTGGATGGCGCAGGCTTGCAGCCACGTCTGAATAAGAGATATTTGAATAGCCGCTGTTGATTGATAGCAGGACAGCCCCGATTACCGCCAACAGGAGAACCCATGGCACAAGCTTTTGCCTGTGTTTCTTTTTCATAAAACTGCTCCTTTCTTCCGGTACGTCAGCACCAGAAAGATCGGAACGCCAATGGCTGATACCAGCGCACCTACCGGTGTGTCAAAAGGAGCGTTAATGGAACGGGCAGCGATATCCGCCAGCACAAGCAGTATTGCCCCCAACAGTGCGGATACCGGCAAAAGCCTGCGGTAATCCTCACCGGCAAGGAATCGTGCAATATGCGGCACGATCAGCCCCAGGAATGAGATTCCGCCTACCAGGGATACGCTGGCTCCCGCCAAAATCAACACCACTCCGATGCCGGCCATCCGAACAGCCCATACGTTTACACCGAGTCCCGCTGCACTTTCCCCTCCCAGGGCAAGCACCGATAACCTTCCAGAAAGAATCTGGCTGATAAGCCCGGCCCCCGCAATCCATGGAACGGTCAGGAGAAGGCTCTGCCATGTAATGCCGGACAAGCTCCCAGCCGTCCAAAATGACATCGATTTTGAAAGTCCGAAGGCGAGAGAAATCCCTTGACTCAATGCAGTTAACAGAGTGGAAACAGCGCTGCCGGCCAAGATGAGCCGAATAGAGCCGGATTTATGCTTGCTGATTCCTATCCTATATACTAGCAGCACGGCCAGTGCCGCTCCCATAAACGCGAAAATCATCGTACCGATGCTTGACAAGGGCGGCAAAAGGACTGCGGTTAGAGCAACAAAAAATCCGGCTCCCGCATTGACTCCTAAAAGCCCGGCATCTGCCAAAGGATTTCTCGTCACACCCTGCATTACGCCACCTGCAAGGGCAAAGGCTGCCCCGGTAAAGCAGGCAGCTAATGCTCTGGGCATACGCATCTCCAGCATAATTCTTCCCATGTCAGAAGATGCTGCAGGATGAAAAAGTGTATTTATTAAAATACTAATATTCCCGCCCGCCACACCGACGCTGGCTGAGAACAGGAGGGAGAGCAGTAACCCACTCCCCATCAAAACAAGAGATAGCGCAAAGCCTGTTTTGGTTCGAAGCCATCGCACAGGCATAGGCGAAGGGCTTGCCGGGGCTTTGGGATTATTCAACATTGCTGCGGTTGAGGATGGTGTTTGCCAATTTTTCCATATACAGCAGTTTGCCGTTTGCCGTATATGCCATATTGTATTGCGCCTCATTCTTACCATAATATACATTTCCGGCCTTTACGGCTTTTAGATTCTGCCAAACAGGGCTGTTTCCTGTATCTCCAATCCGGCCGTCATCGCTGAAAAAGAAAATGTGATCCGCATCAATTTTTGAAAAGTACTCCGCATCAACTACTTCTCCCCAGACATTCTCCGGAACTCCCGAGGAAGGTGTCAGCTTTAATTCATCATATATCAGTTCACCCGGGCCTCCGGTCCGATAAACATAGTAGGAACCAAAATGCACCGAATTGGCTTCCACAACAGCAAAGGTTTCGTCGCCAACCATTTCCTTAACCTCTGCGGAAAGCTCAGCGGCCTTTACATCATAATCAGCAAGCCACTGTGTCACAACATCCTCTTTCCCAAACCACTCCCCTAATTGCTGAAAGCGCCCCCGCCAGTTGACATAGCTGATGTCATCGTTAATCATCACCGTGGGAGCGATGCCTTTGAGCTGCTCATATACCTTGTCATGCCGGATATTCATAATAATAAGATCCGGTTTTAGCTCCGCAATCTTTTCAAGGTTCAAATCACCCGATGCGGCGGCTCCGGAATAGTTGCCAACGATTTCAATCTTGTTATTGGTGAAATACTCCTGAAGATAGTCCGGAACGGTTATGCCATCATACATACTGGTATTGGCTGATGCAATAAATGGCATGTCCAGAATGATTAGTTCATCTGCTAAACCGGAAACGTCCACAATTCGCTGCGGATTAGCGGGAATTTCAACCTGGCCCTTCATGTCTTCAACCGTAATGGTATCGCCATTTTGACCTGCTGGTTCTGCAGTCTGAGCGGAAGGTGTTGATTGGCCTGATGCTTGTGAGTGATCTGCCGCAGGTGCGCATGCGGCCAGTGCCATCACCAGCATAAGACAAATTGTAATCATAAGTTGTTTCTTCACTTTAAACCTCCTAATGTAAATCGTGCATTTTAGTTAGGAATAGCTAACCTTAATTAGTATACAAAAAGTCCGGCTTACCTTCTGCCCTTAGACGGAGTTTTTCTGCCCCTTGACGGAATTATATGGGTCAGTCGTATTCTTGCAGTACGCACTGGATATTTGTTTCAGAAAGTAACTATTGACTAGTTAGTTAAAGCTAACTATAATATAGTAGATTAATAAAATATTTTCTGCCCCTCGGCGGATTTTCTTTGTTCGAAGACGGACATTACAAAGGACTGATAAAATGTCATATTTACCGTTGAAATTTGAATCATCAAATATATTTCCGAAAAAAACAATTGCAATACGTCCGGATGTACATATCATGGTATCCTCTGGTATATTTTCCAATAATACAAAGAGACAATCTGGCACCACAGCCCCTGTGTTTGAACTAAGCTATACTCGAAAAAATTTCATATACGGCGAGGTAAATCGTGTGCCTGTGGAGCTTCGACCCGGATATTCGTCGCTGGGTTTTTTAGGAGAGGCTTGCGCACATTCAGAATACAGCAGTGGCGAAGAAGTTCAGCTATACTCTATTTGGGTCAGCCCTTACACGTTCGATGGTTTTTGTGAAGCGGTTTGTGGTAAAAGCAATATTGGATTTCGCTCTTTCCAAAAAGATAGGTATTCTTGCTGTGGTTTTAAAAGCGATGCTCGGGAAGAAAGCATTATAAATAAATTGGATATGTGTTTTATAAAAGAAGCGGATCAAATAAACAGGCTTTTGTTAGAAAGCTATATTTTAGAGCTGTTATCCATTAATATAGAAAGGCTGATTTACAAAGATAACAGCAGGGAATATGTAAGCCAGCTATCCAGAGCAGATATGGATCGTTTGACTTATGCACGTGAGATTCTTCTGAATCGGCTGGAGTCACCCCCAACATTGCTGGAATTATCCCGGATAATCCATATGAATGATTGTAAGTTAAAACGTTCTTTTAAGCAGTATTTTGGGAAAACCGTTTATGAGTTTATTCGGGAGCAGCGGCTTGAAAAAGCGTTTGCGTTATTAGAGCAAGGGGAACATAACGTGAGTGAATCGGCCTTTGCTGTGGGGTATACAAACGTAAGCCATTTCTCGGAGGCGTTTCAAAAGAAATTCGGAATTCCTCCGCGTGTCCTGATAAGATAATTTGATATAAAAATAGTTTTATAAAGGCTGCAAGGTCAGCGCCAGAACAAAGGGGCTGACTTAGCTGGCACTCAATAAAAAAATCAAGGAACACTCAGATTATGTAGGCGGCAAGCGGGATGTGGCAACAAAAGACGGAGCTGATCAAAAAATCTTATTTAAATAGAAATAGCTGGACAAGGTTTTTCCCCTTGTCCAGCTTGAGTGTTACAACTTAATTATATCAGGTTAATAAGCTTATTCTAAAGTAAGTAAAAGTGCCATTTTAAATTTTCCTTCTGCCTTAACACTATGAAGTCCATTATTTTCAAAACGAAAGTTTTCACCCTCTCTTATATGATAGCTTTTCCCTTCATAGGTAATCGTTGCCTTTCCTTCCAGTGCAAAAAATAATGCATCCCCAGGAGCTCTGTGTTCAGAAAGCATACAGCCATCATCAAACGATAGAATCATAAACTTCATACCTTCGCCAGATGCAAGGTCAATATTAGCAATGCTCCCCTCCTCATAGTCTATAAGATTCTTTAAATCAAATACCTCATTGGCTTTTAAAATTTCGTTCATTTTACTCCCCTTTTCAAATTGTATTTCTGTGTATATGAGTCCCTTTTCTCCTACGGAATTAACTCCACACAATGTTCCCTCATGTAAAAAAATTATATTTTGTGAATTCATCTGCAGCTTACAACTACCATCTGTGCCAATATCAAATAAACCTGTTCCGCAGGCTCCAATATAGATCACAGGATTATCATAAGCTTCTGAACTTATATCAGTGCCACTTCCCAGTGAAAAATGGTGTACAATAGACTGTTTCCCTAGTTTCGCATTTGTTGATATTGTCATGCCTGATTTTGGCACATGCTTTTTTGAAATTGAATATACCCCTGTTTGCAAAATACTGCCTCCTATGATTTTTCAGATACGCCCAAGCTCATAACAATCCATATAAGATAAATCCATTCCTTCTGGAATCGCTGCAAACGTAGACTTATAATACGATTCCTTATCCCTTACTGAAGCACTAAATATATAATTATATCCGAGATCAAACAGATATTCCGGACATAATTCAGCGCTTGGACCATAAATCCCTCTGATTTTTGTATTTTTACATGCTTTGAGAATATCTTTATAGGTATTATTTACGATTGTACAACCAGTCATTATTACTATATCCAGACTTTCAAGTACATCTTTATGTTCAAGAGCATTATCTCCAAGATGCCAATAGATGTTTTCTGGATATACTTTTGTCTCATTTCCAATTCTATAATTCAAAATTCCCTTGGGGTCTCGAAAATCAAAAGCATGAAATTCCTTACACTTTCCAAGAAAAACCTCATTATATAGACCATAACCTATGATTCCAACCTTTTTATCTTTTACATCATAGTCAAATATACGCCCTTCTGTTCGGATAATTCCTCTATCTTTAAGTCTGTCTGCTGAGTTAAATGGCTTGCTTAAGAGATTGCATAAACAGGCTGCTATTGTTCTAAGTTCGGGATCAGACCGCTTAATAAGGTCATAAACACAGTCGTCTGCCGGTCTGCCAATGAAGGATTTTAGTATTTTCTCATATTCACCAAAATCTTTTTCCTGTCCCACTCGCAGCGACATGGATAATCTGTCATTGGTGTCAGATACCATGAACCATCTGTATCCCATTACAAATTCTTTTATGATTGGAATAGGATCCTTATATTTTTCATAGTTTTTATGTATCATTTCCAGTGCTATACTTAAATCATTCATAATCTGCCTCCTTTATCGTTCGTAATTGAAATTGGAACAATGCTCTTTACAATACGATCGCTATATTGAAATTGATTCACTGCAACATTCACATTAAATGCTTTTGAAATATTCTCTTCATTAAGGATATCCTGAGTTTGTCCATATACATACTCGCCAGTACTATTTAGCATGAGCGCTTCATCAGAAACAGAAATTGCATTTGTAGGATAATGTGTATTCATAACAGCACATATTCCTTCTTCATGCGCCATACGCTCAATCAGACTCAGCACCAGTATCTGATTATGGAAATCAAGACCTGTTTCTGGTTCATCAAGAATAATGAGATCAGGCCTGTTTATAAGCGCTTTTGCTATAAGCACCATTTGCAGTTCTCCCCCGCTCATATGGTTACAGTCTTTATTAGCCAGCCTCTCTATCCCTATTTGCTTCATTATTTCTTCCGCCATCTCTATATCTTTGATACCTGGTTGTTCAAAGACTCCAAGATGTGCACTACGTCCAAGAACAACCATCTCAAGACCTGTAATTGAAAATGCAAATGCATGAGACTGGGGGATATAGGAAACCTTTGACCACAGTTTTTTTGAATTTATGCTTTTTATATCCTCTCCATATAAAAAGCTTTTACCATCCACCCAGTCTAAAAGCCCAACCATACATTTTAAAAGTGTTGTTTTCCCTACTCCATTAGGGCCAAGCACGGATAAAATCCTGCCCTTATTTAATTTAAAGTTAATATTCTTTAATATCTTTTGTTGGCCTGGATAGCTGAAACTTCCATTTTGTATTTCAAATATCAATGTAAGCTCCCCCTATTTCTTTTTAGCAATGATATAAATACCGGTGCTCCAATAATTGCGGTAAGAATGGACAGTGGAAGTTCTATGACACTAATGCTTCTTGAAAACGTATCAATGATAATCATAAAACTAGCGCCAATGCTGATTCCTACAGGAACCACATAACGATTGTTACTTCCTACAAGCATTCTTGAACAGTGCGGTATCAGAAGTCCTATCCACCCAACCTGTCCACACATTGAAACACATGAAGCTGTTATTATAGTAGCCGCCAGTACAAAAACTAAGCGCGTTTTCTTTAAATCCATTCCGCTCGCTCTTGCCTCATCACTGCTGAGTGATAATATATTTAATTTCCATCTCATCAGATATATAACTGCAATGCCTGTAAGTATCAGTGGCGAGCCTACCATGATTTTTTTATAGGATGCACTTGTAAAGCTTCCCATAAGCCAATATGTTATCGCTGGAAGTTTATCTAAAGGATCGGCAGTATATTTCAATAAAGAACCTACTGCATTAAACAATGCCGATATGATTACTCCAGCTAGTACTAGAAATACTACCGACTGCCCATTTCTATCTCTTGCCAGTACCATGGTAATCCACACAGCAAAAAGTCCAAAAGCTAATGCAAGCAACTGAGTCTCCATGATGCCCATGGACATAATAATGGCAATGATTGCGCCCACACAGGTTCCACTTGTAACACCTAGTACATCTGGTGTTGCAAGCGGATTAGAAAAAAGTGACTGGAAGGCATTTCCCGCACATGTAAGACCAGCTCCGACAATGATTGCCATTATTATTCTTGGTGCTCTTAAATTTATAACAATTGAATAGTTCTGGCTTTCTCTATTCCCCTTTGCTGCATCAAATAAAGTGTTCATAACCTCTATAATAGAAAGATTCATTCTTCCTATACACAAGCATATTATTGCAGTAGCAATTGGTAATAGTATCATTGTCAGTTTTGCAGCAATCGTGAATTTGTTATGCCTGATCCAAACTGTATTTTTCATCGCAATTGGAGCATTCCCTTCATTTCATCATCAGTAATTTCGTACCCATAAAAGTTCTGGTAATAATCACGTATTACTGTTTCCAGAGGGTAGTCCGCAAATTCTTCCGGATAAGTATTATATGCAAGCCAGGCTAATACAAGAGGTGCATCGGGATTAGGGGTGAACCAGTTCCACATACCTAGTGTTGTGTTATATACACGCTTATCTTTTACTGCCTGTATTGTTGAAAAATCTACACCCTCAACTTTATTATCTATTACATCCTGCCTGTTTAGTTTTAGCAGACCCGGGCCATTTAAAAATAATACCTGGGGATTCCATTCATATATTTGCTCAAAGCTAACCTGTGCAAACCCCATTGCCTCCTCTGCAACATTTTTAACTCCAAGGTGCTGCAGCCAATAATCACCAAATACGCCTTTACCAGCAACTTGAGGAACGCCATCTATCAGCTTAAATAAAATCATTGTACTTGGACGCTTATCCTCTGGTATATTTTCTATTCTGGTTTCCACATCTTCAATGATTTTATCACCTGCTTCAATAAGGCCATTCATCTTACCCTTCTCTCCAAACACTTCCTCAAGAAGTATCAGCCACTGCTTATACCTTTCTATTGGATCTGCTGGGGAATCTGCGCCTACTGTGGCAAATCCTATGGATGGAATTCCACTTGAAGCTAATATTTGTGCATGCTCATTATTATTCGCATTATAAAAAATCACATCTGGTTTGAGCTTTATGATCTCCTCTATATTCAGGTCTGATTGTGCATATACTGTATCTGATGATTCAAGCAGCTCAGGTGCAATGTTCTTTAATGCCGTCTCTGATATGGTTTCCTTAAAAGAACCACTATACCCAACAATATGCGGCGCTGAACCTTCAAAATATGCCATGTATGTAGACAAGATTGGAATCTGGTCTATTACAATACGCTCTATCTTATCTGGAACTTCAACACGATTTCCAGCATGGTCTACTACCATATGAGTACCTGATAGCCCGCTATCTGCTTTGGAATCTGTTTCATCTTCCTCAGCAGCCGTTATTGCTTCTTCAGATGTGGTTTCTACCACTGATGAGGCAGCCGTATCTTTATTATTATTTGAAACACATGCAGTTAATAACAACATTGATGCTAATAAAAGTGAACTTGTTTTAATTTTTAATTTCATAATATCCTCCTTATCCTGTTAGTTATGACTAACTCCTATATAAGTTTATATTAAAAAAAGGATTATTTCCATTGCAACTGCAACGAAAGTAATCCTTTTATTGATATTTATTTATTATAAATACATTTTTTCTATAATCTATAAAGCCCTCTTTTTTCATTCTGCTGAGTTCTCTTGATAATGCACTTCTCTCAACACCAAGATAGTCTGCCATTTCCTGTCTATTCATATTGATCAAGCATCTATCCCCTTCAAGAGGAGTATAGTTTAACAAGGTCCAAATTTTGTCTCGTATAGAACGCCTACTCATAATATGGATCCTTCTATTCTGTTCAAGATTTGCAAACGCTGTCTGCCTCAACAAATTAGCTGTTACAAACGATGCAAATCTACATTTTATAGCTTCCTGGCTAAAAAGCTTTGACATTTTTAAAAATAGAATTTTTGTTTTTTTACTTGCAATAACAGTCACAAGTGAAGGCTGGTCCGTTATACATGAATGTGAACATCCAAAAGAATCCGAAGGGATAGCCACCTTTATACTTGAATCATCTCCGATTGCTCCTGGTACAATAAGTTCCACCTTTCCTTCTAGAACGATACCAGCATTCGATATCATATCTCCATAATGATATATTATTTCACCCTTGCCATAGAGCCTGATATGCCCCTCTAAACAATAGAGGACACGTTTTATAGTCTCATCATCGGCCAATTGAAATATATCTGATTTTCTTAAAATTCCAAAATATTCTTCCATTTATTCTCCATATGTAGTGTGTTAGTTGTATCTAACTCTATATCATTTTGTTTTCTTTGTCAAATAATTGCAGGCTGTTGCTTCAGGATTTTTTGATTACTCCTTATCCTACCGCGGTTAAAAGCTGCGGAGGAAGAAATATGAAATTAAGACAATGCCTTTAAAACAAAAAGCAGCTGGAAACCCTTGTAAAATCAAGGTTCCAGCCACCTAATTAAAAGAGCGCGAGACGGGACTCGAACCCGCGACCCCGACCTTGGCAAGGTCGTACTCCACCAACTGAGCCACTCGCGCACATCTCTTTTTAACTTTTTCTTTTGAGGCATATACCCTCAAAACCACACATTGTTACATATCTATCTTCATCCGTTCTTCCTCTTACCTAAACCAACCTGGTTAAGCCCTCGACCTATTAGTGACAGTCAGCTGCACATGTTGCCATGCTTCCACCTCTGCCCTATCTACCTCGTCGTCTTCAAGGGGTCTTACTCTTGCGATGGGATATCTCATCTTGAGGGGGGCTTCACGCTTAGATGCCTTCAGCGTTTATCCCTTCCCGACTTGGCTACTCTGCCATGGCTTTGATAGCCAACAGATACACCAGAGGTCAGTCCATCCCGGTCCTCTCGTACTAAGGACAGCTCCTCTCAAATATCCTACGCCCACGCCGGATAGGGACCGAACTGTCTCACGACGTTCTGAACCCAGCTCGCGTACCGCTTTAATGGGCGAACAGCCCAACCCTTGGGACCTACTACAGCCCCAGGATGCGATGAGCCGACATCGAGGTGCCAAACCACTCCGTCGATGTGAACTCTTGGGAGTGATAAGCCTGTTATCCCCAGGGTAGCTTTTATCCGTTGAGCGATGGCAATCCCACTTTATACCACCGGATCACTAAGTCCTAGTTTCCTACCTGCTCCACCCGTCGGTGTCGCAGTCAAGCTCCCTTATGCCTTTGCACTCTTCGAATGGTTTCCGTCCATTCTGAGGGAACCTTTGAGCGCCTCCGATACCCTTTCGGAGGCGACCGCCCCAGTCAAACTCCCCGCCTGACATTGTCCCCCAGCCAGGTCATGGCTGCAGGTTAGAAATCCAATACCGCAAGGGTGGTATCCCAACATCGGCTCCACAGAGACTGGCGTCCCTGCTTCATAGCCTCCCACCTATCCTGTACATGCAGTACCGAATCCCAGTATCAAGCTGGAGTAAAGCTCCATGGGGTCTTTCCGTCCTGGCGCAGGTAACCAGCATCTTCACTGGTATTTCAATTTCACCGGGTGCATTGTTGAGACAGCGCTCAAATCATTACGCCTTTCGTGCGGGTCGGAACTTACCCGACAAGGAATTTCGCTACCTTAGGACCGTTATAGTTACGGCCGCCGTTTACTGGGGCTTAAATTCAGAGCTTCGCGTTGCCGCTAACCCCTCCTCGTAACCTTCCAGCACCGGGCAGGCGTCAGCCCATATACCTCACCTTTCGGTTTTGCATAGACCTGTGTTTTTGCTAAACAGTTGCTTGAGCCTATTCTCTGCGGCCTGGTTTCCCAGGCACCCCTTATCCCGAAGTTACGGGGTCATTTTGCCGAGTTCCTTAACAATGCTTCTCCCGCCGGCCTTAGGATTCTCTCCTCATCCACCTGTGTCGGTTTACGGTACGGGCACATATCACACAATAGCGGCTTTTCTTGACAGCCCCTACAAAGACTTCCCTACTTATGTTCGGTACGCGTCACACCTTCCTGTTGCTGGGCGGATTTGCCTTCCCAGCCAGTCTAGTGCTTGCCCCGGTCTTTTCATTCCCGGGTTCTTCTTCGGTTCTGTGTCCCCACAGTTCTGATGATATGCGGTACAGGAATTTCAACCTGTTGTCCATCGACTACGTCTTTCGACCTCGCCTTAGGCCCCGACTTACCCAGAGCAGATCAGCTTTACTCTGGAAACCTTAGATATTCGGCCTGGAGGATTCTCACCTCCATCTCGCTACTCATTCCGGCATTCTCTCTTCTTAACACTCCACATCTCCTTACGGTAATGCTTCTGTGCGTTAAGAATGCTCCTCTACCAATGTGTATAAATACACATTCCACAGCTTCGGTGTCGTGTTTCAGCCCCGGACATTTTCGGCGCAGGACCTCTCGACTAGTGAGCTATTACGCACTCTTTGAATGTGTGGCTGCTTCTAAGCCAACATCCTAGTTGTCTGTGAAATCCCACATCCTTTTCCACTTAACACGCACTTTGGGACCTTAGCTGGTGGTCTGGGCTCTTTCCCTTTTGACTACCCAACTTATCTCGTGCAGTCTGACTCCCGTACATCATCTGGCCGGCATTCGGAGTTTGATATTCTTTGGTAAGCTTTGACGCCCCCTAGGAAATTCAGTGCTCTACCTCCGGCAGACTAATACGAGGCTAGCCCTAAAGCTATTTCGAGGAGAACCAGCTATCTCCGGGTTCGATTGGAATTTCTCCCCTACCCACACCTCATCGCCACCCTTTTCAACGGATGTGCGTTCGGTCCTCCATTTCCTTTTACGGAAACTTCAACCTGGACATGGGTAGATCACCCGGTTTCGGGTCTACCTTTACTGACTCATTCGCCCTATTAAGACTTGGTTTCCCTTCGGCTCCACACCTTAAGTGCTTAACCTTGCCAGTAACGGTAACTCGCCGGACCGTTCTACAAAAAGTACGCGGTTCCACCTTTAACGTGGTTCCACAGCTTGTAAACACAGGGTTTCAGGTTCTCTTTCACTCCCCTCCCGGGGTCCTTTTCACCTTTCCTTCACAGTACTATGCGCTATCGGTCACTAAGTAGTATTTAGCCTTGGGGGGTGGTCCCCCCGAATTCCCACAAGGTTTCTCGTGTCTCGTGGTACTTTGGATCCTGCTCGCTGACTATTGCTTTCCCATACAAGGCTTTCACTTTCTATGGCCGGTCTTTCCAGGACCGTTCTGGTAACAAATCGTCTCACTTATTGCAGTCCATAACCCCAGTATGCACGCATACTGGTTTAGGCTCCTTCCATTTCGCTCGCCGCTACTTTGGAAATCGAGTTTTCTTTCTTTTCCTCCGGGTACTTAGATGTTTCAGTTCCCCGGGTTCCCGACGTATGGCTATTTATTCACCATACGACAACTGAGGTTTGCTCAGCTGGGTTTCCCCATTCAGATATCTCCGGATCAAAGGATATTTGCTCCTCCCCGAAGCTTTTCGCAGCTTATCACGTCTTTCATCGGCTCTTAGTGCCAAGGCATCCACCCTGTGCTCTTTATAGCTTAACCAATTCGATGTTCACCTGCGGGTGCGGGCTACTAATCTAAGATACATAGCGTTGTATCTCTGGTCTTAGGTTGTTATTTCACCGTACGTTACGGTTACTTTAACGAGTTTTGTTTGGTTACATCGTTAGATGTAACACCTCGGATGTCTTGATATTGTCTTTATACTTTGACATATAAAAACTTTATCTAGATATATTTCAATATGTGGTTTTCAAGGTACATGCGTGATGCAATCAGAAGCGTGCACAATGGAATGGAAAACTGTGTTGAAAGCTTGCTTTCATAAGCAGTTTTGTATTTCATTGTATAGGCGTGGAACGCCGTGACTGAGAAAAGCGTCAGCTTTTCGAAGTACACCTTCGTAACTACACCAAATGGAGATGGAGAGATTCGAACTCTTGACCCCCTGCTTGCAAGGCAGGTGCTCTCCCAACTGAGCTACACCCCCATAAAGTAATCTGGCACCCACCTGCTCTCCCATGCCGTCTCCAGCATAGTACCATCGGCCGCTTAAGTCTTAACCATCGTGTTCGGGATGGGAACGGGTGTCTCCCCTAAGCGCATCGGCACCAGAAATCTTTTGTCTTTCTTGGTGTTTCTATTATTCTTTTTTATTTCTTTGAAAACCAAAGACTCAACAGTATATAAAACCCTTACTTCTTCTTCCTTAGAAAGGAGGTGATCCAGCCGCACCTTCCGATACGGCTACCTTGTTACGACTTCACCCCAGTTATCAGTCCCGCCTTCGGCAGCTCCCTCCTTACGGTTGGGTCACTGACTTCGGGCGTTACCAACTCCCATGGTGTGACGGGCGGTGTGTACAAGACCCGGGAACGTATTCACCGCGGCATTCTGATCCGCGATTACTAGCGATTCCAGCTTCATGTAGTCGAGTTGCAGACTACAATCCGAACTGAGACGTTATTTTTGGGGTTTGCTTAAGATCGCTCCTTTGCTTCCCTTTGTTTACGCCATTGTAGCACGTGTGTAGCCCAAATCATAAGGGGCATGATGATTTGACGTCATCCCCACCTTCCTCCAGGTTATCCCTGGCAGTCTCCCCAGAGTGCCCAGCTCTACCTGCTGGCTACTAAGGATAAGGGTTGCGCTCGTTGCGGGACTTAACCCAACATCTCACGACACGAGCTGACGACAACCATGCACCACCTGTCTGGAATGCCCCGTAGGGAAGGCCCCGTTACGGACCGGTCATTCCGATGTCAAGACTTGGTAAGGTTCTTCGCGTTGCTTCGAATTAAACCACATGCTCCACCGCTTGTGCGGGTCCCCGTCAATTCCTTTGAGTTTCATTCTTGCGAACGTACTCCCCAGGTGGAATACTTATTGCGTTAGCGGCGGCACCGAAGAGCTTTGCTCCCCAACACCTAGTATTCATCGTTTACGGCGTGGACTACCAGGGTATCTAATCCTGTTTGCTCCCCACGCTTTCGAGCCTCAACGTCAGTTACAGTCCAGTAAGCCGCCTTCGCCACTGGTGTTCCTCCTAATATCTACGCATTTCACCGCTACACTAGGAATTCCACTTACCTCTCCTGCACTCTAGCAACACAGTTTCCAAAGCAGTCCCGGGGTTGAGCCCCGGGCTTTCACTCCAGACTTGCATTGCCGTCTACGCTCCCTTTACACCCAGTAAATCCGGATAACGCTTGCCCCCTACGTATTACCGCGGCTGCTGGCACGTAGTTAGCCGGGGCTTCTTAGTCAGGTACCGTCATTTTCTTCCCTGCTGATAGAGCTTTACATACCGAAATACTTCTTCACTCACGCGGCGTCGCTGGATCAGGGTTTCCCCCATTGTCCAATATTCCCCACTGCTGCCTCCCGTAGGAGTTTGGGCCGTGTCTCAGTCCCAATGTGGCCGGTCACCCTCTCAGGTCGGCTACTGATCGTCGGCTTGGTGGGCCGTTACCTCACCAACTACCTAATCAGACGCGGGTCCATCTCATACCACCGGAGTTTTTCACACCGTACCATGCGGCACTGTGTGCTTATGCGGTATTAGCAGCCGTTTCCAACTGTTATCCCCCTGTATGAGGCAGGTTACCCACGCGTTACTCACCCGTCCGCCGCTCAGTCAATTTTAATTCCGTCCGAAAACTTCCTTAAAATCGCTTCGCTCGACTTGCATGTGTTAAGCACGCCGCCAGCGTTCATCCTGAGCCAGGATCGAACTCTCAAATTTAAGCAGATAGTCTTTGAAAGCGGCCGGTGATTTGTAGAAAAGTCTGTTGAAAGCTCGCTTTCATAAGGACTTTTTTGCGAATCTCCGAACATTTGCGAAGCAAATGGTAGCGAATGAAGCAAAGCTTCATGAGCGTACCGCTTGGACTTGCCATTCGGTTCAATCCGGGGTCAAAATCAACTAACTAGCTAATTTATTTCCCGTTTTACTTGTTGTTTGGTTCGTATACAATTGCTTGTATTCGTTCTGAAATTTTCTCATTCAAAGCCATCAAACATGACTTATTTTATTAGAATTTTCAGGGTTTTACATACTGTTCAATCTTCTGTTTTCAAAGTGCTTTTTCCTGTGCCGCTGTCTCAGCAGCAACTTTTATAGGATATCATAACTGGTTGTTTCTGTCAATCTTTTTTTGAATTTTCTTCAAAACTTTTTTCATCGTTCATCGATGTGTTTTAGAAGAAATTTGCCGCCGTTTTCAGCGGCGAGTTATATCATACCAAAGCATTTGACAAAAGTCAACATTTAATTTGAAATTTTTCAAATTAATATTTTAAACATTATATTGCAAAGTCGAAATATAATACAATATGGTACATATCAATGTTTTTCTTCTATATTACAGAGTTTAAATGCCTGTATATTCATCTTTGCGTATTTAATATCGTCCAATTAGATAAATCATTTTCAACATTATACCTGCGCCATTTGTTTGTGCTTCTGAGAGTCTTCCTTATATCAAGCGTCTTTTAGTGGTTTTTCAAACGATGAAAGGCTATGCAGTCTTATTCTTCATGCTCATTTCCTCAGCCATAACTTTTAATGAATATAAGTTCTTTGAATATCTGTTAAACATCGATCCCGTTGGCCGAACTTTTGATGCCGAAACTGATGCTGCTCACTCCACGGGCAAGCTTGAAAGATGGAAGACTGCATTATACTCGTCAAAGACTGCCATGTATACCAGTCGATAGCCGCATATGGTAAGATTTGTTCCGACCGGCATTAAAGTTGCATTGAGGATAAATATGAGTTCTTTACGATTAATATTATTTAAATTCATAATTATGATTCTTGAAAATGTAACACGGCAAGGAATCAGAAGCATTGCCGAAAAAACAAAATACCGGAGCCCCCCTGTATTTACAAGGAACTCCGGTATTTTCATCAAAGTAGAATCATGCGGGTAACAGGACTTGAACCTGCACGGTCTCCCACCAGAACCTAAATCTGGCGCGTCTGCCAATTCCGCCATACCCGCTGACAACAACATAGATGATACCATTTGACTGTAAAATTGTCAAGAAAAAGGAGTCATTTTTCCAAGACAAATATAAAACAAAAGCTCATGCAAAGAGATTCCATAAAATTTTCATAGTCAGGCTCCACTCTCATAAAAACTACCGCCACAATTTTACTATTACAGGCTCACTTAAAATAATCAGCACAAACATTTAAACGTATATCTTCTATAATAAGGCTAAGTCTCCTTCATACCGTCACCAATTATCCCAGCACTTTAATAATATCATATTTAATCAAATTCTTTTTACTCAAAGATCGACTTATATAAATCACCCATCTTTTGGACTGAATTAGGATTTAAAGTATTACTGCACATTGGAAAATTAATATTGATTGATAGTTAGTAAGTATGGTGGTATTCTACTCATGAAAGTTATTTATATTTGATGAAAGAAAACAGGTAAATACTATGGTTGAAACAATATATTTTGCAGGTGGCTGTCTATGGGGTGTACAAGCATTTATCAAAACACTAAAAGGTGTTATTAATACTCAAGCAGGACGAGCAAATGGTTATTCAAATACTCTCGAAGGCGGGTATGATGGTTATGCTGAATGCGTAAAAACAGAATTTGACCCTGAAATAGTAACTGTTTCTCAACTAATGGATTATTTTTTTGAGATTATAGATCCTTACAGTGTGAATAAACAAGGTAATGATGTAGGAGAAAAATACCGCACAGGGGTATATAGTAAAGTGCCTCGACATTTGGAAGATGCCAAGAATTATATAACAGAAAGAGCAGATAGGGACAAAATTGCAGTGGAAGTTCTTCCGCTAATGAATTACGTTAAAAGTGCAGATGAACATCAAGATAGGTTAGATAGGTGCCCTAATGACTATTGTCATATTCCTAAAAATTTATTACATAAATATTCATAACTTACTGTTATAAGCATAATATGAAGCTTGTTTTGGGATCAAAAAGGCTGCTGACCTAATATTATGGTCAGCAGCCTAATAATTTCACTGCAGTCACCTGCCGGATACCTAATCCAGAATTGTTTTCCAGTCTCGTTCCGAAAAAGCCTGAAAACACATTTTTATTTGTTCTGCATTGTTCTTTTCCGTAGCAAGGGGCGGTAATTCTTCCAGTGAAAAATACCGGCTGTCTGTAGTCTCATTATTTGCTTTAAATGAACCGCCAAGAACGGAACACTGTATGAAAATTTTACAAACCTTATAGGCATAGGCAGGAAGATTATGTTTTTCTCTGTCCTGCACAGCAATGACTTTTTCGACCTTGACATTGAGACCGGCTTCTTCCATGACTTCTTTTATGATATTCTCTTTTACCGATAAATTCACATCGACCCAGCCTCCTGGCAATGACCATTTTCCATCGGCTTCTTTTACCAGGAGAATCCTGTTGTCCTTAAAAATAGCAGCCCTGGAATCTATCTTGGGAGTTTGATATCCTGTTTCACAACAAAATAAATCTTTGACCTTTTTAACAGGCATTTCTGATTGCCTGCTGATTATTTCAGCCGAAATCTCCCGGATCCTCTCATACCGTTCCTGGTCAAAGCAATCCTTCGTATAATACAGTCCAGCCTGTGCAATTGCCTGCAATTCAACCGCCCATTCAAGCCACTTTTTATCTTCCATAATTCTTTCCTTTCCCAGTCCTTCATAAATAATATATTATCTTACTAACTCATAACTATCAAGATTATCTTTTCAGTCCCTCCGCAGTCACAGCCGGTAAAACAATGGGAAAAACCGCAAAATGGCGGTTACGGAAATATCAGAAAAAGAAGGCTGTTATTACCGCCCCTGTTAACTTTCTCAGCGATCAGCCGAAAGATTAACCAAAGCATACCTGCCACAAAATAAAAGGAAGCATAGATCTAGAAAGGGGCGTCAATATGAATACAAGGACAATCATGATATTTCCAGAGTTTCATAACATGGATGTGATTCAATTCTATAGGGATCAATACGACCCATTATCCGCTCTTGTTAAACCGCATATCACTTTAGTTTTTCCGTTTCAAAGCAACATTAGTAATGATAAATTAAACAGACATTTAAATGATAAGCTTATGAATATCAGACCCTTTGAAATCACTCTCCATGGAGTTTCGAAGCAGCCTGATGAATTTGGGAATTATTTATTTTTAAATATTATAGAAGGAAAGGAACATATTCTTAAAATCCATGAAAGGCTATATTCCGGTGTATTGAGGGAGTATAACAAAGGACAGCCTTATTGTCCCCATTTAACTCTTGGAAATCTGCACTCTATAGAAAAACTGGAAAGGGCTTATTTTGATGTTTCTAAGTGCAATGAGACATTTAGGACCGTGATAAACACAATTTCAGTAGAAATGATTGGATCATTGGAGGAGTCAATTATAATAAGCGAACATAAGCTGTGGAAATAAGCTTCCAAAAGACAGGATTCCTCCTCTCTCTTCTTTTGTTCCTGACCTGATAAAAACACCGAGATTTCTTGTAAATACAAGTCTTCCCGGTGTTTTTGCCTTTTGTGGAAGATCTGCCAATCCATCTCTCATATTTTTTCGTCTGCTGCCATATCATTTAACATGCATATCAGCCCGGCATCACTGCCAGGACAGCCCAATTTCAGACAGCCTCTCTCATTTTGCTTAATACATGATTGCTGCTGTCAGTAACAGCAAGGAGATTTAACTGTGAAAAAAGTTTTGGATAACAATTATTATGATTTAATCATTACCAATCCAGTGGTTTCAGCTCCCAGTGATGATAACATTACCTATTTAAATAACCGGCATTCCTTGCTGCATGTCCCGACTGTAGACATAAACACCTGCGATCTGGTAAATTATCCCTATCACACTTTTCCGGCTATATATACCCCCACTTCTACAGTCAGTCTTGAGCAGACCGGTATTGGGGAGGTGCAGCGAAATCCTGCCTTAGCTCTGTTCGGACAGGGCGTAATTGTTGTAGTCATTGATACAGGTATTGATTACCAGCATCCTGCTTTCCGCAACAGCGATGGTTCGACCCGTATCCTCACCATATGGGACCAGACTCAGCAGGAGGGTACTCCACCTGATACGTTTACCTTTGGTACGGAATACAGCCGGGATACAATCAATGCTGCATTGAATTCTGAAGACCCCTTATCCGTTGTGCCAACAACAGACACCAACGGACACGGAACAGCCATTGCAAGCGTTATCGCCGGTACTCCCAATATACTGGAAGCCTTTAGCGGGGTAGTCCCTCAATCTGACCTGGTGATCGTAAAGCTGAAGGAAGCAAAACAAAATCTAAGAAAATTTTATTTTATTCCCGATGATGCTTTATGCTTTCAGGAATCCGATCTTATGCTCGGCTTTCGTTATTCCCTTACCATTCAGGAAAGATTTAACCGCCCTGTGGTCACCTGCTTTGCCGTTGGGAGCAACCAGGGAGGCCATGACGGGAGAGGCGCTCTAAGCGGTTACCTAAATGACCTGTCAATTCAGCCCGGTATCGGCATATCCGTCTCTGCCGGTAATGAGGGAAATAGCCAAAGACATTATTTTAATTCCACCTTATTAGAGCCTTATTACAATGATTTCGAATTGAGAATAGGGGAAAATGATAAAATGTTTGGCATGGAAATCTGGTCATATTCTCTTGCACGGCTTTCTATTGACATTTCCTCACCAAACAGGGAATCCACCCAACAGGTTTATCCTGCCATCGGCGACTGCAGAACATTCAACTTTGTATTCACTCCTACTACACTTTATATCAACAACTATCTGTTTGAAGAGGAAACCGGAGACCAGATGATCCTGGTCCGCTTTCAGGACACCACTCCCGGAATCTGGCGTATACGGATAAGGAGTGTAGATAATGAACCTATGTCCTTTCATGCCTGGCTTCCTGCAGACAATCTTATATCCGACCAGACCTTTTTTCTTAATTCCTCTCCGGATACCACCATCACCTCACCTGGAAACGGCAGACGCCAGCTGACTGTTACTGCCTACAACCAGATTAATAATTCAGTTCTCGGTGAATCAAGCAGGGGCTATACAAGAATCGGCCTTGTTAAGCCGGATATTGCAGCTCCCGGTTACCAGCTCACCTGTGCAGTTCCTGGAGGCGGATACGGTTCTGTAACAGGAACAGGCGCTGCTGCTGCCCATGCAGCCGGCATTATTTCCATGGTTTTTGAGTGGGCCATTGTCAGGGACCATTACAACACGATCAACGGCATTGATGTCAGCCGGCTGATTATGAGAGGGGCCACGCGGGCCAGCTCATCCACCTATCCCAATAACATATGGGGATACGGCCAGGTGAATGTGACTAATTTATTCAGGCAGCTTACCAGCATTTAATGGAATGAGAACTATAATTGTCTCTAAAACTAACTTTCTTCCCTATATCCAGAACATTACATAAAAGTAGCTTTACAACTGTTATATAATTTTCTGGGAGGTGATAGTATGAGACACTGGAATAAGAAATACGAAAAAAGCCTGGAGAAAGAATTCAACCGGTTAGAGGCAGCCAGCAGGGAGGTAATCCCTCCTTCTGCTCCTCCCGGAGAATTCGAGAACATCATGGCTGAAATGGAGCGCAGAGGAATAGAACCCAGGATCAGAAAAGAACTTAAAAAAAGGAAATAGGCGGGCCGGGTTTCCGAAAACCCGCCATTTTGATCTATGCATCATATGATAAGGGCCCGGGCAAATCCCAGACCCCTGTCACAAACGGCATACCTTATTCTGTTTTACCAGATTGCTTGATCAGCTGATTAACGTACGTGCTCAGCCCCGCAGCCAGTATTCCCTGGGTAATTGCTGTAAATGCTGCCGTAGCGATCTGCTGGATGGTGTGAACCTCACATATGGACATTACGTAAACACCGCATAAAACAATGCCCACTGCTCCGTTAATCATCGGGATATATTTATCTTTAATCGTCTGGCTTTGCTTGATCCACTGCCCCAGCAGGTAAAGGACCACCGCCACTACAACCAGTTCTGGTTTCACATATTTTATAATTTCTTCCATAATAATCCTTTCCCCACTCAGAAATTTAGCCTTAACCCCTTTAGCCCGGTGATAATCACCTGATTTAATTGATGCTTTCTTTTCCTCAAACGTTCCTGTTCTCCCACCGGATACATGTCCGGCCCATCACAGAAAAGACCTTCAGACTGCCGAAGAAAATCCCCCGCCCAGTCTGAAGGTCCTGATCTTAAAATGTTGTCATCTGTCTAAACATATTTTCCGCATCCAGCCGCCCGTACCCCCATACATTGTTGGGATAAACATACGATGGATCCCGCTTTGCTCCGCGTATCATCAGGCGGTTGACCTGATATCCGGTAACAGCCGTATAGTTTCCTTTATTGTAGGACCATTCCATTACCATGGCCGCGATCCCTGCCGCATGGGCGGCCGCAGCTCCGGTACCGGTAGCGGTTCCATATTGAAAGTCAGGAAGCGCACAGGGAAGCTGGTAGCCGGGAGCCCCAACATCAGGCTTTACCAGCCCCATTCTGGTATATCCTCTGCTTGATTCATTAAGAATATTATCATCCATAGAATTATAGGCCGTAACAGTAAGAGGATGTACTGCATCTCCCTGAGCGGTTATGGTCGTATTCGGATTGGAATCCAGGAAAAAGGTCTCATTTGATATTAAATTTCCAGAAGGCAGCCAGGCATGAAATGAAAAAGCTTCATTCTCAGTGCTTCCAACTCTAAAATACCAGGTTCCGCTGGCTATATTTTGAAAACGTACCAGAATCAGCTGATCACCGGTTCCCTCCTCAAAAATAATATTATTCACCCAGACAGTGCTTCCTACGGATTGAAATTCAATTTTTTTGCATTCTCCAAAGGTCGGATAAATGATCGGTGATGACTCCCAGGTGGGAGCGGTGATCTCTATAAAAAGCCTGGAAGGTATGTATGGCCAGATTTCCATGGAAAGTCCCTTATCATTGGTTCCTACGTTTAACCGGAAGCCGTTTACATAAGGCTCTGACTGAGTACTGTTGAAATAATGCCTTCGGCTGTCTCCTTCGTTCCCGGCAGCAACGGTCACCCCGATTTTGGGCTGCTGTACCAGATAATTCAGATAGACGCTGGAGGCTCCCCTTCCGTCGTGCCCTCCCTGACTGCTTCCAAGAGCAATGCATATGACCAGAGGCCGGTTCAGCCTTTGGGCAGTAGTAACCAGATACCGGATTCCAAGGATGATGTCGGATTCCTGATAGCACAAAGCATTTTCCGGAACAAAGAACAGATTCTTTAAGTTTTCTTTTGCCGTTTTTAATTTTACAACCAGAAGATCCGCATCAGGAACAATACCGCTGAAATTATAAGCATCATTAGGCCGTCCGGCAATGATGCTTGCAATGGCGGTTCCGTGACGTATCGTATCAACCGTGGGAACAATTGCATAAGGATTTTCAGATATCAATGCAAAATTAATCAGCTCTTTGGTATATTCAGCTCCAAAGGTAAACCCCCTTGGAGGTGTACTTCCCACCTGTGTCTGATCCCATATGGATAGAATTCTGGTTGTTCTGTCATTATACTTAAATGCCGGATGGCGGTAATCAATACCGGTATCCACAATACCGATGATTACCCCTCGCCCAATCAGACCAAATCCAGGCGTTCTCTGAACCGCTCCAACGCCGGATTTCTCAATGCTGACCGATGATTCCAGGGTATATAAAGCCGGAAAGGAATGATAGGGATTTGCACCAAGATCACAGGCATCCATCTGATCCTTTGTTATATGCAGCAGGGAATTCATTTCATTCAGCATAGTAATATTATCACCAGTATTATAGGTTGGAACCATGGCATTACTTATGATCAGATCATAATACCGATTATCCAGTATTTTTTCCATTTTGCAGCCTCCTGCCTGTTTCAAATGAAGCATATGATATATTTTATGCAGAAGGGCTTCCAATATGAGCAGAAGAATCCGCCACAATCCCAAGAATAAAATGGCAATAGGGAATTAACACTAGTATTTATATTTTATATTGGGAATTATGATATATTCACAAAATATTAACATATAATCTATAAAAAGTTACTTATTTCTCTTTACTTAATCGATTACTTGCGCTATAATTTATATAACTCTTCTTAGGAGTGCCGTATTTCCCCAATCCTGCGGTGCTCCATTTTTATTTATTCTTTTCACAATTTCTTCACATTTTCATCAAATTCTCAACACATTTCCACCGTATATTAATTCCTGTAAACAGGCCAGAGAGACCTTTTATATACATTTTTTTCATACTTAGCCGACAGGCCCCCCCCCTCCTGCCGGCTTCCTCCATTTTTATAACATCAAAAAACTATTTATAAATCACAAAGTTATTGTATAAAACCACCGAATTCCTTTTCTCCGACTGTCTCCTCTTACTTATTTTCCGGCAGCTGATGCAGATCTTCCTCCTCTTTGACCCCATTGCTCTGTTCCTGTACAGAATCCTCTGCAGCATCATCCAGAGATCCGCCTTCTTCCTCCGACAGATTTTCCTCTGATGCCTCCTCTCCATTTTGTTTCTGGGAACCATCCGTCTCCGTTTCCTCAGCCGGGTTTTTTTCTGTTGGATTATCTTCCGGACTTTCTTCTGCCGGGGTTTCCTCTGCCGGAGTTTCTTTTTCCTGATTCTCCTCCGTTAGATTTTCTTCTTTATTTTCTTCTGTCAGATTTTCTTCTTCATTTTTTTCTGTCAGATTTTCCTCCGCATTTTCTTCTGAGGGCTTATTCCCTTCTTCTCCCTGATTCTCTGCGGTTTCTGCAGCTGGTTTTTCCAGGGCTAATTCCATTACTTCCATAGCCAAACCATTTTCACTTTTCTGAGTTATTACTGTGATTTCATATGGTGCATAATTGGAATACCCTGTATAAATAAGCCTTACCGTATGCTCCCCGGAAGTAAACTTATCTGCGAAAATAGTCAGGCTATAGGGCGAAGTATTTGTATTCATGCTATAATCTGTATTACGGACCAGCTTTTCGCCATCCAGATAAACCGTATTGTAGGAACTGTAGAAATAGTTGAATGTATCAGTGGAAAGCTTCAGGTCTCCATTTTCCATCCACTCATCTTCTATTTTCGGCGCTTTCTGGTAAGGAGTAAAGGTGAGGCTGCAGGAACGGTATCCCGGCACTGAAATTGTCACGGTATAGCTATAGGAATATGACAATGAATCCTTTAACTCGATCGTCAGCTGATCTGCTGAGCTTGCATTAAATCCGGTAACCGTCTGACTGGTGGAAGAACGTTTTACGGAAATGTGGGACTGTTTTAAAGAATCCCACCACTCCTGATCTCCATCAGCAGCGATCAGAACAATTGCGTTTTCCTTATCCAGGGGGCTTCCCATTTCTATTTCCAGCTTTGGTGCCGATTTAGCAGCAATGTACTTTCCAAAGCTCATTTCCACCTTCTGGTAGGTCTCATTATATATAACCAGATGATTCTCTTCTTCCGTGAGCAGGGCAGCAGGAATATAAATCATTTTGCTTCCGCTTGTTGTATAACCTGTGCCCTTCACCAGTTGGGTTCCATTTAAGGATACGGCTGCATTGCCATAAAAGTAGGAATCACTGGTTGACAGCTCCAGACGTTCTTCGTCATAATTCACTGCGCCCGTAACCACAACCGTATTTAAGATCTTCACTTCTGCCTGAGCCGTCCGGTAGCCATTGGCTTTTACTGTGATGATATAAGTTCCGGAATAGGAAAAGTTGCTGGAATTTAAAATCAATTCACCGTCTGTTTTAGTATAACTGGCTGCACTGCCGGAAGAACCGGAGGAGCTTGCCACTGTTATTGAACTGATCTTATCCAGCCATTTGGCTGCTTCTCCTGATACCGTCACCGTTACATCACTTCCCTTTGGCACGGCTTCCGCTTTAAGTGCCGGGGCTTCCAAAGGAGTTATTAAATCTGCGGGAGTTGTACCTTCCAATACAGTCATAGCATAGGAAGAAGCATAAAGCTCAATTTTATATGAAGTTCCGGCTGTAAAGTTATGGGCAAACATTTCGATCCCACGGTCATAGGAAACCGTATAATCAGCGCTTTCTCCTTTTTTCAGCTCCATTCCATTTAAAATTACCTTTGTCACATAGGAACTTAAGTACATGGCATTGGAAGAACTGGTAAGATTCAGACTATAATTTTCTAAGTTCCATTGCTGTGTTACAGCAGGCGGTGCTTTTACGGGAGTAAAGGTTACGGTTACTATATCGTATCCCGGTACTGCGATCTGCATAGTGTAATTATTGTAATAAGACATTGCAGTACTTTTTGCAGTGACCGTAAAGCTGTCGCCTTCTTTTGTAAGAGAAAGACCTGATACGCTTCCATATGATGAATATGTCAGCTTTAGATGTCCGGCTTCCAACGCCTGGAACCACTCCATCTCTTCACTTCCCTCCTGGCAGGAGCCGATGTCAAATACCATAGTGGAAGAACCGTCAATCACTTCTCTCGCTGTAACAGACGCTGCTTTCTTAGGAGTGACAAACCCTGCCGGAGATTCAACCTCAAAGCTGGTATTTTCATACCCATCTGCCTGAATTTCAAAGGTATTTTTCCCGTTTACCAGATAACGGTAAGAAATATAAAGACTATTGATATCATTTTTAAAACTGCCGGTTTCCAGTCGGTTTCCGTTTACAGTGACTGCCTTTACCCGGTCTGCATAGTAAGAAAAGTCCGCTTTTAATCTTAAACGGCTGTTACTGTCCTCCCATGTGGGAGTAAAGTTTGGAGCCTGCTCTACTACAGAAAGAGTACCTTTCACATCATCAAACCCGAAGGAATGAATCGTAACCTCATAAGTCCCGGCGTAATTCATGGGACCGCTGATGGCCTCCACTCCCAGTGTCACAGTTTTTCCATCTGAGGACAAGGTATTGGTTTCCTGATAATAATGGGTCTTGGTTTCACCGTAAGGAATTTCAATTTCAGTAATTGAACGGTACCAGGATTCATTTTCCTCACTTAGCTGTATGACCGCACTCTTTCCTTTCAATGAAGGGGCAATGGTCAGCTCAGGCGGATTGGTATTATCCGTTTTTCCTGTTAACAGCTCAACTTTTGTTCCGTAACCGCCTTTGTCTGTTAAATACTTCACATATCGGGGCAGTTCCTCAGCTTTTTTCCAGGTTCTTGTTTTGAGGTCTTTCGCCTCTGTGCTCAGGGTCAGGTTCTCATTTAACGCAATCAATTTCTCCGAGGACTCCCATTTAGACAGAAACGCCTCTACAGACGAGGTTTCAATTTCCAGACTGTCTGCAATGATATTATTGGCTGCCAAATCAAACAATACGGCGATTGTGGCCGTTTCTTCCTTTCCCTCCAGGCTCGCAGGCGGTGCGGCTGTCGCACTTGCTACCGCATCCGAAGCAAACCTCATAAGGCCGGTTGTTGTCCGGTTATCTTCCTCTATCAGGATATAGCTTTTTTCCACTTTCGGGCTTGGACTCTGCACGTTTGCCAGCGCTTGGACCTCTGAGGTATCTACCGTAGTTGCGGTGGGCTTTATGAAGAGGTCATCACCCTGCCGGATAAATTTCACGTACTGGGTCAGAGGAATGGTTGCCTTTGTAAGTATCACATATGGAATATCTGATGGAAGGGAAAGATCTGCTTCCATAAGCTCTTTCTCCGCCACAGCGCTCTTTCCCCGCTCTCCCAGCGTAATCACAGATACTGTCCATTTCCCGGAGGTTATGGCCAGTGTATGGGTATTTTCATCCGGCAAAGGTATTTTTACAA